>JAVCCJ010000069.1 GCA_030765585.1 Candidatus Zapsychrus exili | reverse complement strand
TTTTAATGGTTATTTCTTGATATGAATCTTGATAGAAATAACCTGATTACCCAGATTTTAAAAGATGATTACATGGATAATAGTAATTGTTTTAATCAGTGTAATCTGAATTTAATCCGTGTAATCGGAGGTCATTTTATGATCCCTTTTAATTTCTTGACATCCGCATACATTTAGAATATATTACCCCATTAATCAATAATTATTAGTATTAATAAGAGTAATATATGATAAAATCCAAAGTCAAAATATTACAAAATTCCAAATAAATCCAAAATTCAAAAATAAAAAAGCATTGGTTTTTAATTTGGGAATTGGTATTTGGTTGGCAATATTGGTAGTATTGGTATTTTGAGCTTATTGATGTTATTTGGGTTTTGAAATGATAACTTTTAAATGGAGGCATTATGTTTAACACGATTGAAGAAGTTTTAGAAGATTTAAAAGCTGGTAAAATGATTGTTGTAATGGACGATGAGGGTCGCGAAAACGAAGGAGATCTTCTTTGCGCTGCAGAATTCATTACTCCTGAACATATAAATTTTATGGCAAAAGAAGCAAGAGGACTAATTTGTACTCCTATGACTGAAGATAGGCTAGATGAGCTTGATCTTCATCCAATGAAAGTTCATGTGAGCAATAGACATCAACCTTGTGATACTGGTTGGGCTATTTCAGTTGATGCCTCTAAAGGCATAACAACTGGAATATCAGCCGCTGATCGTGCTTATACTGCTAGGGTTTTGATAGACCCTAAATCAAAACCAGCTGATTTAATTACTCCAGGACATTTATTTCCTTTAAGAGCTGTAAATGGTGGTGTTTTAATTCGTGCAGGACATACAGAGGCATCTGTTGATTTAACAAGACTAGCTGGTCTTTCTCCGGCTGGAGTTATTTGTGAAATAATGAATGAAGACGGAACGATGGCTCGTACAAAAGATTTAGAGATTTTCTCAAAGAAGCATAATCTTAAAATTTGTACAATAGATAGTTTGATTGAATATTTAAGAACAAGAGAAAAGCTTGTAGAAAGAGCAATTGAAACAACCCTTCCTACAAAATATGGCGATTTCAAAATGATAGCGTATAAATCTAAAATAGATGATTCAACTCATATAGCACTTGTAAGAGGAGAAGTTGATGGAAAAGAGTCAGTGCTAGTAAGAGTTCAGTCTGAGTGTTTAACAGGAGATGTTTTTGGATCATTAAGATGTGATTGCCAAGATCAGCTAAACAATGCATTAAAAGCTATTAGTGAAAATGGATCAGGTGTGCTTCTTTATATGAGACAAGAAGGAAGAGGCATAGGTCTTATTAATAAACTTAAAGCTTATAATCTTCAGGACGAAGGAATGGATACTGTTGAGGCAAATGAAGCTCTAGGTTTCGGAGCAGATCTTCGTCATTATGGTTTAGGCGCACAAATCTTAGTCGATTTAGGCGTTAAAGATTTGAAGCTTTTAACTAATAATCCTAGAAAAATAGTTGGCTTAGAAGGATATGGAATAAAGGTTTCTGAGAGAGTACCTCTACAAGTTCCTCATAATGAAGTTAATGAAAAATATCTAAAAGCTAAAAAAGAAAAATTAGGACACATACTATAAAATGACAAAATCCAAAATTCAAAATCCAAATAAATTTCAAATTTCAAATTTCAAATGTTTTGAATTTGTTCATTTGTTTTTTGGTATTTATTTGTTATTTGTTGTTTATCATTTGGAATTATTTATATGTTAGGAATGTCAAAAAAAGCAGGAACAGTTTTAGAAGGAAAGCCAAAAGGCAAAGCTAGAAGAATAGGTATTGTCATATCAAGATTCAATGAGTTTATTACTAATCGTCTTTTGGATGCCTGTTTAGATGAGCTTATTGATTTAGGAGTTAGTAAAAGCAATATTACAGTTGTGTGGGTTCCTGGAGCATTTGAAATACCGATAGCAGCTTGTAAATTAGCTAAAAAAGAAAAAATAGATGCTGTTATTTGTCTTGGCGCAGTTATTAGAGGAGAGACATTGCATTTTGAATTGGTTGCTCAAGGAGCTGCAGAAGGTATCGCAAAGGCGTCATTAAGTACTGAAAAACCAATTATTTTTGAAGTTTTAGCAACAGAAACTGTTGATCAAGCCTATAAACGTTCTTCCGAAGATGGTGGCGAGAACAAAGGTAGAGACGCAGCTTTTGCTGCTTTAGAAATGATAAGTGTTTTAAAGAGAATAGATAAAAAAGTCAAATAAGAAAAAAGATTGCACTGATAAGAAAAAAGATTGCACGGATATTGATTAATGATCATTTGACTAAAGAAATAATAGGCTGTTGTTATCAAGTGTATAATAAGCTTGGTCCAGGTTTTAGTGAAAAAATATATCATAATGCTCTTGTTTTAGTCTTAGAAAAAGATGGATTAAAATGTATTAAAGAAAAAGATTTTTCTGTATATTTTGATAATGAAAAAGTTGGTTCTTTTAGATTAGATTTAATTGTTGAAGATAAGGTAATAGTAGAGGTAAAGGCTTTAGCAAAAGATGTTCCTCCAATATTTAGACAGCAGATCGTTTCTTATTTAAAGGCTGCTAAATTAAAAGTAGGGTTATTGGTCAATTTTGGAGACAAGAGTTGCTTTGTTAAAAGATTTGTTTGTTAATAAATAATATTAATCGGTGTAATCATTTTTTAGATCTGTGAAATCTTTTTTATGAGAAAACGTAGTCAATCACGTGAATGTGTTTTAAAGATTTTATATCAAGCTGAGATTGCTTCCAGAGAAATTAGTGTAGTTTCTGATAGTTTCTGGCAAGAGAAAGAATCTAAAGACGATATTATACATGAGTTTTCAAAAAGATTGACGAAGGGTATAGAAGAAAATATTGAAAAGATTGATGATAAAATATCATCTTTTGCAACAAATTGGCAGATAAAAAGAATGGCTGTCATAGATAAAAGCGTTTTGAGAATAGGTGTTTTTGAGCTTTTATATGCAGAAGATATCCCACCGAAGGTAACTATTAATGAAGCAGTTGAGTTAGCCAAGAAGTATGGCGATTTAAACTCAAGCAAATTTGTTAATGGAGTTCTAGATAAAATCCACAAAGTAGAAGTTTTAGGTTTAAAGTAAAAAATATATGAGCAAATATGCGGACCTCCACATTCATACCTCTTACTCTGATAGTAGTTTATCTCCTGAAGAAGTTGTAGAACAAGCAAGCAGAAATGGCTTAAGCTGTATATCGATAACAGACCATGACACAATAGAAGGTGTAGAGCCTGCTTTAAAAAGAGCAGAAGGGTTAGATCTTGAAATAATTCCAGGAATAGAATTGTCGTCTGAAATCAATGGACGCGATATACATATTTTGGGATATTTTTTAAGAAATCCAGGTCATGATTTTATGGAGAAATTGGTTTCCATTCAAGATTCTAGAATTGCAAGAATGAAAGAGATGATAGAGAAATTAAATCAAGTTTTTGGAATAGATAATATAACTTTAGATGAGGTTTGTGATTTAGCTAGATCAAATTCTGTTGGTAGACCCCATTTGGCGCTTACCTTAAAGAAAAAGGGATGGATAACGACTACAGCAAAAGCTTTTTCTAAATATATCGGAGAAGGTGACCCAGCGTATGTTGCTAAATATAAGCAAACCCCAGCTGAAGCTATAAAATTGATTCATGATGCAGGAGGGGCTTCAGTGTTCGCTCATCCTATGGTGACAGGCGCTGATGAGATAATACCAGGACTTGTAAAGGCAGGTTTAGATGGAATTGAAGTATATTATTGTGGCGCATCAAAGAATATTATTAAGTTTTATGAAAAGATTGCTGAGAAACATAATCTTATTTTAACAGGCGGTTCTGATGCTCATGGTGCTTCAAAAACATTTGAACAGATTGGCATGATAAAAATGCCGTATGACTTAGTCGAAATGTTAAAACAAAAAATAAATGATAAAGCCTAAAGATAAAAATTGTTATATGCAAAAAGCCTTAAAGTTAGCATCTTTAGGCGCATTTAACACGTCTCCGAACCCTATGGTAGGAGCTGTAATTGTTAAAAATAATAAAGTTATCGCAAGTGGATATCATAAAAAGTTTGGACTTGCTCACGCCGAAGCAATTGCCTTAAAGAAAGTAGGTAAAGATGCTTCCGGTGCAACACTTTATGTTACGCTTGAACCATGTTTTCATCATGGAAAAACACCACCGTGTGTTGACGCTATAATTGGGGCTCAAATAAAAGAAGTTATTATTGGTATGAAAGACCCTAATCCTCTTACTTCTGGCAAATCAATTTCTAAATTAAGACGAGCAGGTATTAAAGTTGAGGTAGGAATATTAAAGGATGAATGCTTAAGATTGAACGAAGCTTTTGCAAAATATATAAAGCATAAGATGCCATTTGTAGTCGGAAAGTCAGCACAAAGTTTGAATTCTAAGATTACAAGTCCTAGGCTTAAACAGCCATGGATAACGACGAAGAAAACAAGAGATTATGCCAGAGCGCTTCGTGATAATTTTGATGCTATAGCGGTTGGAATAAATACTGTTATAAAAGATAATCCAAGACTGACTGGTGTAAAAAATAAGAGTTTAAAGAAAATAGTTATTGATTCATCTTTAAGAATTTCTGAAAGTGCTAAGATTTTTGTAGGAGCGAAGAAAAATTGTATTATAGCTACAACAAATAAGGCTAAGATTAAAAAGATTAAACTGCTAAGAGAAAAGGGTGTTAATGTTATTGTTTCTCCTGCAAAGAATGGAAAAGTAAATTTAAAATGGCTCCTTAAAGAACTTGCCAAATTACAAATTATGAGTATTCTAATAGAGGGTGGCAGAGAGATTTTAAGCAATGCTATAAAACTAAGTTTGGTAGATAAGTTAAACATTTACGTTGCACCCAAGATTATTAATGATAAAAAGGCATTAGATTCAGCAGTTCCAGTTGTCATTCCTGCGAAGGCAGGAATCTATGATTTAGGTAAAATATGTAAGTCTCTTAATTTAAGAAATGCAGAAATTAAGAAGATATATAAAGATACCCTTATTGTGGGTTATGTAAGAAAGCTTCGCAACCTTAAATGATTTAGAAAGGCGAAGATTCCTTGGAGTAAATAAATTAATATTACAATGTTATATTTTTGTACGACAAGAAAGGCTTGATAAATGTTTTCAGGAATAGTTGAAGAAACTGGTGTTGTTCAAAGCGTTATTCATAAAAAGAATTTATGCGTCTTAAATATTAAGGCTAAAAAAGTATTTAGAGGCACAAAGCAAGGTGATAGCATATCTGTTAATGGGGTATGTCTGACGGTTGTAAAAGTTAAGACAGGTGTACTTACTTTTGATATTATGCTTGAAACAATGCAGAAGACTACATTAGGTGTTGCGACAAAAGGGGTAAAGGTGAACTTAGAGCGAGCGTTAAGAATGAATGATAGAATAAGTGGTCATTTTGTTTCAGGGCATGTTGATAATGTTAGAAAAATAACGCAGATTATTACAGGAGAGAATTATACTGAGATACGGATTAGTATTAATAAAGAATTATCGAAATATATAGTTCAAAAAGGATCAGTTTCTTTAGACGGTGTAAGTTTAACGGTAGGTGATGTAAGAAAGAATGATTTTTCTGTTTATCTTATTCCTTTTACCTTGGAGGTTACAAACCTAGGAATTAAGAAAAAGGGAGATACTATAAATATTGAGACTGATATTTTAGCTAAATATTTATTTGCGCAAGCCAAAGATGAAAAATTAAATCCATATTCATATAAGAAGACAAAAGGTAAATGAGAGCATAGCTTACGGAGCAAAGCGAGCGTAAGTTTTTTGCTCGAATTTATTCCGACAGACGCTTTAGCGACTTGTCGGGATCTCTAAAATTGAAAGGAACGCATATTATGGAATTAGATATTCAACAAATTCAGAAAATTATTCCGCATAGATATCCATTTTTACTTATTGATAAGGTTATAGAATTAACGCCAAACGAAAAACTTGTTGCTATTAAGAATGTTTCAGTTAATGAACATTTTTTTGTTGGGCATTTTCCTGAAGAAAAAATAATGCCAGGTGTTTTACAAATTGAGGCAATGGCACAAGCTGGATGTATTTATTTCTATTATAGCAAAAATATGCAAGGCAAGAATCTTATATATTATCTTGCTAAAGTAAATGCTAAATTTAAAGCGCCAGTTGTACCAGGCGATCAATTAAGGATTGAAGTAACGACTGTTAAGATGTTGCCTAAATTGGGATTCTTGAAAATGCAGGCTTTTGTAAAAGATAAGTTGGTTACTGAAGCAGAGATAGGATTTGGCGTAAAAGAAGTATAGCAAAAGAGATAGTGACAGGAGCCAGGCACCTTAGGGAGCTTGGCTCCTTTCTTGTTTGACGAACATTATCATTAGTGATAAACTAAAATTCTTACTTATTGTTAACTACGCTTTTAATAGTATTATTAATATAAAAATAAATATTATAATGATACAAGTGCATATTTTATATTCAGGTACAGTTGTTGGGGTTGGTTTTAGGTTTACAGTTGTGCGTATTGCCTCACGCTTAGATCTGGTAGGGTGGATTAGAAATACATCATCTGGAGATGTTGAGATATTGGCTGAAGGTAAAAAAGAGAATTTAAGCAGATTGTGTCATGAGATTGAAGAACATTTTTCAGGCAATATTAGAAACAAAGAAATTAGTCAAAAGCCTTATGAGGGTAAATTTGTAGGTTTTCAAATAGCATATTAAGACATGAATAAAGACGGCGCAAAAAAGAGAATAAAAGAATTGTCAAAACAGCTAGAAGAACATAGCTATAAATACTATGTACTGTCTTCGCCTGTTATTTCTGATAAGGAATATGATAATCTTCTAAAAGAACTTATTGAAATAGAAATTCAGTTTCCTGAATTAAAAAGTAGAAGTTCTCCGAGCCAAAGAATTGGTGCAAAAGTAGACTCGTCTGCTGGTACGGTTATGCATCGCGCTAAAATGTATTCGCTTGATAATACATATTCAATATCTGAACTTGAAAGCTGGAATAACCGTGTTTTAAAGGGGCTTAATGGTGAAACGGCTTCTTATGTTGTCGAGCTTAAGATAGATGGGGTAAGCGCTTCTTTGACATATACCAACGGAGAGTTGACGTTGGGTGCAACTCGTGGAGATGGAAAAGAGGGGGAAGATGTAACTGGTAATATAAAAACAGTTCGTTCGGTTCCTCTTTTATTAAAAAAAGGCAGCAGGTCATTTCCTGATATTTTAGATGTAAGAACTGAAGTTTATATGGGCCAAAAAGATTTTCAAGAGCTTAACAAGCGACAAAAGAAAAATGGAGATGTTGTTTTTGCTAATCCAAGAAATGCAACAAGCGGGTCTGTTAAGTTGCTTGATTCCCGTATTACTGCAAAAAGAAACCTTAGTTGTGTGGTGCATTCTTTTGGCGTCTTAGAAGGTGGAAAGAGTTTTAAAACGCAATGGGAATTCTTAGAGGCAGTGAAAGAATGGGGATTTTGTGTAGATAAACATAGCAAACTTTGCAAAACGATTGATGAGGTTATTGATTATTGTCAGGAATATCAAAATAAGAGAGATACTATAGGTTATGAAGTTGATGGTGTTGTTATTAAAGTTAATTCTTTAAAACAACAAAGTCAGCTTGGCGCAACCCTAAAGAGTCCTCGCTGGGCAGTTGCATTTAAGTTTCCTGCACAACAAGCAACAACGAGAGTAAAAAATATTATCGTCCAGATAGGACGAACAGGCGTGCTTACGCCTGTTGCAGAATTAGAACCAGTAGAATGTGCGGGAGTTACAATAACGTACTCTACATTGCATAATTTTGATGAAGTGAAAAGATTAGGTGTTAAAAAAGGTGATCGCGTGCTTATTGAAAGAGCGGGTGATGTAATACCCAAGATTATAAAAGTAGTTGAGGCGTCTAAAGATAAAGGTTTATTTAATATTCCTAAAAAATGTCTTTCTTGTGGCGGTCCTATTAAGAAAAGAAGTCAAGAAGACGTTGCGTATTATTGCGAAAATCAAAGCTGTCCGGATAAGCTTAAAAAAGGGTTGATACATTTTACATCTCGTGGAGCAATGGATATAGAGGGTTTAGGAGAGTCAGTTGTTGAGCAGTTATTTTCTAAGAAACTTATTTCTGATATTGCAGATATTTATTTTTTAAATAAAAGCGATCTTCTAACGTTAGATCTTTTTAAAGATAAAAAGGCAGATAATTTGATTGATGCAATAAATAAAAGCAAGAGTCAGACATTGTCTAAGTTTATGTTTGCGCTTGGAATTCCTAACGTAGGTCAAAAGGCTGCCGCAACTTTAGCAAAAAGATTTGGCACGCTTGAAAACTTGGCACAAGCTAGAATAGAGGATTTAGAAAGCATTTATGAAATAGGTGATGTTATTGCCTCATCTACAGTAGAGTTTTTTAAAAGCACATCAACGTTTAAGCTTATCAATAAATTTAAGAAAGCTGGAATTAATTTTAAAGAAGTTAGTGTGACAAGAGTTTCAGATAGTTTGTTAGGTAAGAAATTTGTTCTAACGGGATCTCTAAGTTCTATGTCTAGAACGCAGGCCGCATCTATTATAAAATCTCAAGGTGGAGAAGTGGTATCTTCGGTAAGTAAGAATACAGATTTTGTAGTTGCAGGAGAGGCCCCAGGGTCAAAATATAAAAAAGCTTTAGATTTGGGTATAAAAATATTAAATGAACAAAGCTTCAAGGAGATGATAAATGAATAAACGAAAATGTATCAATTTTATTATTGTTCTGTCTATTTTAACTTTTGTCTTTTCATTGGCAGGGTGTCAGCCGTTTAGAAGTAAATTTGTAAGAAAAAAGAAAAAGCAGAATGTAACTTCTAATGATTTTATTCCTGTTCTTGAACCAGTAGATTACATAAAACAAGAAAAGACTGCTCAGGAGCGCTACTCATATCGCTATTCTTTGTGGAATGTTTGGCAAAAAGATTTGCTTAATGCAATTGATAAGGAAGATTCAGACAAGAGATTGAAATATCTTTTGGCTGAGATGATTGTTCAGCTTAAGGAAATGAATAAATGGATAGTAGGCGAGGATCAAGAAAAGCTTACAGGTTTTATAAATGATTTGTACGAGATAAGGGAGTATTTAAATAAACCTCCGAAAGTAAGAAATATGACGAGGGTAAGAAAACAAATAGAGCTAAATTCAAAAGCAATAAGAAATAATCTTAATAAAAGGCTAGATTTAAATTATAAACAATAAAAATGGATAATTTTATTGAAGAATTTATAAATTATTTGGCTGTCGAAAGAGGACTTGCCAACAATACTCTGCTTGCTTACAAAAGAGATTTAAAGAAGTATGCCAAGTATTTGTCTAAGAAAAAAGGTATTAAAAGTCCAGAGAGTATTAAAAGAGAGAATATAACAGACTTTATGTATGACCAGAAGCAAAAGGGTTTGTCTGCTAATTCAATATCTAGGGCGCTTGCAGCTATTAAGATGTATCATAGGTTTTTAGTCCGCGAAAGATTAGTACAAGAGGATCCTACAAATTTAGTTGAAACACCAAAATTGTGGAAAAGAATTCCAGATGTTCTAACTTTGCCTGAGATTGAGTCAATGATAAATGCATCGAAAGGAAGAGGAACCCAGGCTGTTCGAGACAATGCTGTTTTAGAACTTTTATATGCAACTGGAATGCGTGTATCAGAATTAGTCGATTTAAAGATAGAAAATATTAATTTAGAGGTTGGCTATGTAAGATGTATTGGAAAAGGCAGAAAGGAAAGAATCGTTCCTATCGGCAAGAACGCAAGAGCATCTATTGTAAAATATAATGAGGGTGTTAGAAAAAAAATGCTTAAAGGAAATTTTTCTCAATCTTTATTTTTAAGTAGACTCGGTAAAAAAATAAGCAGGCAAAGTATTTGGAAAATTGTCAAAAGATATGCAAAACTTGCAAAAATTAAAAAGGAAATTAAGCCTCATACCTTAAGACATTCTTTTGCGACTCATTTACTAGAACACGGAGCTGATCTTCGTTCAGTTCAGGAAATGCTTGGACATTCTGATATATCTACGACGCAAATATATACGCATGTAGATCGCGAAAGATTAAAGTTAGTACATAAACAATTTCACCCAAGAGGGTAGGATGAAAAATTATTTAGAAAATTTAGATAAAGAGCAATTAGTTTTAATAAAAAAAATAGGCGATAAAGCAGATTCTTTAAAAAAGCGAGCCTATATTGTTGGCGGCGTTGTAAGAGATATTATATTGGACAAGAAAAGCTTAGATCTTGATATTGCTATTGTTTCTGATGCAATTGATTTTGCAAAGAATATTTCTAAGATTATTAAAGGCAGACTTGTTGTGTATAGTAAATTTAAAACTGCAACCTTATTTTTAAATAATGGTGCATCAATAGATTTTGTAATGGCAAGAAAAGAGAGTTATAAAACTCTTGGAGCATTACCTGATGTTGAATTAGGATCTTTGAGAGACGACCTTTTTAGACGAGATTTTACTATTAATGCGATTGGTATATCAATAAATAAAAATAGTTTTGGTAATTTAATAGATGAATTTAAAGGTGTAGATGATTTAAAAAAGAAGAAAATAAGAGTGCTTCACAATAAAAGTTTTATAGATGACCCGACTCGGATATTGCGTGCAATAAGGTTTGAGGCGAGATTAGGGTTTCAAATAGAAAATAAAACATTAAAACTGCTAAAGCAGGCAATAGATAAAAATGCACCAGACACCGTTACATCTGCTAGGTATTTTAATGAATTTAGAAAAATGTTTAAAGAGGATGACCCCGTCAAGTGCCTAAAGCGTCTAAGAGAACTTGGCGCAGAGAAGTTTTTGGGGTTTCGTCCTAGGATGTGTTTAAGAAATGTTCGCCAGCTTCACTTGCGACTTAAAGACATAGGTGGCAAGAACATAGGTAGGTCTGCTATGTATATGGCGGCATTGTTTAAGAAATTAAAAATAAAAACATTAGAAGATAATTTAGAAAAGTTTCAGATTACTAAAAAAGAAAAGAAGATTGTTTTAGAATGGTATAAATCTGATGATATTTTAAATAAGCTTTCTTAGAAATAACCGAGGTGGAGGAAAATAAATAATGGGAAGAATGGAAAGAGTAAATCAGCAAGTTAAAAGAGAAATAGGCATAATTGTACAAAGAGAGTTAAATGATCCTAGATTACAATTTGTAACAATAACGAGGGCCGATGTGAGTCCTGATTTACATAATGCACGAATCTATTATAGCGTGTTAGGCGATAATCAAAACGTAAAAGAAGCAGGTGAAGGTCTTAATTCTGCAAGAGGCATGATTAAGCGTCTGCTAAGTAAAGCAATGAAGATACGTCGTACACCTGATTTGTCATTTTTATACGACGATACTATAGAATGCAGTGTACGTATCGATAAAACAATAGAGGAAATAAGAGATGAGCATAAAGAAGATAACCCAAGCGATAAGTAAAAACAAAATATTTTTTATAAGTACTCATGTCAATCCTGATGCAGACGCTTTGTGTTCAGAATTAGCATTGTATTATTATTTGCGTTCGTTAGGCAAGACAGTATTTATTGTAAATGAAAAAAGAGCTTCAACTAAATTTGATTTTTTGCCCGGAATAAAGAATGCAAAAAGTTTAAATGATCTTAAATCAATAAATTATGATGTTTTAATTGTAGTGGATGCCGGTGAGCTTAAAAGGATAGGGAAGGTCAGGCACTTGATAGATATAAACAAAACCATAATTAATATAGATCATCATAAAACAAGTGACTCATTTGGAACATTTAATTTGGTGTATCCTCATGCGTCTTCTACCGCAGAGGTTTTGTACGAATTCTTTAAGACGATCAAATTTAAACTTAATAAAGAAATAGCTACACATCTTTACTCAGGCATTATGACAGATACAGGATCTTTTAGGTATGAGAATACGGGCAAGGGAACTCATAGAATAGCGTCAGAATTGATGGCATTTAATTTGTCTGTTTCTAATATATATAAGAAATTTTATGAGAATATATCTATTGTTGATTTTAGAAAACTCACAAAAGTTTTAGAGTCTATAAAGGTTTCATCTAAAGGTAACGTAGCTGTTATTGAATTAAGCAAAAGAACATTATCTAAATTTTCTTGTGAATTTGATGTAAGAGAAGCATTGTTTAGATATATACGTACTATAAGAGATATTGGAGTGTTTGTTATTTTTACAGAAGTAAAACGAAACAGTACTCAAGTTAATTTTAGATCTATGAACAAAGTAGATGTAGCTAAGATAGCTCAAAAGTTTTCTGGAGGAGGGCATAGAGCCGCAAGCGGATGCGTAATGGTAGATACAATGAAAAGTGCTAAAAGAAAAGTATTAAAGGAAATTAAAAGAGAACTATGCTAGAAGGAATTGCAATTATAGATAAGCCAAAACGTATTACTTCGCACGATGTAGTAGATAGAGTAAGGCGTAAGTTTAAAATAAAAAAGGTTGGTCATGCAGGAACTCTCGATCCGCTTGCAACAGGGGTTCTTGTCCTTTTGATAGGCAAGGCAACGAAGCTGTCTTCTAAGTTTATTGGGTTTGATAAAGCGTATGATGCAACGCTTATTTTAGGAACAGAAACAAGTTCTGCTGATACAGAAGGAAAAATTATAAAGCAATCTTCATTTGATAATATAACTGAACAACAAGTCAAAGATACGTTTGAAAGTTTTGTTGGAAAGATTCAACAAGTTCCTCCAATGGTGTCCGCTGTTAGACATAAAGGAAGAAAGCTTTATGAGCTTGCAAGAAAGGGCATAGAAGTTCAGCGTGCTGCTCGAGATATAGAAATATATAGCTTAGTATTGAACAAGATGAATAGTCCTTATGTAGAGTTTTCTTTAGAGTGTTCAAAAGGAACGTATGTGCGTCAATTAGCAGAAGACGTTGGAAAGAAATTAGGCTGTGGAGCTTGTATTTCTCAGATAAGACGAACAAAAGTAGGTGAGTTTAAGATAGAAGAAGCTGTTAGTTTAGAGGAGCTAAATGAAAGTAGTATACGGAAGTTCTAATATAGTTAAAAGTTTTAAGAGAACTGTTTTAGTTGTTGGTGTTTTTGATGGTTTGCATTTAGGACATCAGGCATTGATTAAAAAAGCAGTAAATAAAGCGAAGAGAATAAAAGGCACGAGCATGCTTATGACATTTTCTCCTCATCCAATGCAGGTATTGCATCCAAATAAGAAATTAAAGTTAATGATTTCTTTAGATTATAGATTAAAGATTATAGAACAACTTGGAATAGATGTAGCAATAGTTATTTCTTTTACAAAGGCGTTTGCTCATTTAACTCCAGAGAAGTTTGTTGATAGATATCTAGTCAAAAAAATAAAACCTGTAGATGTCTTTGTTGGAGATGATTTTAGATTTGGAGGAAAAAGAAAAGGTACATTAGAATATTTTAAAGAAGCGGGAAGTGAGTATGGGTTTAAGGTAGATACTGTGCATCCAATTTGTTTTGATAAAAAACATGAATTGAAGATAAGTAGTACTGATATTCGAAGTTTAATTGCAGATGGAAAGCTAGATCAGGCAAGTAAGTTTTTGGGAAGACCAGTTTCTTTTATGGGAAAAGTTGTAAAAGGGGCAGGACGTGGAAAGAAGATAGGATATCCAACAATAAATGTTTGTCCCAAAAACAAGATTTATCCTCCAGCCGGAGTCTATGCTGTTAAAATTTTGAAAGATAAGAATAAGCATAATGGAATGGCAAATGTAGGCATAAGGCCATTTTTTAATAAAAATAAGAATGATGTAAACATTGAAGTAAATATTTTTGATTTTAAGGAAAATATATATGGAAAAAGCGTTGTAATAGAATTTTATAAAAAGATTAGAGAAGAAAAAACATTTCCCACTTTAAAGCGTCTCATCGATCAAATAAAAAGAGATGAGAAGAAAATTAGGCCCCTCCTAAAATAGCCTCCCAAACACTACTTAAAACATACAATATGTAGTATTTAATCCGCATTTTATGTACAAGTCGTTGTGTATCAATAATATAGATAAAATATTGTTAGTTATATATTGACATAGCCCATTGTTATATGTATACTGAGGACAATAGTGGGGCAAAGTGGTGGAAAGTGGTGTGCTAACTAATTCGCACTTTTGTCTAAATTGTATCATTATTTTAATAAAACTTTATTATAAGGATTCTTAGATGTTCTACGGTGAATACCAACATAATATTGATAATAAAGCAAGACTAATCCTGCCGTCGAAAGTCCGTGAAGTATGCAAAGAGTACGGAGTTGAGAAATTCTTTTTAACAAGAGGCTTAGATAAATGTATTTTTATGTTTAGTGAGTCCGAGTGGAGAATTCAAGAGCAGAAGTTTAAAAACCTTTCGTTTACAAAACAACAGTCTAGAAATTTTAATCGTATGTTTTTCTCTGGTGCCGCAGATATATCACCTGATAAGCAGGGAAGATTTATTATTCCGCAGTATTTAAAAGACTACGCAAATATCAAAAGAGAAACAGTTATTATTGGCGTATCAAATAGAATTGAAATTTGGAACAAGAAAGATTGGAATGAATTTTATTCTAATTCAAGTGGTTCTTTCGAAGAAATATCAGAAAATATGCTCGATCTTTAAGCTAGTAAATGTTTTAAAGTAGCAATTTTATAAAAGGTAAATTAATTAATATCAGAAGGGCACGATCTTAAGATGCAAGGAACACAAAATATTCATACTCCCGTTATGTTGGGTGAGGTAATTGAATATTTAAATTTAAAACCTGGATCAATATTTTTAGATGGAACATTGGGTTTAGCTGGACATTCAAAAGAAATAGCAAAGATTCTTGGATCTGACGGAAGATTGATAGGGATAGATCGTGATAAGCAAGCTTTAGAGTTGGCAAAAAAAGATTTAGAACAGTATGATTGTCGGTGTGATTTAGTACAGGACAATTTTAAGAATATAGATAAAGTATTAAACAATTTAGAAATAAAGTCTCTCGAACGGAATATTGCTTGATTTGGGGCTTTCAAGCCTACAATTAGACAATGCAGAGAGAGGTTTTAGTATAAGACATAATGGTCCAATAGATATGAGAATGGATCAGGGAAGTAAGATATCTGCTTTTGATTTGATTAATTCTTTATCTGAACAAGAGATATCTCAAATACTTAATGATTTCGGTCAAGAACAATGGCACAAGAGGATAGCTCAGAAAATAGTTTTGATGCGGGCGGAGGAACCCATTTCAACCACAAAACAGTTGAGCAAGATTATCCTAAGAGCTATCCCTCGCATGAAGGCAAGATATAAGATACATCCAGCAACAAGAACGGTTCAGGCTTTTAGAATTGCAGTAAACAGAGAATTAGAATCACTAGAGATAGTATTGGATAAGTGTTTTGATTTCTTAAATCCAGGTGGTCGTATAGGCATTATCGCATTTCATTCTCTTGAGGATAAAATTGTTAAGAATAAATTTAAGGTCTTAGCTGGGGATTTAAAAGCAAAAATAATAACAAAGAAGCCTTTAAGACCAACTGACAAGGAAGTAAATGAAAACCTGCGTGCACGTAGCGCAAGATTTAGAGTAGCGGAGAGGATTTAGCTTTTTATGAGATTAGTTAGACTATTAAAAGTCATAGGTGTGATAACTATGTTGGCTCTAGTATATACTCATATGCAGATGAAGATTACAGACCTTGCATATCGCGGAAAAGACAAAGAAAAGCAAATTAGAAAGCTTATTGAAGAAAATGGAAATGTAACATATAATATTCTTACCTTAAAGTCGGCCAATAATTTGGGAATTAAGATGCTTTCTGAAGATTCAGATATGCATTTTGTTGATCCTGAAGACATTGTTCGTATTCCGACTCTAAAAGAATTTCGCTCAAAAAATAAATCTAAAAAGCGACCCGAGCTTGTTCAAAGAGCTAATGCTTTTTTAAATTTGTTATCGCTAAATTCAAAGAAATCTAGCAAGCGTAAGTAAGTAAATTCTTTAATCAACCTTAATCAAAGAACAGATAAAGTGCAAATAAGAAAATATGTACTTAGATTTAGTCTAATTTTTATTTTTATTATTACTTGTCTTATTGCTTTTTCTATAAAATTAGTATTAATACAAATATTTAAGTCATCTCATTTAGCTTCTCTGGCAGAACAACAACATAATTATTTAGTAGACATAGAGCCCATAAGGGGATCTATATATGATAGTAAATTGCGTCCGCTAGCTTTTAATGTAGCTGTCTATTCTCTTTTTGCAAATCCAAAATCTATGAAACAGAGTGATAAGGAGCAGGCAGTGCAATATCTATCAGGGTTTTTTAATATGGATCCTGACAAAATTAAAACTAAATTAGAAAAGGATAAATATTTTGTTTGGATTAAACGAAAACTTTCTTCTGATTTAGTTGATAAAATAAAAGAAAGAAAAATAAGAGGCCTAGGGTTTAAAAGAGAAAGTAAACGATTCTATCCTAATGGCAGTCTAGCTTCACATTTGATAGGTTTTGCGGGAATGGATAATAATGGCTTAGAGGGTCTTGAATTAGCATATAATAATGAGTTAAAAGGTGAGCCTGGAAGAATGAGAGTTCTAAGAGACGCGAAACGAAGAGAACTCATGACTGAAGATAGTTTTATTCCACCAAAGCATGGAGCACACATTGTCCTTACGATAGATGAAACAATTCAATATATTGCTGAGCGAGCTTTAGATAAAGCGATGGATCGCAATAATGCAAAGTCTGCTAGTATTATAGTTATAAATCCTAAGACTGGAGAGATTCTAGCCCTAGTTAATAGACCTACATACAATTTAAAAGATATAAATAAGAGCAGTGTAGAAGATAGAACAAACAGAGCAATAAGTTTTGTCTATGAACCAGGTTCTGTTTTTAAAATAGTGGCTCTTTCAGCTGCTTTAGAAGAAGAAATGTTTTCTGAAACCGATAGGATATTTTGCGAAGATGGAAAGTACAGAGTTGCAAACCATACATTGCATGATTCTCATCCTCACGGAATGTTAACTTTTCAAGAAGTCTTTGAGTTATCAAGTAATATTGGTGTTACTAAAGTTGCACAAAAACTTGGCGCGCGAACTATTTACAAGTATGGAAAAAGATTTCGTTTTGGTGAAAAGACAGGTGTAGATTTAGGAGGAGAAGTAGCAGGGGTATTTAAGAGCCCTAAGGTGTGGTCAGGCACCTCAATAGGAGCTATTCCCATAGGCCATGAAGTAACAACTACTCCCTTGCAACTTGTTTGTGCTATAGGTGCTATTGCAAATGATGGAGTTTATATGCGACCATTTGTTGTAAAGGGTATAATGGATAGCAAAGAAGAGATTGTAAAATCTTTCGAACCTGAGGTTATAAGTAGAATAATAAGTTTGAATACAGCACAAAGAGCAAAGGATATATTAGTTGGAGTTGTTGAACGTGGCACAGCTAAGAAAGCACGCATTAAAGGTGTTAGTGTGGGAGGAAAAACAGGTACTGCTCAAAAAGTTATAAATGGAACGTATTCTCATAATAGATATTATTCAAGTTTTATTGGTTTTGCACCAGCCGAGGATCCACAATTAGCGGCAATAGTAGTTTTTGATGATCCAAGGCCAAGTTATTTTGGCGGAACTGTTGCAGCGCCTGTTTTTAAGGAAGTCATTGAAAATATTTTAAGGTATTTAAAAAATTAGGTTCTTTTTGAATTAAATTGGAGAAGAAAGAACCTGATTACATTGATTAAAAATAGATTACAACGATTAAAGAAATAGTTTAATCTGTGCAATCGTTTTTTAAAATCCGTGTAATCAAATAGTTGCGAGCTATCAAAATTATAAGCGAGCCTATTTCATGAAATTAGAACAATTATTAAAAGGAATTCATAGCGAGGGTATAGAGGATTGTTTTAAATCCCTCGATATACAATCTTTAAGTTGTGACTCAAGGACGGTTGAGGCGGGTAGTTTTTTTGTTGCACTTAAGGGTCAGACCTCTAATGGAGAAGATTTCATTGCTGATGCAATAAACAATGGGGCATCAATTGTAGCCACAGAAAATAAAGAGTTTAAGAGGGATTCTTATGATAATGTTTGCTTTTTAATTGTAGACGATATTGCTAAGTTTTTAAGAGATATAGTTGAACGTTTTTATGTAAGTAAACATAGCGATGTAAATGTGGTTGGAATAACAGGAACAAATGGAAAGACTACAATAACTTATTTAATTGAATCTGTTTTAAAAGCAGCAGGCTTAAGTTGCGGTGTTGTTGGAACCATTAATGCAAGAGCAGGGGGAGATGCGTTTTATTTTGGAAATACAACCCCAAGTTTTATAGATAATCATAAATTTTTATCAGAGCTGCAAAGCCGTAAAATTAAATATTGCGTAATGGAGGCTTCATCTCATGGGCTTGATCAAGGTCGGGTTGATTTAATTAATTTTAAACAAGCGATCTTTACTAATTTAACAGGCGATCATCTTGATTATCATAATAGTATGGAAAATTATTTCTTAGCAAAATCTAAATTATTCACTAGTCTTCCAGAAAATTCGACAGCAATTATAAATATAGATGATTCTTATGCAGGTAAACTTATAGAAATAGTGCAGTCTAAAACGCTTACTTATGGTATTGAAAACGATGCTGATATAAAGGCAGAAAATATTGAGCTTAATATGTCTCATACAAAGTTTAAGCTTATTGCGCATGGCATAGAGACTGAAATAGAGACTAATTTGATAGGAAATCATAATGTATATAATGTTTTAGCTGCTATTTCTTTTGGTCTTTCTGAAGGGATAAATATAAATGATATAAAAACAGGAATAGAAAATCTTAAAGTAATCCCTGGAAGGCTTGAGGTTATTAACTGTAGACAAGAGTATTCAGTTATAATTGATTATGCTCATACTCGTGATGCACTTCTTAATATCTTAAAGGCTATTAAAGAAATTAGTGAGTCTAAGGTCATTTTGGTTTTTGGTTGTGGAGGAGATAGGGATAAAACAAAAAGGTCTCAGATGGCGGAAGTAGCTTGCAGGCTAGCTGACTTTTCTATTGTCACAAGCGACAATTCAAGATCAGAGGATTCTGAAAGCATTATTGATGATATTATAGTTGGTTTTAAAAAAGATAATTATGAGGTTATTGTAGATAGAAAAGAGGCAATACATAAGGCTTTAGAAAAAGCCGATAAAGACAGCATTGTTGTTCTTGCTGGTAAGGGGCATGAAACATATCAAATATTAAAGGATGGAAAAAAAGATTTTGATGAGAGAAAGATTGTTGGAGAATATTTTGATGTTAACAGCAGCTGAAATTATAAAAACAATAAAACCGATATCGTCAAAGCTAGATAAGCCTTTGAATATTAAAGGTGTGTCTATAGATTCTAGAAAGATAAAAAAGGGAGATTTGTTTATTGCCATAAAAGGTAAAAATTACGACGGACATAATTTTGTAGGTTCAGCTCTTAGAAAAGGAGCTAGTTGTTGCATTGTATCTCAAAAAGCTTGTTTTAAGAAGTGTCTTAAAGCCATTCTCGTTAAAGATACTACAATTGCATTGGGTCAAATAGCGCGTTTCTATAGAAGCAAATTTAATATACCTGTTATAGCTGTAACAGGTAGTACAGGTAAAACAACGACAAAAGAAATGATAGCATCTGTTTTATCCTTAAAATGCAAAGTGTTGAAAAATAAAAAATCAGAGAATAATCAATTTGGCCTTCCGTTAACTCTACTTGCTGCCAATAAGTCTCATCAAGTTATTGTGCTTGAAGTAGGAACAAATTCTCCTGGAGATATTAGTTATTTAAGCAGGATTGCAAAGCCAGATGTCTGTATATTTACAAATATAGGCGAGTCGCATTTAGAGAAGTTGAAAACAACGACAGGTGTTTTTAACGAAAAGTTTAAACTTATTAAGAATGCGAAGAAGAATGGAATCGTAATATTAAATTCTGATGATAAGTATTTAAGCAAAATATGTGATAAGGAGATAACCCAAAATATTATCTCTTACGGGATTAATAATGACGCCGATTATAAGGCACATAATATACAAATCAAAGATAATCGTAAATTATCTTTTAACGTGAGTTCTAAAAGCTTTTCTTTAAACGAGTTAGCACAACACAATATATACAATGCATTAGCTGCAATTTGTTGTGGCCGATTGTTTAATATTAGCTATAATAATATTAATATTAATTCAAAAGCATTAAAGCTTTGTGCTGGCCGTCAAAAGATTGTAAAAAAGAGCGGACTTTGCATAATTGACGATACTTATAATTCTAATCCAGTATCATTAAAAAGTGCTGTTGATACTTTGTCTTCTTTTAAAACTCGCGGTAAGAAGATATTTGTATGCGCTGATATGCTAGAATTAGGGAAGAGGTCAGCGGCTCTTCATGAGCTTGCGGGTAAGCAAATATCCAAGTCTGATATAGATATTCTTATTACAACAGGTAAGCATTCTAAACAAATAAATAAAGCTCTTAAGATGCAGTCTCGTATTATAATTTATCATGAGGCGACAGTATCTGGTATAAAGAAAATACTGAAGAAAGAATGTTCTAAGGGCGATGTAATATTGGTTAAAGGTTCTCGAGCAATGAAAATGGAAAGAATAGTAGAATTCTTGATGAAAGTAAAGTGAGGAAAGAAATAAATGTTTTATTATTTGTCACAATTTAAAGATGTATTTTTTGGCCTTAATATTTTTCGCTATATAACCTTCCGCGCAGCAATGGCTGGAATAACAACTTTTTTTATCTGTTTGATTTTCGGACCATTTTTTATACGTAAGCTAAAAGGACATAAGATACAAGAAATAGCAAAAAGAGAAGATTGTCCTGATTTAGATAAATTTAATGAGCCTAAAGAAGGAACTCCTACAATGGGAGGACTTTTTGTTATAGGAAGTATTTTGATATCAGTTTTACTGTGGGCTGATTTAAGTAATAGATATATTCTTCTTGCCATCTTTACTTGTCTCTGGCTAACTGTGTTGGGCTTTATTGATGACTATATTAAACTTAAAAGAAAAGGCCAAAGAGGCCTTAAGATACGTACCAAATTAATTTGGCAAATAATGTTAGGTTGTTTTATAGGATCGTATGTATATTTTAATCCAGACACTTCAACAAAGTTAAGCTTTCCATTTTTTAAACATTTAATTTTAGATTTAGGGATATTTTATATTCCGTTTATTGCAATTGTTGTGATTGGCACATCCAATGCTGTTAACTTAACAGATGGATTAGATGGCCTTGCGATAGGTTGTGTTATGATTTTGGGCATGGCGTTGGCTATATTGAGCTATATTACTGGCCACATTAATTTTAGTGAGTATCTTTTTATACCTTTTATATCTGGAGCTGGAGAATTGTCGATATTTTGCATTGCAATAGTAGGCGCAAGCTTAGGATTTCTGTGGTTTAACTGTCATCCTGCTACCATTTTTATGGGTGACGTAGGTTCTTTGCCACTAGGTGGAACACTTGGCATAATAGCTATTATGATAAAGAAAGAGCTTCTTTTGGTTATTATTGGGGGAGTTTTTGTTATTGAATGTTTGTCTGTAATACTGCAGATTTTATCTGTGAAGACTCGAGGTAAGAAAATATTTAAAGTTTCTCCGCTTCATCATCATCTACAATTGTCAGGCTGGAAAGAGTCCAAGATTATTATTCGCTTTTGGATATTAGCAATAATTCTTGCCACTATAGCCTTAATGACGCTTAAGATTCGATAGTAAAATATGTTGGATATAGCTAATAAAAGAGTAACAATTATAGGAGCTCAAAAAAGTGGTATAGCGTCAGCCTATCTTGCAAATAATTTTTGTGCAGTTGTTAAAATAACAGATAAAGCAATAAGTCCATTTTTAGATAAAGATACAAGAGATTGGATTAAAGAGAATGATATTTCTCTAGAGGAAGGTGAACACACAAAAGAATTTATAGAGGATAGTGACCTAGTTGTGTTGAGTCCAGGAGTTCGTTTTGACTCTGATGTTGTTAAGTGGGCAAGGGATAAAGATATCTTGGTTTTAGGTGAGATAGAATTTGCATATCAGTTTTGTCAGAAACCAATTATTGCAATAACTGGTAGTAATGGAAAGACAACAGTATCTACTTTGATAAGTGAAGTTTTAGTCGAGGCTGGTTATAAAGCTTGTCTTTGCGGCAATGTGGGATCGCCTTTTTCTAGCCATGTATTAGATCCAGAGACTAAAAATTTTATAGTTCTTGAAGTAAGTTCGTTTCAATTGGAGTCTCTTTCTTTAAATCCAACTAAAGATTGTATAAAAGGTTTTAAACCGTATATTTCTGTGTTTTTGAATTTTAATCAGAACCATTTAGATAGACATAAAGATTTAAATGAGTATTTTAATGCAAAGAAGCAAATTTTTCTCAATCAAGACACGCAAGATTTTGCAGTATTGAATTTTAAAGATGAAAGGCTAAAAGCCTTAGAATCTGAAATAAAATCAAAAGTTGTATATTTTAATGATCATTTTCTAGATGTTAAAAATCCTAATCATTTGGCTGTGTTAAGGGTTGCAGAGACGCTTAATATAGAAGGGCAAGTTTGCATAGAAGTCTTTAAAAATTTTAAAGGAGTTGAACACAGATTAGAGCTGACAAGAACTATATCTGGAGTTGATTTTATAAATGATTCAAAGGCAACTACCGCTGAGTCTGGTCGCTGGGCATTAAATAATACAGCTAAACCAATTTTGATGATAGCAGGCGGTAGAGATAAAAATATTGATTTTAATCCATTAAAAGATTTGGTCAAAGATTGTGTTAAGAAAATGTTTGTAATTGGAGAGGCGAAAGAAAAGTTAATAGATACATTTTCTGATGTTGTAGAAGTGGTAGATTGTGACAGCTTAGAAGATGCGGTCAAAAAGTCTTTAGATAGTGCATCAGAAGGTGATGTGGTCTTGCTAAGTCCTATGTGCGCAAGTTTTGATATGTTTGATAATTTTGAACATAGAGGCAGAGTTTTTAAGGAAATAGTAAACAAGATAAAGGTTTAATGCGTGAGAAATATTAGGATATCTATTGCAGCTATTGTTGCTTGCCTTATTAGTATTGGCATTACAATGATTTATAGCTCAAGTGGAATTTATGCTCTTAAAGAAATAGGAGATAGCTCTTATTTCTTAAATAGACATATTTTGTTTTTATGTTTTGGTTTTGTTTTGATGGGCTTTACGATGTTTTTTGATTATAGGGAGCTTAAGAGATTTTCAAAACCTCTAATGCTTTTTACAATTCTTTTACTTGCTTTAGTTCTTATTCCTAGCATTGGCAAAGCAAGTTTTGGCGCAAGGCGTTGGTTTAAGGTTGGACCATTTAGTTTTCAGCCTTCTGAATTTGCAAAATTAACTACCTTAATCTATGTTGCAGATTTCTTGTCGAGAAAACAAAGCAAGATAACAAGATTTTGGGTTGGATTTGTTCCTCCTATTTTAGTATTAGGTGTGGTTTGTCTTTTGGTTGTTAAGCAGCCAGATTTGGGAAACTCGGTCTTAATAGCAAGTATAGTTTTGATTATGATGTTTATATCGGGGATAAAAACATCATATATGGCTGTTTTGATGACATTATTAGTGCCTGCTTTATATTTCTTGGTAGTTAAGGTCCCGTATCGTTTAAGAAGAATCGTCGCTTTTATAGATCCTTGGAAAGATAGTTTAGGATCGGGCTTTCAATTGTCTCAATCACAAATTGCTTTAGGGTCAGGAGGAATACTTGGCGTCGGCTTAGGAAAAAGTGTACAAAAATTATTTTATCTTCCGGCTGCGCATACTGATTTTATATTATCAATTATTGGAGAAGAAGTAGGGCTATTGGGGACATTGGTTGTTGTGTTTTTGTTTATTGCTTTTATTTGGCAAGGCGCAAGAATTGTAAAACGTACTAATGATCCTTTTGGGTATTATTTAGGAATTGGAATTGTTTTAATGTTGGGCTTACAGGCTATGATAAATATTGGTGTAAGTATAGGTGCGCTTCCTACTAAGGGGCTACCGCTACCGTTTATAAGCTATGGAGGTTCTGCGTTGGTATTTAATATGGTAGCAGTGGGATTACTGCTTAATATTTCTAGAGTAGAAGATCTTTACGGAGAATAAGAAAGTATGAAAATTATTTTAGCAGCATGAGGGACAGGTGGTCATCTTTTTCCTGCTTTAAAAGTTGAAGAGAAATTAAAAGAGAAAGGTTGCGATACTTTGCTTGTTGGGCACTCTGTCAAGAAAGGTACTAAATTTTTATTTTTTAAAAGATATATAGAGCCGATTTTTTCGTCATTTAAAACTTTAATAGAGTATAGACCTGATGCTGTCTTAGGGTTTGGAGGATATGCATCTTTTTATCCTGTATTTTTAGCATCACTACTAGGAATCCCAACAATGATTCATGAACAGAATGTACTTTCTGGACGAGCGAATAAAGTTCTCTCTAAGATAGTTAAAAGAATTGCAGTAACCTTTAAAGATAGTTTTAAGTATTTTAACGAGAAAAAGACTGTTTTAACAGGATGTCCGGCCAATATAAAGAATACAATAGACAGGCAAAAAGCTCTAGAATATTTTGGATTGGATAATAACAAGTATACTATTTTAGTTGTTGGTGGAAGCCAAGGAAGTAAGCGTATTAATTTAGAATTTATTGAATCCGTAAATGAAATAAGAAGTAAATTTGATATTCAGGTAATTCATTTATCAGGCAAAGAAGATTTTGATGCTTTAAAGGAGAAGTACGCTACTTTGGGTGTAAAATTCTTTATAGCTAAATTTTTATATGAAATGGAATATGCTTATTCTGCAGCTGACTTGGTTGTATCTCGCGCAGGTGCTGCAACAATATCTGAAGTTTTGCTTTTTAAATTGCCTTCAGTCCTTATTCCTTATCCACATGCAATAAAGAACCATCAAAAGGCTAATGCAGATATATTGGTTTCAAGAAATTTGGCTAAATTAATTGATGAAAAGAATTTAAGAAGTCAAGTTTTAGTAGAAAATATATGTGATATGATAAGCAGACAACCCTCTTTTGGTAAATATAGTCAATTATTTGAAGAGTTATCTTTTTCTGATGCAGCAGATAACTTGGCTAAGGAAATTATTGGACTTGTAAAATGAAAAAGAAAATCTTATTAATATGTATCGTTTTATTATTATTTTTTATAGGCAAATTTTCTTTTGCAAAAGGAGTTTGGAAAGAATACAAGAAAAGACATTTTATTATTTATTATAAAGAAGCTCCTGAAGAGTTTGTTTATGCGGTAGAAGAGGCAGCAGAAGAGTATTATGATGAGATCTCAAAAAATTTAGGTTTTGTTCGTTATAAAGGTTGGACTTGGGACGAAAGAGCAAAAATTTATATTTATAATGACGCCGATGATTATAAAAAGGCTGCAACGCGTGCTCCGTGGTCGCATGGTTTAGCTTTTGCTAAATCAAAAACTATTCGTACTTTTCCTGCAGCGCATGGTTTCTTTGATTCAGTTCTTCCTCATGAATTAGGTCATATTATATTTAGAGAGTTTGTAGGATTTAAAGCAGAGGCTCCGCAGTGGTTTGAAGAAGGTATTGCAATGTATCAGGAAAAAGCAAGAAGGTGGGGCGCACATAAGGCTGTAAAAGAGGCAATAGATGATGAGAGATTTATACCGCTAGACGAACTTACAAATTTAAAATTGTATAGAAAGACAGACCAGGCTACTATAAATCTTTTTTATGCAGAATCTGCGAGTATAGTAAATTATATGATTAATGATTTAGGTAAGTTAAAATTTGTTAGATTTTGCAGAGCGTTAGAAAAAGGTCGTCCTTTTGAATGGACTTTAGAATCTATTTATCCTAGATTTAATAATCTCAAAAGACTTAATAAAGCTTGGTTAAATTATTTAGAAAGAAAATGAAACATTGTCATTTTATTGGTATTGGTGGAATAGGTATGGGGGCGCTTGCAGTGCTTCTTATTGACAAGGGCTACGCTGTAAGTGGTTCTGATGTCAGAGAGAATAGCATGATAGATAAGTTAAAATCTAAAGGCGCAGCTATTTTTATTGGACATGATGCAAAAAACATTGAAGGGGCTGATTCGGTTATTTTTTCTTCTGCTATTAGAGACGATAATGTTGAGTTACTAGAAGCAAAACAAAGAGGTATTGATATCAAACAAAGAGCAGAGTTATTAGCTGATTTGATGAAAGATCATATTGCAATTACTGTTGCTGGTGCACACGGCAAGACAACAACATCGTCGATGATATCAAACTTGCTTATTGAAGCTGATTTAAAACCGACAATTGCAGTCGGAGGTATAATCAATCAAATATCATCTAATGCAAGACTTGGTGAAGGAAAATATTTTGTATCAGAGGTAGATGAAAGCGATGGATCGTTCCTTAAATTTATTCCAGACTTTTCAATTATTACAAATGTTGATTTTGAACATGTAGATTATTATAAAGATTTTAATAGCGTATTAGATGCCTATAGGAATTTTATTGATAAAACAAAAGATGATGGGCTTATTATTGCGTTTGGCGAAGATAAAAATTTGATGACTCTTCTTAAAGCAAGTGGACGCACATATAAGACATATGGATTTTGTAACGATTGTGATGTTTATGCAAACAATATAGAATTTGATAATTTCTCTTCCAGCTTTAATTGTGTGTATGAAGCTGAAGATTTAGGAAGAGTTGTTTTAAGAACTCCCGGCAGGCATAACATACTTAATGCTTTGGCTTGTATTTCTTTAGGTTTAAGTTTGGAAATAGATTTTGACACAATAAGCTCTAGTTTTAATAGCTTCTCTGGAGTTTCAAGGCGTTTTGAACTTATAGCAGATATAGGTGGCATTAAAATTGTCGATGATTATGGTCATCATCCAACAGAAATAAAAGAAACGTTAAAAACAGCAAATAATTTAAAACAAAATAAGTTAATTGTTGTTTTTCAGCCTCATAGATATTCTAGGACAAAATTTTTATTTGATGAATTTAAGACAAGCTTTTATGATTGTGATCAATTAATTGTTACAGATATATATGCGGCGAGTGAGAGTTCAATTGATGGGATTACATCTGAAAAGTTAGTTGATGCAATCAAAGAAAATAATCCAAATGCTACTTACTTAAAAAAAGATGATATTATAGAGCGTTTGATTGATATTGCAGAAGAAGGTGATATCGTTATGACACTTGGTGCAGGAGACATAACAAATATTTCAAAAGAATTTGTGAATAGAAAGAAATTTTTAATTAAACAGGAAGTTGTTTCTAGTTAGGCAGACAATGAGTAATAATATTGATAAATTTGGAAAAATTGGTGTTCTTATGGGAGGATATTCTTCGGAGAGAGACATATCTTTAAAGTCAGGAAAAGCAATTTATGAAGCATTAAAAGAAGAAGGATGTGATTGCTTAGCCTTAGATATTACAAGCAGCATTGATAGTGAAATAGAAAAAAATATATTAGATTCTAATATAGATTTAAGTTTTATTGCTCTTCATGGAAAACTTGGAGAAGATGGTAAAATACAGGGAATTCTTGATAATTTAGATATTTGTTATGTTGGTTCATCTAAAGAGGCGTCTTGTATAGCGTTTGATAAAGAATTATCACAAGATATATTTAAGAAAGAAGGTATTCCTATTCCTAAATATATTAGCTTGTCTAAAGATGATTGTCTGATGGAAGAAGAAATATTGAGGCAATGGAATGTTTTCCCTTGTATGGTGAAACCTTCGTCTGAAGGCTCAAGTATAGGAATAAGCAAAGTAACTGAAAAGAGTCAATTAACTGATGCGTTGAATTTAGCCTGGGAGTATTCAAATAGAGCTTTGGTTGAAGATTTTATTGAGGGAAGAGAAATAACCGTAGGAGTTTTAGGAGATATCGCTCTTCCGATTGTTGAAATCTCTACAAAAAGAGATTTTTTTGATTTTGCTGCAAAATATAAGGAAGGTATGACAAATTATATTGTGCCTGCAGAGATTTCAGTGAACACTGCAGATACGATTAAAGAACAAGCACTTAAAGCGCATAGAGCGCTTGGATGTAGTGATTTTTCAAGAGTAGACTTTATATTATCTAAAGATAATATAGGTTATGTGCTCGAGGTAAATACTATACCAGGTTTTACTTCAACAAGTCTTTTGCCTAAGGCGGCAAAGGAATTTGGATTAAACTTTAATCAATTATGTATTAAACTAATGGAATTTACTTATGCTAAAAAGAAAAAGAAAACTAGCAATACCGTCGTCGGTAATTAAATTTATGATTATCGGAGTTTTACTCTTATCCTTTGTAGCAGGAGTAGTGTTTTTTGCTTATAAGGGCGTGAGGAACTTTACTAAAAACTCAAAACATTTTAAAGTTAAAACAATTGTTATTGATCCTTCTCTTCGATTTATTAATAAGGGGGATTTAAGGAAAACGATAGGAAAAGATATCTTTTCTGTAGATTTAAATAGATTAGAGAGAATGCTTTTAAGAAAATATCCTAAAGTAGCAGAGTTTAACATTGTAAAACATTTTCCAAATCAAATATCGTTACAAGCTAAAGAAAGGTTACCTTTAATTCAGACAAAAACAAATAAAGAGTACATTTCTTTAGATAAAAATGGTTTTGTTATTTCTATTAACAATAGAAGAAGCAGTAGGTTGCCAGAAGCAGTGGGCATAAATCTTAAAGGAGATTTTTCTGTAGGGAAAACGATTGAATATAAGCAAATTCAGATAGCGTTAAGGATTGCAGAATTTTTTGCGTATAATAAAAAGTTATCTTCTTATAAAATATCAAAGATTAATCTTGAGAATTTATCGGAGATAAGTTTTTATTTTACAAACAAGTTAAAGATTATTCTAGATCAAGATAAAATTTTATCAAAAATGAACTTGCTTAAGATAATGCTTACTAGAGAACATATAGATTTAAAGCGTGTTAAATATATAGACCTTAGGTTTAAAGACCCTATTTTGGGGAAGAAATAAAAATATTATGATAAAGAAAATCTTAAGAGAGAAAATATTTTGTGGGCTTGACCTTGGGTCCAAAAAGATTAAAGCAGCAGTATTGAGAGTAAATAATCCTCGAGACATTGAAATTATAGATGTTCAAGAAAGCGATACTCATGGCTTTAAGAACGCCTCAGTTCAAGACTTAGGAGAGCTTTCTGAGTGTGTGCATTCCATACTTTCCTCATTATCTAAAAAAATAAAAGTTAAATTAAAAGAAATACAGCTTGGAGTTAATGGCGATCTTATTGACGTAAGGCAAGCTACGACAGCAATACCTTTAATTGATAAGGGGAGTAAGATAATTACATCTAGAGATATTAAAAGAGTTTCAGATCAAAATAAATTGTTGGGTACAAAAATGGAAGAAGAAATTTTACACGATCTTCCTCAGGCATATAAAATTGATGACGACAATCTTGCTCTTAATCCAATTGGACTTTATGGCAGAAAACTTTCTGCATCTTCTTTAATGATATTATCAAGTGCAAACAGAGTTCGCAATATTACAAGATCGGTTCATCACGCGGGATATGATGTTGTAAATCTTATGTATTCTAGTTATGTAGCTTCTGATGTAGCGCTTGATGAAGAGCAAAAATTAGCTGGGTGTGTTTTAGTTGATATAGGATCAACAGTAACAAGCATTCTAGTATTTAAGGAAGGTATTATTAGATATGTAAATAAAATTTCTTTCGGTGGAAACAATTTTACCGAAGGCATATCTAGGAAAATAAATTTACCTTTTGATTTATCTGAATCCATAAAGAAAGCACATGCAGTTGTTACAGACTCTGATCAGCGAAGAGATGAGGAGATACTCATAAAAAGAGAAAATTCTTATGTGCCTATTAAGAAAAAAGAAATATATCAAGCTATTGAGCCAGAATCTCAATGTTTAATTGAAACGATTCAAGATTCTATAAAGAATTCCGGACTGTTTGATCAAATAAATAGTGAGATAGTTATGGTGGGAGGTGGCTCTCTATTGCCAGGTCTAGTTGAAAGAATAGGGAAAGAAGTTAATTTGCCAACTAAATTAGGTAAAATTAATATTTCAAAAGGAAAACAACACGTCAATTCTTCCTTTTTTGCGCAGGCAGTTGGTCTTGCATATATAGGGTTTAAGAGAAATTATGGATATGATTCTGCCTTAGATGATTACAATTTAGATTTTAAGAGGAAGGTTATAGAAAAGTTTAAAGAGTTGTATCACGAGTATTTTTAAGGAAATACGGTTTAGAAGTTTTTATTGCGAAGTTTGCCTATGTTGTAGCTTATATCTCTTAGTAAGTTTCTTAGGCGTTGTATTCCTCCTAAAATATAAAGCATCCAGAAAGAATTGAGAAGTAAAAGTATTACAATTATAGATGTATTAATAGATTGAGTAAGAAGTATTTTTTCTAGTAGATTATTTTTTGATATTTGGAAATTGATATCAATGATTTGTACTGTATTAGATAGCCAGAAAACGAATATTATAACTAGGATAACTTGAAAAAATATAAAGTAGAAATGACGCATAACCCATCTTGCTATCATGTTGTCTAATCGGCGAATTCTTGATAAAAAGTTACTGTTACTCATAATTTCCTCTGTTTAAATTATTGCGTATATTTTATTGTAACTAACTTATAACTTAAATCAACCTAATTTTAAAAAGGAACAAAACATGGCACATAAAATATTGATTATAGACGATGATGAAATCGGAATAACATTAGTTAAGTTTGGTCTTGTAAGTAAAGGGTACGATACAGTTGTGGCTTCTGATGGAGAAGAGGGTTTAAAACAAGTAAAAGAGTACAAACCCGACTTAATTGTTCTAGATGTTCAAATGCTAAATATGAATGGTTATGAATTTGTAGGAGAGTTAAAGCGCATAGAAGGCGTTGAAACAACGCCAATTATTATGCTGACAGCAAATGAAACAATGGAAGATGTTTTTAAATTAGAAGGAGTAAAGGCGTATTTTGTTAAGCCTGTTAATCTCGTTGATTTGGTTGCAAAAATTAAAGAATGTTTGGGTTCTAATCCAGTATAGGGTTATTAAATATGAAGAAACATAAACCAGAGTTGTTATCTCCAGCAGGAGACTGGCCTTCTCTTTTATCTGCTATTGAAGGTGGTGCTGATAGTGTTTATTTTGGCGTTAAAGGCATAAATATGCGTCATATGGCAAGCAATTTTGATATATTAGAAATAAGTAAAGTTATGGATCTTTTGCATAAAAATAAAAGGCGAGGATACCTCACTCTTAACACAACTATATCGAACAAAGAGCTGGCAAAAGTAAGCAAAATATTAAAAGAAGCCAAAAAGTCTTCTGTTGACGCTGTTGTTTTATGGGACATGGCAGTTCTTTTAAAGGCAAGAGAGTTAGGCCTAAACATTCACATATCAACACAGGCTAATGTATCAAATGTCGATGCCCTAAAGACCTATGCTAGCTTAGGAGCTAAAAGAATTGTTTTGGCGCGCGAATGTCATTTAGTAGATATAAGGAAAATTATAAAGGTTATAAAAGAAGAGAAAATAGATTGTGAGGTTGAGTCATTTATACATGGTGCTATGTGCGTAAGCATATCGGGGAGATGCTTTATGTCTTACTATTCTCACGGAAAGTCAGCTAATCAAGGCAAGTGCATTCAGCCATGTCGTAGAGAATTTCTTATCAAAGACCTCGACGATGAATCTAGTTTTGTTATTGGAAAAGATTATGTTCTAAGTCCTAAAGATTTGTGTACCATTGATTTTATTGATGAACTTATGGATGCAGGTATTCATTCTTTTAAAATAGAAGGAAGGATGCGCTCGCCCGAATATATAAAAGAAGTTACATCTTGCTATCGAAAAGCTATCGATTGCCACTTAAAGGGTAAACTTACAAAGCAATTAAAGAAAAAATTAAAAGAACGAGTAAGCCAGGTTTATAATCGAGGTTTTTCTACTGGATTTTATTTTGGTAAACCAGAAGAAAGTAATAGCAATAGGCTCGAGCATTCATATGAAAAAATATATGTAGGAGATGTTACTAGGTTCTTCAAAAAGATAAGTGTCGCTGAGGTAAGAGTAAGAACAAAAGAAATAAAAGTTGGCGATGATATCTTATTTTTAGGCAAATCTACTCCATCAGAAAAACACAAGGTGGCAGAGATGAGAATTGATGATAAATCTGTAAAAAAGGCTAAAAAAGGAGACTTTGTCGGCATAAAATTGCCTTTTTTTGCAAAACCACAAGATAAGGTATTCTTGTGGAAAAGGAAGCACAAGTTATAGTGGTATAATATTAATAAATTTCATTTGCTATTATTAGAATTTATATTAGAATAATATCGTTTGAAGGTCTTTACAAAAAATCCAAGCAAGTTTTAAAGTTTTAAAATCTTTTTTAGAAGCTTATAGTATTGAAATATTTTTCAAGAAAAAATGTTTGCTTCGCCGGCAAGCAGATTTCCCGTGGTTATTAATTTTTAAAACCACAAGAAGTAGTATCGTTTACAACCGCTAATTTTATACAACCCCAGGAGGTAGCTGTGTCACGCAAAATTTCAGAGAACGCCCTTACAGTATTAGAAAGAAGATATCTTAAAAAAGATGAAAATGGTAAAGTTATTGAAACCCCAGAAGAAATGTTTACTAGGGTTGCTAAGACTATAGCGGATGTGGATAAAGATTATGGCGCATCTCAAAAAGAGAGAGAAGCAAAAGAAAAAGAATTCTACGATATGATGGTAAATTTAGAATTCTTGCCAAACTCTCCGACGCTAATGAACGCAGGAAGACCTTTAGGGCAATTGAGCGCCTGCTTTGTTCTTCCTATTGAAGACTCTATGGAATCAATTTTTGAAACACTTAAGACTACAGCTATTATTCATAAAACTGGTGGGGGTACTGGTTTTTCTTTTTCTCGTCTTCGCGAAAAAAATAGTTTTGTTAAAAAGACTGGCGGCGTTGCCTCAGGTCCTATTTCGTTTATGAAAGTTTTTGATGGTGCAACTCAGGCTGTAAAGCAAGGTGGGACTCGTAGAGGAGCTAATATGGCAATCTTACGTGTTGATCATCCTGATATTTTAGAGTTCATCACTTGCAAACAAAAAGATAAAGAGATAAGTAACTTTAATATCTCCGTCGCTATTACTGATAAATTCTTAAAAGCTTTAGAAAGCGGAGAAGACTATGAATTAATTTCTCCAAAATCAAAAGAGGTTGTTAAAAAAATAAATAGTCAGTATGTTTTTGATTTAATTGTTGAAAGTGCTCATAAAAATGGAGAGCCAGGTCTTATTTTTCTTGATTCTATGAATGCAGAAAATCCAACACCTGCTTTAGGAGATTATGAAGCAACAAATCCTTGCGGAGAGCAAGTATTGCTCCCTTATGAAAGTTGTAACTTAGGATCAATCAACCTGCTTAATATGATAAAAGTTACAGAAGCAGGTCGTGAAGTAGATTGGGATAAATTAAAAAAAGTTGTAAGATCTGCAGCACACTTTTTAGATAATGTTATTGATGCGAATAGACATCCTATCAAAAGAATAGAAGATCAAACTAAAGAGACTCGTAAAATTGGTTTAGGAGTTATGGGATGGGCATCTCTTTTGATTAGATTAGGTATTAAATATAATTCACAAGAAGGTATTGATTTAGCTCGTCAAGTAATGTCGTTTATACTGACTGAGGCAAGAATTAAATCTCTTGAATTAGGAAAAACTAAAGGTGTTTTTCCTTGTTTCGAAACAAGCGTTTTTGCAAAAGGTCAAAGTAATAAACGTTTTAGAAATGCAACTCTTACTACAATTGCACCAACAGGTACAATCAGTATAATTGGTGGTCCTTGCTCGTCGGGCATTGAACCTATATTTGCGATTTGTTATTACAGAAATGTAATGGATAATACAAAATTAGTTGAAACAGATTCAGTATTCGAGCAAATAGCAAAAGAAAGAGGTTTCTACAGTAAAGAATTGATGGAAAAAATTGCTGAAGAAGGTTCTATCCATGGGATTGAAGAGATACCTCAGGATGTAAAAGACATTTTTGTAACATCTCATGATATTTCTCCTGAATGGCATATAAAAATGCAAGCAGCTTTTCAAGAGTTTACTGATAACGCAGTATCAAAAACAATTAATTTCTCAAACGAAGCAACTAAAAAAGACGTAAGAGAAGCTTATCAACTTGCATTTAAATTGAAATGTAAAGGTATAACTGTTTACAGGGATGGAAGTAGAGATGAGCAGGTATTAAATGTTTCTAAAAAAGAAGCAGCAGCTGTAGCAGAGGATGCTGCAATAGAGGCTAAAAAGATATCAGAGCTTATTGAGCCTAAACCTCGTCCTGAAGTAATTATTGGGCACACTACAAAGGCTTCTACTGGTTGTGGTAATTTATATGTAACTATAAATTATGACGAAGAGTCAAATCCTTTTGAGGCATTTACTCAGATGGGAAAAGCAGGTGGTTGTGCTGCAAGTCAGTTAGAAGCTATAGGAAGATTAGTTTCTTTGGCTATGCGATCAGGTATCGACACTAAAGTAATACACGAACAACTTCGCGGTATAAGATGTCCTGTTCCTTCATGGAATAAGGGGGTCAGAATTTTGTCTTGTGCTGATGCTATATCTCAGGTAATTGAAAAAAGAATGAAGAAAAATCCTCCAGAAGATACTTTAGATCAAGAACAAAAAGTTTTAGTTATGCAAACAAAAGAACATTCTGCAACTGCGACTAAAAAGAGCCGTTCTCGAGGGAATATGGTAGGCGTTTGTCCTGATTGTGGTAATCCATTGCATCATGAAGAAGGATGCTTGAAGTGTTATGGTTGTGGATATTCTAAGTGCTAGTATTTAATATATAAGTAGTAAGCAAAGAAGTAGAAAGAAAAGTTTTTTCTACTTCTTTGTTTTAATAAGGAAATAGTCCTTGGTTGAAAAATTTTTTATAGGTAGTTCTGTCGCAGATAAATTGGGAGTAGGTATTTTTAAATACTTAATCTCTCCTACGGAGAAGTTTGTAAACTTTAATAGCGCCTTCGTAAAAATTTTAGGACTTTCTAAAAGGCAAGATTTAGAGAGAAAGAAAATCTCTCAACTATTTTCCAATCCTAAAGAATTAGAAAGTTTTTTAGAAATACTTAAAAACGAAGGCAAGGTTAAGTTTTGTCAAACAACATATAAGGGAAAGAAAAATAAGGTAGTTTGGCTTGCTATATCGGCTTGCCTTATAAAGTCTACCAACGGTGAAGAGTATATCGAAGGTCTCCTAGAAGACGTATCTAAAGAAAGAAAAGAAAGAGATGTTGTATCTCAAGAAATGGATTTCTTGCAAAGTTTCTTAGATCAGATGCCTGATGCGATATATTTTAAAGATAAAAAGTGTCGTCTTACCAAAGTAAATAAATTTTATGCAAAAGGTTTTAAAACTAAACCTGAGGAATTAATTGGAAAAACAGATTACGATTTCTTTCCTAAAGATCAAGCCCAAGAAATGGTTGAAGACGATCAGAATGTTTTAAAGACAGGCACTCCTATTATCGGAAAAATAGAAAAAACGCTTCTTCCTAATGGTACCTGGAATCAGGTAATTACGACTAAAGTTCCAATGTATGATAGTTTGGGTAAGGTTGTTGGCACGATGGGAATTACGCGCGATATGACAGAGCATGCTAATTTGGAAGAAGACAGAGTATCTATGCTAATGAATGCTTTAGCTGTTTTAGGAAAAGCATTGGAAATGCGCGACCCTTATACATTTCAGCATACTTGTAGTGTTGCTGTAATCGCAGAAAGAATTGGACGTGAGCTAGGCTTTGATAAGAATAGATTGATTGGTCTTAAACTTTCTGCAGAGCTTCATGATTTAGGCAAGATAAGCTTACCATTAGATCTTCTTATAAAACCGGGGAAGCTTACTAAACTAGAATTTCGTCTGATTCAAGAGCACGTTGCTAAATGTTATGAGTTAATAAAAGATATAAAATTTCCATTTCCTTTAGCTGATATTATACATCAGCATCATGAGCGATTAGATGGCTCAGGATATCCAAAAAAATTAAAGAGCAAGAAAATCCTTCTTGAGGCAAAAATCTTAGCTGTAAGCGATGTACTTGAGGCCATGACAAATCATAGGCCGTATCGCGCAGCGCTTGGTATTAAAAAAGCTATTGAAGAGCTCAAGAGTGGAATAGACAAGAAATACGATAAAGTAATAGTAAATACTGCTCTTAAAATTATTAGAAAAGAAGGCAACAAGGCTTTCTGGCTGTAACCCCGTTAGAGATAATAATAAGTTAATCTGCAATTATCTCTAACGGGGTAAATCCCACCTTTATTAAATAATATTAATACTAACTATTCTTAAATTACTATATAGGTTAACTTGCATTATATAGAAAATATGTTATACTTTTTCTACTTGAGATAAGATTAGTCTTATTTCAGTCCAGCCACAATAATAGACGCGTTTATTCGCAGTCTCTTGCTTTACAATTAATTGAAAATTATACAGCTACCTAACACAGGAGGAAAACCTGAATGATGAGTTCTATTCCAAAATCAAAAACAAGTTTAGCTTATAAAGTATTATGTTCATTTATAGCATTTTCATTTGTATTTACTGCTATTATTCCGCCTTCATATGGGCAGAGTGTGTCACTTAACAGTACAAATATGCCTATTTTAGGGCAAATTGTGCCACTTAGCAATGATTTCACCCCCACAATAGTAAAAGGGATAACAATTCATCCTGAAAATCCTCTAGAATTCGACTTTATCGTTGATTCTGGTGATAATAAGCTAAAAGGGGAGCAATTAGAAGAAGAATCACTTAAACTCATCAAATATTTCCTTGCAACACTTACCGTTCCTGAAGATCAATTATGGGTCAATTTAAACCCATCTCAACCAGATAAAATAATGCCTGAGAAGCTAGGTCATACTGAAATGGGCCGTGATTTACTTGCTCAGGACTATATATTAAAGCAATTAACAGCTTCTTTAATGCATCCTGAAGGAGAAACAGGTAAGAAATTCTGGAATAAGATATATAAAAGAACAAAGCAAGAGTTTGGAACAACTGATATAAATACAGATACTCTAAACAGAGTTTGGATAGTTCCAAGTTCTGCAACTGTATATGAAAAAGATAACTCTGCTTTTGTACTTGAATCAGAACTAAAGGTCTTACTAGATAAAGAATATCTTTCAACTAAAGAAGGCACTGCATTAGATAATTCAACTACTACTCAAATAATAAAAGAAATCATCATCCCTGAACTAGAACGTGAAGTAAATACAGGCAAAAACTTTGCTCTTCTAAGACAAATATCAAATTCTATGATACTTGCTACCTGGTTTAAGATGAATCTAAAAGAATCTTTATTAGGCAAAGTATATGTAGATCAAAACAAAGTAACTGGAATAGATTTAGAGAACAAGAATGTAAAGCAAGAAATTTATAATCAATACCTAGAAGCGTTTAAGACAGGCGTATATAACTATATAAAGGAAGAGTACAATTCAGAAACACAAGAAATCATACCTAAGAAATACTTCTCTGGTGGTATGAATCAAGAATTTAGTAAAGTCATAAAAACAGTTAATGAGAATACAGTTGATAGTGCTTTATTAGCACAAGCGGCTGATGTGGCAGGGTTAACTAGTAGAGTAAATGTGAATCTTGCAGAGTCTTTAGATGAGGTAGGTATCCTTGTTGCTAAAGCAGGTAGTGATGCGGCGATGATTACCGAAGAAGGAGAAATAACAGCAGCTACAATTACTCTTGAAGATTTTCAACAGCTAGTTAAGCAAAGAAATGAAGGTAAAATAGGTTTTCATAAGAATGTTGATCCAAAAAAAGTTGTTCCAGCAAAGGTAGAGGCAGTTATAGATTGGTCTAGTTTAGATAGTAATGCAAAAAAAGCGTATGTAGAAGCAGAGGCTGAAATGTATAGAGATGGCAAGATTGCTCCAATAGTTATGATAGGCGGAGAGGCAACGCGTTTCGGAGGTCCAAAAACTTTTGTTAAGGTTGATGCGACATTAGGTGATTTCTTAGAGATAAAAGCTGCGAATATTAGATGGATAGAAAAAACTTTTGGTGAAGAAGTGCCCTTGTATCTTTTATCGAGCGAAAAGAGATTGGCAGAGTTTAAAGAGCAATTAGCGATAGAAAAGAATTATTATGGAATGAGAGAAAAAACTTTTAAATTTTTTGTTCAGGGGGTAATAGACACTTTTATTCCAACAGATCAAGAAATAGAAGCGAACTATAAAAAACAAGAGTGGTCAAAATTTAAGGCCTTAGCTTCTAAAATAAGAAAAGAAAATCCTGATGGTATTTATAGATTTAATGGTAAAGAGAGAAAAGTTCCTGCTGGGCATTTTGATGCAGTTGCATCATTTATCATATCTGGAAGGTTTTCAGATGCCCTGTCTCAAGGAGTAGAGTATATTCCTGTTTTTAATATTGATAATTTGCAGGCTGTTTTAAAAAATGACGGTATGCTTGCTCATTTTGCCAAAAGCGAAAGCGATTTTGGATTTTTACTTGCCGAGAAGAATATAACTTACACCATAAAACATAAGAAATCAAAAGTAGCAGTTAAAGCCATTGTTCGATTTAGAGACAATTTAATATCTTTTGATGGAATAAATGAATATGAAGGTTTCGCAGAGAAAAATGGCGTTAGATATGTAATTAACCAAAAAGACAAAACAGTCGATGTTGTTAATATTTTTGATGGAGGCTATATTGAAGCTGAAATATTCTCAAAGCCTGAGACTGGTGGGACTTTAGTCGAATATGTTGACGAGAAAGAAGATAGAACAGGCGAAGTAACGATGAAAGAGGGATTTGAATTGCAGCCTGATTTTGATCATGCAAATGCCCCATTCTTTAATACAAATACAGTTATCTTAAGAGCAAAAAGTTTGCTTAGGTTTCTAGACGTTACAGAAAAAGAACTTGCTGAAATGAATTTTGAGGAAAGGTCTGAATTGGTTCGTGAAAAATTAGTTAAACAAATAAAAGCTAATTTTGAATTTAAGAAACATGTAGTAGATGGAGAATATTCTGATATAGGTATAGTAAAAGATGGAAAAACAGAAATACCTGTTGTCCAGCTTACTAGAATTATGCTTCAAGTAGCTCATATAGATGGGGCTAAGGTTGCATATTATAATGCGCCAAGAAAAGATATTTTCGCTCCAGTAAAAGAACCAGAAGACACAATAATTGCAGCAGAAAATAATAGACAATCATTAGCCAAAGTTACTTCTTATGACCAAGCAATGATGGCAAAGAAATTAGCGCCACTTAGCACATTAGATAAAGATGTAATAAAAATTGGTATTTTAACTGGTGGTGGGCTTGCAACAGGTCATAACTCTCTTATAACAGCAGCTAAAAGACAAACAATGGAGTTAAGCAAAAAGACTGGCAAAAAGGTAGTATTAGTTGGAATAAAGAGTGGTTGGGCTGGATTAGTGGAGGATAATTTAGTAGAACAAGCAGAAGTTATAGATATAGAGGAAGCTGAACTTCATGAGAAAAAAGGTGGGTCTTTTATTGGAACATCTAGAACAAATCCTTTTAGTACTAAAAATATAAAGGATGGTGTTCCAGAAAAAGTAAGAGGCAATGTTCAAAAGCTTGGACTAGACGCTCTTATCACTTGCGGTGGAGATGATACAAATGGAGCTGCGCAAAAACTTCAGAAAATGTTTCCAGATCTTATGGTGTTAGGTGTGCCTAAGACAATGGACAATGATATAACTCTTCCAGGTGGGGTTTCAACATATGGGTATGATACTTTTGTTCAAGAAGGAATAAGAAGAGCAAAGGCAATAAAGACTTCTGCGATAAATTTGGGAAGAATAATGGTGGTAGAGGTTTTTGGGCGCGATGCTGGTTTTACAACTATTGGTATAGGTGAAGGTGTTGGTGCAACAAGATCAATAATTCCTGAGGAAGGACCCGTAGATATCGAGAAATTAAAAGTAGATTTAGCTAAATTTTACAAAGAGCATGGTTATGGTTTGGTTGTAGTGTCTGAAGGTATTAAATTTAGTTTAGATGATATAGTAATTCCAGCAAATATTGAGGTAGATTCGTTCGGACATGCAAAATTAAAAGACGCTGCAAAGACTTTAGTTAATCTTCTTGAGCCTTTGGGAGTCGCATTGGACACAAAGATATCTTTGGTAGGTAAAGAAGATTATGCAACAAGAGAAGCCGATATCTCTGATTTTGATTATGGTTTAACACAAGATTTAGGAACAGCTGCTATAAATGAGCTTTGGGAAAAAGGAACTAATAACAGAATTCTTTATAGAACAAAAAATGGAATTGTTAGATCAATGACACTTCAAAAAAATCTTGGCGGACGCGAAGTTAAAATTGAAGGAATCAATAAAGAGGAATATCAATTAGCTAACAGAGCACTTTTCCCTATAAGCAATCAATCGGTAGATGCGCTTCCGATATCTAAAAAAACAGCGAACCTTTTAAAGGGACATGGTATAGATACTGTCGGTCAATTAAGAGGGCATACAAGCAGAGAACTTCTTGCTAAGAAAGATATTGGCCAAATTGCAGTAAATGAAACAAAACAAGGCCTGTTGAAATATGATTTTAAATTGAAGAGAGATATGACAGATCAAGCGATGGTGGCAGGCGTTCTTCCTCGTGTTAATCCAGCAAAAACAGATGCTTGGGAATTTTTAGAAGCAAATGCAGCTAGGAAACTTGATCTTAGAAAGTTATTTAATGAAAATCCTGAGCGTGCAATTAAGCTTCTTAAAAAATTAAATGATGGTTTTGAGGTGGATTTTTCGAAGAACCTCATTGATGATACAATCTTAAATGCCTTGTTATTACTTGCAGAAGAATCTGGATTAAAAGGCGCTATTGAGCTTATGTTTACTGGGGCAAAAATAAATGAAACAGAAAATCGTGCTGTTCTTCATACTGCACTTCGTAATGTTAAAAGGAATGAAGAAGGCAAGCTCGTTGCGGCTAATGGTCCTGTTTTAGTTGATAAAGAAGATGTAATGCCTAAAGTTATTGCTGTACTTAATAAGATGGAAGGTTTTACAAAGAAAGTTCAATCAGGACAATGGCGCGGAGCAACTGGTAAAAAAATAAAGAATGTTATTAATGTAGGTATCGGAGGCTCTGCATTAGGGCCAAAAATGGCAGTTGAAGCTTTAAAACCTTACAAACAAGGCGATGTAAATACTTATTTTCTTTCCAATATCGATGGAAATGCAGTTGCTGAGCTTATGAAGAATTTAGACCCAGAAGAAACGCTTGTGATTATTGCATCTAAAACTTTTACAACTCAAGAAACTATGCAAAATGCACAAACATTAAGAAAATGGGTTCTTGACTCTTATAACAAGAAACCATTAAGAAGATTTCTGAGTAAGTTAAGTCCATCTGGTTCTTTTGCTGAAAGAATTATGAATACTAGGCTTAATAAATTATTTAAGAATACTCCAATCAGAGATAAAGAAATTATTGAAAAACATTTTGTTGCTGTTTCAACAGCAGAGAAGCTTGTTAAAGAGTTTGGAATTGACACAGAAAATATGTTTGAATTTTGGGATTGGGTTGGCGGACGTTATTCAGTTTGGTCAGCTATTGGATTGTCTGTATCAATATACGCGGGATTTGATAATTTTCTTGAATTCTTAGAAGGTGCTAGGGAATCAGATGAACATTTTAGAAAAACAGAATTCCAAGATAATATTCCTGTTTTAAAAGCACTTTTAAATATTTGGTATGGTAATTTCTTGGGAGCAAAAAGTTTTGCTATTCTACCTTATGATGAAAACTTAGGATTGATTCCATCGTTCTCACAACAATTTTTTATGGAAAGCAATGGAAAGTTTGTTGACCGCAATGGAAATCCTGTTGATTACCCTACTGGACTCGCTGTATTTGGCGCTGCTGGAACTGATGGACAACATTCTTTTTATCAATTACTTCATCAAATGATAGAAGGCGGAATAATACCAGCGGACTTTATTGGAGTTATTAATCCTCAAAACTTAGTAGAAGGACATCATGATAAGTTCTTCTCTAATTACATAGCTCAGACAGAAGCTTTAGCCTTTGGTTTAACCCAAGAGGAGGCATTAGCAGAACTTGAAGCTGATCCTAAAAATAAAACGGTTGATCTCGAGTGGCTTAGAATGCTTTCTCAACACAAAACTTTTCCAGGAAATAGACCTACTACATCAATATTGATAGATAAAGTTACTCCTAGAGCTTTAGGAAATCTTATTTCTATGTATGAGCATCAAATATTTGCAGAAGGTGTTATTTGGAATATTTTTTCTTTTGATCAGTGGGGAGTTCAATTAGGCAAGAAAGTTGCAACAAATAAAGTTCTTCCTTCTATTATTGATACTTCAAAGCTAGAAACTTCCGGACTTTCTACTTCTGCTATTAAAACAATTAGAAAGTTTGATGAAAAGTTTAATAAAGATCAAGCGATGTTGACAGAAGAATTGCAGGAAGAAATCAACATGACATATCTTCCAAAGGCAGAAAGGAAATTAAAAGAGATTAGATGCGCAATTAAAAGCAAAAGATTACAAAGGAATTCATGAAAAGCTACGGCTAATACGTATCGTAACCTTAAGCAGTGGATGACTTCTAAAGAGTTGGATGTGCTTTCTCCAAATTATAAGGCTGGAGTTGTTGAAGCTATGAAGGAAGGACGCTGGGATGAAATCATTGAAGCTTACCGACAATTGATTTCATTTGGAACTGCAGGAGTAAGAGGTAAGGCTGTTTTTACAAAAGAAGAGCTTTTAAAGTTAAAAGAAGAAGGTATTGGGGCGAAAATTTTAAAAGGCCCTAATATGATTAATGATATTGTTATCTTTCTTGAAACAATGGCTGTAATCAAATATGCAAAAGAAAATGGATTAAAGAAAGTGTTGATTGGTTATGATAGTCGTATTGCTGGTGCAGAATTTGCTGATATGGTTGCACGGTTATTTATTGGACAGTCAGAGGCTTCGCATGAGTTTAAAATATTTCTTTTTGATGAAGCTAGCCCTTTCCCAGAATTAAGTTACGGGATTACAACAGATCTTGTAAAGGCAGATATTGGAATTTTAATGTCCGCTAGTCATAATCCTAATATTTATAATGGATATAAAATTACATTGGAGAATGGAGCTCAGTTAAATCAAGAAGTTAAAGATGCTGTTTCTGCGAAAGTCCCTAATGTTGAGTTTTCTGAAATAAAATTAGCCAAGTCTATTACAGAGGCAAAGCCTGGGAACCTCGTATGGCTTGGTGGGAACGAAAAGCTTTCAAACAAAGAATACTATGATTTTCCTCTAGAGGATATGCATACTCTGCATGTTAATCAAGTTAAGAAGTTTTTGGTGGATGAAACGTTAATAGAAGAATGGGGCAATAAAATTCAGATAGGGTATTCTGCATATAATGGTGCTGGTTTTAAAGCAGTGCCAAGATTGTTGAAGGAAATAGGATTTACAAATTATAAAGCTATTACAGCCCTTCAAAAATTGGACGGTTTATTTCCTGCCTTTGGATGGGGAGAACAGCCTGATCCTGGCGATCCATTAGCAGGAAAAGCTGCTGTTCGAGAATTTATTGAAGAATATGGGCAAGATGCATTTGACGCATTAGATATATTATTAGGAACAGATCCTGATGCAGATCGAACAGGTATAGAGGTAAAAGTTCCAGTAAATCAGCAGAAATATTTTGGAAAATCTCGTCTGCTTTCTGCAAACGATGCATGGACATTATTGTTGTGGTATCAGCTAAAACGAGGAAGCGAGTTAGGAAAGGTAGATCTTAACAAAACGAAGGTTGCTATTAGTCATGTGACAACAGATGCTATCGCAGAGATTGCAAAAACATTTGGGGTTGATGCTCTTGGAAGGATGAAGGATAAAACAGGAAAAGTTGATCGAGGAAATTATTTAACAAATTCTCGTACTTGGGTTGGATTTACATATCTTGCAGAAATTATGGAAGAGGCAATGAAAGATGGAATTCGTGTTTATTCTTTTGAAGAATCAAATGGTTTTAGCGTGACTGGACATACTTTCGAAAAGGATGGGACATTGGCATCTGTTCTTTTGGCCGAAGTAGCTGCGTATGCAGAATCACAAGGTACGACTATGTTTGAGCTACTAGATGGTATCTATAGACAAATAGGACATTATGCAACAGCTAATAAAGCCTTGCCGAGGATTGGGTCTTTTGAAGGTGCGGCAGGTGTTTCTGATAAAATTCAAATTATTGAAAAAACAGAAGAATGGTTAAAAAGAGCAAATGGAGAGGGAGATTCTCTTGTTATTGCTGGCAGGAAAGTTATTGGAGCAGTTGATTTTAGATCTGGAAGAGCAGATCATTTAATTTATGAAAATGCTCCTGATGAGGGAATTAGATTCTTTTTTGAAGATTCGAATCTTACTGAAGAATCTGACTTTAGAGATAGTAAGAATTACATAACCATTCGTCCGTCAGGAACTTCTCAAACTTTAAGATTTTATGTTCAGTTGGTAGAAAGTGTTTCGGATATTAAGGGTGAGGTTTTGGCAAGAATAAAAGCTGATAATTATTATGCTGCAGAAAAAGTCGGATTATTGGCACAAAAGCAAATTTTGGAGGCAACAGAATTGTCTCAACATTTGCCAAGCGTTATTGAACAGATTGAAGCATTAGAGAAAGATAATCCTGCTGATCAAGCGATGTTAAGTCAAAAACATTTGGGTGCTATAAATAATCTTTATCATAACATTCTTCCAAATGATGCACTTGGTATACATGCATATTATAAAACAAAGAAAGCTATTGTTGTTAATAGGTACAATACAAATGATGTGAGTGAAGCAAGATTTAAGATGCATCCTGTTAGCATACATATTAATGGTGGAAAACTGGAAGATTATCCTGAGCAAGTAAAAGAGTTTTGGTTGCTAAACGATGTATTGTATATGATAGAAAAGGATTTCTCCGGAGTAGATATTCAGTATAGCAGGAGGGAAGTTGATGGTGTAGAAGTCTATAGAACTTCAATAGTGTATAAGAAGAATTCAAAAAATACTGAAGAGAATCTTAAAAAGCTTAAAGAAGAGTTGGGGCTTTGGTTAATGTTTAGACAGGGAGAATTAAGAGAGCAGAGAGGAATTTTAGAAGAGTTTAAAGGCAAAGGTTTTTCAGTTTCTAAATTCTCAGGAAGATTTGGAGAAGTAAGCAAGGCGCTGGGAATATTGAGAAGCGGCCTATCTATGTGGAAAGAGCCTGTTAATGACATAAAACAAGCAAATGTACCGTTTTCATTTGTTGGTGGAGAGCCAATAAGAGAGAAATATGATGGTTTATCAAAAGCAGAATTGGAAATGAATTATTTTCATATTTTAGAAAAATCTAAGTTTTGGAATATAATGAATATTTTAAAGAATATGGAAAGAGATTTTGGAGATATAAAAATTATTTATAATGTAAGAGAAATTCCTTTTGGAACGCAAAGGAATTCTACAAGCAATAATTCCTTTGAGGTTACAGAAGTTGGCGTAAGAATCTTTGGGATAGCAAAGAATAGTAAAAAAGCTTTAGAAAAGCTAGAAGATAGAATGAAGAGATGGGCAGTTGATCGGTTGGGAGAGAATGTTGAGAGAGACGAGCAAATTGCATCAGAAGTTGTGAAGAGCTTCGCTAATAAAAATGTAACTGATGAAGGAAGAGATATGATCAAACTTTATCTTTTGAATCCAGAGCATGAATTAAATTCTATTAAAATTATTGGAGAACTTGCTAAAAGTCTAAAAACAATAGATAGAGTAGAAGCATTAAGTGAAGCAGAAGCTATTTTACATTTTGCAAAACAAGCGTTTGATCAAAAGAAAAAACAACAGATAGTACAAGTTGATAAAGCAATGTTGATACTTGACGAGGCAGAAAAAATAGCAGTAACTTCTGCTAAAGAAGCCTTAGGCTTGAAAGATGCTCGTGTTGTAGATTGGCGTAAAAGTGAGGCAATATTAACGTATATA
>JAVCCJ010000082.1 GCA_030765585.1 Candidatus Zapsychrus exili | reverse complement strand
AGTTTTTAAGCTACATTTGTTAACAATATATATTACACTATATTTATAATTTTGTCAATGATTTTACTTATTATATCCAATTATCCATATTCATCCCAACCTCGTGAGCTCGTTTAGCCTCTTCATCGCTTAGAATACCTAAATAATATCTTTCAAAAAGATATCTGTGAATAAGCTTTTCGTTAAAAGCATTTCGATTTATTTTTTTAAATATATCCAATTTAGCCATGCCTTAAGCCTACTCTTTTAAGTTATTTTTTGCAATAAAAAGGCATGAATGAATGTTGCGACGCGCGTTGAAACGTTTGGGAACAAAAAAACACCCACAGGGGTGTTTTAAATAGTTACATCTATAGTTACTTCTATTTTTTCTTTTTATTAGTACTTTTTTTCATTAAGAATAAATATTCATGATGTTTCCCATCGCTATTTATCCACTTATTTGTCCAGCGCATATTACTCATTACATTTTTTGTATAATCAATTTCAATAGCTTTTACTAACGTTCCCGATTCATTAATTATTTCATTAAGCTCTTCTTTTGTAGCTCTACCGCCTGAGCTATACGATAATAAAATGTAACGCGCTTTCGTTTCCTTTACTAGTTTACGCAATGCTTGCATAGCTATAAAAGAGCCGTCTTCATTCTTTCGAAATTCTTCAAAAATTGAACCGGCTATTAAATCTCGACTATCCTCCCTACGATTAACTTTCCCGAAAACAATCGGCTTATCATGCTTTATGATTGTTGTCCAAATATGATAGTAAGAAGCATACCGAACTCTGCTTGGTGGCATTTTTTCATTATTTGAACCATAAGGTGGATCAAGATACACTAAATCATATGTATCATCTTTAATTGTTTCAAAGATATCTCCCTTTATAATTCTGTGTTCACCCTTACTATCAAATCTTTTCGGCAATTTTAAGAATAAGTCCTTATGTGAGCGAGACGACCATTTGGATAAATATGAAACATAATGCCCCATAGTACTATCAACAGAATCCAAAGCATATATTAAGCTTGCAAGGATAACGCATTTATCAACCCATTCTAAATTTAGTTTTTCGATTTCATCTCGTATAGCATCTAATTTGTGCGTATTTTTTTCTTGAAATGGCATTTTTGTGCCCCCCTCTGTTTTAGCGCCATAATGTTCTGTATACCAGCCACTATATCCTTTTAAATTATTCAGACGATCTATAATTTCTTGATAGAATTTATCAGGCTTTTTTGATTTTAAATAGCAATTAGCAAAAACTTCTGACCATTCAGAAATATCACTTGCCGTTACATCGTAACCAAGTTGGGCAAGCGCTTGAGCAACACGAGTAGTTCCAGAAAAGCCATCCATTACCCTTTTAACATCTTTCAGATCACTTAATATTTCAATGATGTAAGGAAGAATTTTTAATTTAGAACCTGCATATTTTATACCTTCAGTTTTTGGCGTTGCTGAAATACTTTTTGCATGTACATCTAGCTCTTTATTTGTCATGAGGTCTTTAATTTATCAATATCTTTTTGCAAAATTTCGTTTGCAATTTTGTGCCCTTGTTCAGTACTATTTAATGCTAAACTAAATAATCTTACAAGTGTATGATTATGAGAATAATCAATCCAGCCACTTGTCAAAGAATCGAAATGGGAAATAGCGTTTTTAGTATGCGTCCAAAGACCTCTCTGCAAAGCATTTGCAGCAGCGCCGCCATATCTTACTTCACAAATATAATTATCATCAGCATCAACAAACATAAAAATCGGGTGCTTCCTTCCCTTTCCAGGAACAACAGTTCCCGACTCTTTATTAAAACTTTGCTTTTCATCAATATAAACGATTCTTTCTGTTTTTTCTATAGCTTTTTCATGGTCAAATATCATTATATTGCACCGTTGTTTTTTCTCATCATAAATAAGTGGCATCACATTTATCGCATTGAAATCAGAAAATTCCTTCGAATTAAAAATTTCCTTAATTTTAATTTTATCTTTTATGTCCTTGCCTTGCTTTTCAAGAAAAGGAAACATATTTTGATCGCTATCAGTAGAAAGTTGCAATGGGCCATTTCCATATGCCTTCAAACTTAATGGAAACTTTGTCTTTTTAATCTCATTAATAATAACAATGTCTTCTTCATGTTCTTTAGCTCGAAATAAATCCTTGCCCACATGGATACTTTTAAAGTCATACATAAATTGATTAATAAACTCAGCTATCCCAATCTCGGCTAGATCTCCGTGCGTCTTATTTCCTATTAATCTCATCGTAAAAATATTTGAAAGTGTATTTACAATCAAATCTTTTCTTTTACTTATTAATAATTTAAATCTGATGTTAAACTCCTTATATTCTTCCATAAAAATTAATTTCTTAAAAAATTAAATATTTGCTTATATGCTAATTCTACCTCCAAACCTACTTTTAGACAAGAAGAAGCGCCCTTCAGCGCTATTTTGCAATTTTTAGTGTTCTTTGGCGGGGTTGGTTGAATGTTTCAACGCGCGTTGAAACGTTTGGGAACAAAAAAACACCTCTCTAAAAATGAGGTGCTTTGAAATAATAAATTTTAACATTCTACTAAAGGCTTGCCATTACTTTACGAATTTCACTTT
>JAVCCJ010000100.1 GCA_030765585.1 Candidatus Zapsychrus exili | reverse complement strand
ATACTCTTATTGATCTTGATATTAAAGGGTTGATGAAGGCACATACTCTTCGCAGCGCTTCTGCGACTATTGTTAGTGCTAAAATTCAAAATCCTTTCGGGCTTTTGACATTCGATCAAAAAGGGTGGGCTAAGTCTTTTGTTGAGAAACCGATTTTAAATTACTACATAGGTAGTTTTATTTTAGAGGTATCTTAGTTAGAAAAAGTATCTGTGAAATCTTTAGATTTAGACGATGGCCAAGGCTTGGTTAATTTTTTTATTTCTTTAATTCGTCGTAAGAAATTGGCTGTTTTTGAGCATGATGGTCCGCAGATTACCTTTAATACAGAAGATGAACGCAAGTTTGCAGAAAAAGATCTTGGTAAGTTTTATACATTTTTTGAGTCAGAATTAAATAAGTCTAGCTCAAATATTAAAAAGCGAAATATGGAATAGGAAATTATTTAATTATGAAGAAAAAACTTCTTATAACTGGAATAAGCGGTCTTCTTGGTAGCAATGTAGCTTATTGTCTTAGATATAAGTATGATATTTTAGGGTTGTACCGTTCTTATGTTGTAGAAATGGAAGGCATAAAAATACAAAAGGTTGATTTGACCTCGGAGAAATCTGTTAAAGAAGTTTTTGATAATTTTTTGCCAGACATTGTTCTTCATTGTGCAGCGATTTCGAATGTAGATTATTGTGAAGAAAACAAAGATTTAGCATATCAAGTAAATGTTTTAGGTACTAGAAATATTGTAAATTATATTGATTCTAAAGATGTAAAGCTTGTGCATATTTCGACTGATTTGCTTTATGGTGAAGCAGAAGAAAATGGTTTAAAAGAAGAATCCAACATAAACCCGCCTAATAGTTATGCCTACACTAAGCATCAAGCAGAAAAAGAATCTCTCAAGAAAGGCGGAGCTTTAATCTTAAGAACAAACTTCTTTGGGTGGAATGTTCAGGATAAATTTAGTTTAGCTGAGTGGGTTGTTCATGAGCTTTCTCATAAAAGGAGCATTAAAGGGTTCGATGATGTGTTTTTTTCCTCAATTTATACTTTTGAATTGGCAAAAATTATTGATGAATCAATTGAAAAAGATTTAAAGGGTATATATAACTGTGCAAGTTCTACTTATATGTCGAAAAATGAATTTGCTTCTAAAATAGCCTCTTATTTTAGATTAGATGGCTCTCTTATAGAATCTGCATCGATTGATCAGGCTGACTTGAAAGCGAAGAGGAGGAAGAATTTAGGTCTTGATGTTAGCAAGATGGAAAAAGCTTTGGGGCGTGCTTTTCCATCTGTTGAGGAATCTATAAAAATATTTTTTGATGATTATCAAGAAGATGTTTCTAAGAAGCTTAAGCCTAATAATTTTATAAGAGCATATCCGGTCTTAGATCATATTCCTTATGGCAGACAAAATATTATGATAGATGATATTAAAGCTGTTGTTGAAGTTCTTCAATCTAATTATTTAACTCAAGGTCCTAAAATAGCTGAATTCGAACAATCTATTATGGATGTTACAAGTTCTAATTATTGCATAGCGGTTAATTCAGGAACATCAGCTTTGCATATAGCATGTCTTGCTGCTTTAGTTGGGCCTGGGGATGAAGTTATTACTTCTCCAAATACATTTGTTGCATCTAGCAATGCGATAGTTTATTGCGGAGCTAAACCTATTTTTGCTGATATTGATAGTAAGACATACAATATTGATCCAAAAGAGATTGAAAAAAAAATAACAGAAAAGACAAAAGCTATTATTCCTGTTCATTTCGCTGGTCAAAGTTGTGATATGGAAGAAATTTACAATATTGTAAAAAAATATGAAAAGAAATATGGTAATAAAATATATATTATTGAAGATGCTTCTCATGCGCTAGGGTCTACATATAAGGATACAAAAATAGGCTCGTGTGCTTATTCGGATATGGTGACATTAAGCTTTCATCCTGTTAAGCATGTTACAACGGGTGAGGGCGGAGCTGTTTTAATAAAAAATAAAGAATTTTATAAGAAGTTAAAGTATATGCGGTCTCATGGCATCACAAGCGATACAGAAGAATTCATATATAAAGAGAATGCTTTTGAAAAGTCTAAAACTCAAGATTCTGAACCTATGAAAGAGGCATGGTATTATGAACAGATTTGTTTAGGATTTAATTATCGTATAACAGACATTCAGTGTGCGTTGGGTTGTTCTCAAATGAAAAAGATCTCTAGATTTATTGACAGGAGACGAGAAATTGTGAATATATATAATAATGCTTTTAAGGATATTGATGGTATCACTGTTCCTTTTGAAGCTGATTATTGTAATAGCAATTTTCATCTTTATGTTTTGTTGTTTGATTTTAAAAAGATAGGCATTTCAAGGTCAGAATTTATGCGTCATCTTAGAGCGAATGATATTTATACTCAAGCTCACTATATTCCTGTTCATACTCAACCTTTTTATAGAGAAAATTTTGGAACTAATTGGGGAGATTTTTTAAATGCTGAAGAATATTATCAAAAGTGTCTTTCGATTCCTATTTATCCATCAATGAGTACAAAAGATGTTGATAAGGTTATTTCATCTATTAAAGACATTGTAGAGGGTAAGGTGACTAAATAGGAATGAAAGAATTTTCTTTAAATGTGAGTCGTATTGCTCTTGGTACTGTTCAGTTTGGACAAGATTATGGTATTGCAAATAATAGAGGAAAAATTCTTGAAAAAGAATCTTATGAAATACTTAATTATGCTAAGGATGTGGGAGTAAATTGTTTGGATACAGCATGTACTTATGGTGACAGCGAAAGTATTATAGGAGAGTTCCTATTAAAAAATAAAGATAGTTTTAATGTTGTTTCTAAGCTTTCAGTTGACGGAGACGAAGATTTAGAGGAGATTATTGGTAATTCTTTAAAGAAACTTAATATGGATAGTCTTTATGGATATCTATTGCATAGGTTTGAGGATTTTGTAGAGAAGGAATGGTTGTGGAATGCTTTTGAAGGATTAAAAGCAAAAGGGTTGGTGAGCAAAATAGGATTTTCGCTTTATAATACTAAAGATCTTGATTTTATTTTGAGCAAGAATATAAATTTTGATTTGATACAAGTTCCTTATAGTATTTTTGATAGAAGGTTTGAACGTTATTTTAATATTTTAAAACAGAAGAATGTTGAAATACATGTAAGGTCTGTTTTTTTGCAAGGGCTTTTCTTTTTAGATCCAAATAGTTTGAAAGGTCATCTACCTAAGGCAAAAGATCATTTGAACAAGATAAGAGATATATCGCAAAAGAATGACATTTCAATAAGCGCTTTATGTTTGAATTATGCATTACTGGATGAATATATTGATAAGGTTGTAATTGGAATAGATGGGCTTGATCATCTGCGGGAGAATATAAAGAATTTAAATTTATTTGATAAAGTTTGTGAAATAAAAGAAGAAATAGATAAACTTTCAATAGAAGATGAAGATATTTTGCTTCCAAACAAATGGAGTTGATTATGGGAAAATCTCAAGATCTGTATAAAAAAGCTAAGAAATTGATTCCTGGAGGGACTCAGCTTTTATCAAAAAGACCAGAAATGTTTTTACCTGATTTTTGGCCAGCATATTATAAAAAAGCCAAGGGACGTGAAATTTGGGATTTAGATGGTAATCATTTTTATGATATGAGCATTATGGGTATAGGTACTTGTGTTTTAGGTTATGCTGACTCGGAAGTAAATAAGGCTGTAAAGAATGCTATTGATGAAGGAAGCATGTGCACATTGAATTGTTATGAAGAGGTTGAGCTTGCAGAGAAATTAATTGAGCTTCATCCTTGGGCACATATGGTACGTTTTGCAAAAACAGGAGGAGAAGCTTGCGCAATAGCTGTAAGAATTGCTAGAGCATTTGCTAAAAAAGATAAAATTGCTTTTTGCGGATATCATGGTTGGCACGATTGGTATCTTTCGTCTAATTTATCTAATTCAAAAAATCTTGATGGACAGCTTATTGCAGGTTTAGATGCTGCGGGAGTTCCTCGTGCATTAGAGGGACATACTTACCCGTTTAATTATGGCAATATAGAGGAGTTAAAGAGCATAGTTAGAGAGACTGATGGAGAGTTAGGTGTGATTATTATGGAGGTGGAGCGACACAAGAAAATTGATGTTGATTTTTTAAATCAGGTACGCGTAATTGCTGATAGTATTGGGGCTGTTCTGATTTTTGATGAAATTTCATCCGGTTTTAGATTAAATGTCGGCAGTATACATACATTGCACGGTATTGAACCAGATATCGTTGTTTTAGGTAAAGCTATGAGCAATGGTTATCCTATGTCTGCAATAGTGGGTAGAGAAAATGTTATGCAAGCCGCTCAACATACATTTATTAGTAGTACATATTGGACTGAACGTGTAGGTTTTGTTGCGGCCTTAAAGACAATTGAACAGTTTGAAAAAAAGAATGTTATCAAACATATCACGGATATCGGAAGTTATCTTTCTTACGAACTTAAAGGTATTTTTGATTCTTGTGGCCTTAAGATGACAATAGAAGGATTGGTATCAGTTCCTATAATCTCTATTAAAGAGGACGATCCAATGATTGTTAAAACTATTTTTACTCAAGAAATGCTAAAGCGAGGATTTTTGGCGTCTAATGTGGTTTATGTGTCTTATGCGCATACTAAGGAGATAGTTGATAAATATTTAATTGCGGCTCGCGAAGTAATGGAATTAATTTCTAGAAATATAAAAGCTGGAAGTTCGAAAGAAATGTTAGAAGGACCAGTTTGCCATAGCGGCTTTAAAAGATTGGCTTAAGAGGAGCATTGTGATTGTAGCAATTATTCAAGCAAGAATGGGATCAAAGAGATGCGAAGGAAAGGTGATGAAAAGTGTTTTGGATAAACCTTTGATTGGGCATTTATTTGAGAGGCTAACGTTTTCCAGTAAAATAGATAAGATTGTTTTAGCAACATCTATAGATAAGCAAAATGATGTGATGTGTGAGTATGTTGAATCGCTTGGTTTTTCGGTGTTTCGTGGAGATGAAGATGATGTTTTGGACAGGTATTATAAGGCAGCATTATTATATAAGGCAGATAATATTGTAAGAATTACTGGTGACTGTCCTCTTATTGATGTTGGTATTTGTGATAAATTGTTTGAAATGTATTTAAATAAAAAAGCTGAATATGCGCATTTATCATCAAGGTTTGCTGAAGGGCTTGATTGTGAAATCTTTTCTTTTGGTTATTTATCTACAGCTTGGAAAGAAGCTAAAAAGAAATCAGAAAGAGAACACGTTACACTTTATATTAATAATAATCTTGATAGGTTTAAAAAAGAAATTATGGATAATTGCGTAGATGATAGTAGCTATAGAATAACTGTAGATGAGCCTGAAGATTTAGATGTTGTTAAAAATATTATTGAGAATTTATATAAAGAAGGTATAGAGCCTTTTGATTTTAAAGAGGTAAAGAAGTTTTTGGATGGTAATCCGGAAACTTATAATAAGAACGCACATATTGTTAGAAATGAAGGGTTAATTTTATCTCTAAAGAATGATAAATGTGAAGAAAAATAAAATTAAAAGTATTATTTTACGGTTTGATGCTGATAAAAAAGTAGGAATGGGGCATTTTAGTAGATGTTGTGCTCTCGGGAAATCTTTGAAAGAAAATGGTTTTGAAGTCCTGTATTGCTGTCGTTATTTTGACAAAGAAATAGTAGGTATTTTAAAACGTAGCAAAGTTCAGTATATTTTAATTCCAAAGAATATTTCTTGGAAGGATGAGGCGCAGTATATATTTGATAAGCTTGCATTAAAAGTGTCTGGGGTAATATTAGATGTTTCGACTGTATATGCTCTTAATAATACTAAGGAGGTATCTTTTTATATTAAGAGTCTTCGTAGGCGATGTTTAGTTACGCTGATTGATGGAATGAGAGATAACTCATTACTGCTAAAGTCAAATTGTAAAGTTGATATTGTCGTCATTCCTTATTTTGGTGCAGAGGATTTTAAGCAGAAAAAAACTTGCGCTTCGAATTATTTGATTGGTCCAAAGTATTTTATTTTTCATTCGCAATATTCTTGTTTGAAAAAAGATAAACGAAATATACGTAAGGTTGCAAAGAAGATATTAGTTACTTTTGGGGGATCAGATCCAAGTGGCACTACAATGAAAGTTTTAAGGGCTATTTCAAAGATTGAAGACAGAAACCTCCATATTCGAATAGCTGTGGGAGCATGTTTCCCTAAGTCGCTTAGAAGCAGGATTGAAAGGTTTAGAGACAGCAATGTGCGACATAAAATTGATGTTCTAGATTCTCCTGCATCTTTGTTTAAACATATGCTTTGGTGTGATATTGCAATTACGAATTCAGGATTAACTAAATATGAACTGGCTTTAACAGGTACGCCTTCGCTACAGATTTCTTTGAATGAAGATCATACTGTCGTTAATATGCCATTTAAAAAGAATGGTTCTACTAAACATATGGGTGTTGATTGCGACATTTCTTCGGATTTGATCGCTGCAGAAATAGTAGCATTATTTGATAATTCACGTGAAAGGTGTTCAATGAGCGTCTCTGGACAAAAAATGTTGGATGGATTAGGATCTCAGCGGATAATTGAGATGATGAGGAGAAAATTATGAAGAAAGTAATTATTTTTGGCAATGGACAAATGGCAGAAATTGCCCATGTATATTTAGAACATGATTCTACATTTGAAGTGGTTGGATTTACTGTAGATAAAAAATATATTAGTGATAAAACTTTTAGAGGGTTACCTGTTGCTGCTTTCGAAGATATAGAAAGTGTTTATTCAAAAGAAGAGTACGACATGTTTATTCCGATAGGAGCTAAACAACTTAATGGATTAAGGGCTGATAAATATTTTCAAGCAAAAGAAAAAGGTTATGGTTTTATTAGTTATATAAGTTCAAAAGCTATTGTTTGCCCTGAGACGAAGATTGGTGACAATTGTTTTATATTTGAAAATAATGTTATTCAGCCATTTGCTAGTATTGGAGACAATACGATACTTTGGAGTGGTAATCATATCGGCCATCATACAAGCATTGGCGAGCATTGTTTTATTTCTTCACATGTTGTTATTTCTGGAAGAGTAAGGGTAGATCCATATTGCTATTTCGGAGTTAATTCGACTGTAAGGGATGGATTAGTTATTAAAGAAAAATGTATTATAGGCGCAGGATCATTAATTTTAAAGAATACATCAGAAAAACAAGTTTTTCGAGGAAAACATACTGAATGTTTTCGTTTTTCTAGTGATGCTATTAAAGTTTCTTAAAGGAGACAAGAATGAAGTGGAGGAAATTAGGCAGAATTATTGAGCCTTCCAAAGAAATCAAATGGATGCAAACACACGCTATGCTTCCTACTGTGGATTATCTTGAAGGAGATATATATAGGGTTTATTTTTCTGGCAGAGATGGTGAAAATAGATCTCTGATAGGATATGCTGATATAGACATAAGCAAGGAAGGCTTTGTTGTCAATATAGCAAAAGAGCCTATTTTGGGATTCGGAGAATTGGGATGTTTTGATGATAACGGAGTAACTCCTACTAGTATTGTAACGCATAATGGTAAAAAGTATCTTTATTATGTAGGTTGGAAACCACGTTCTACTACTAGATTTGGGCTTATTGCTGGTTTAGCAATTGGTGATAGTAGCGGTAATTTCAAAAGATATTCAAGAGCTCCTATCTTAAGAACTAGCAATGAAGAGCCTATCGCTATATTAACAGCACCATTTGTTATGAAAAATAGTGATAAGTGGAAAATGTGGTATGTTTCTGGGATAAAATGGGAGAATCCAGATTCTCCAAAATATAATATAAAATATGCAGAATCAGATAATGGTATTGATTGGAAACAAAATATTGCCGTATGTATTGATGCAGTATCAGAAGATGAAACAGCTTTGGCTAGACCTTGCATATTGAAAGAAGATGGTATCTATAAGATGTGGTATTCTTATAAAAGAGATGGAAAAAAATATCGTATGGGATATGCAGAGTCAGATGATGGTAAAAAATGGATGAGGATGGACGATAGAATAGGTATAGAAGCGTCAAGTGGTGATGAGTGGGATTCTGAAATGATCGAATATGGATTTATTTTTAACCATAAAGGAAATAAATATATGATTTATAACGGAAATGGTTATGGAATCAATGGGGCAGGGCTTGCGATTCAGGAGAAGCAATAGTATGGATTTAAATATTAATAAAAAGGTAGTTATTATGCAGCCAACATTTTTACCATGGCTTGGCTATTTTGATCTAATAGATTATGCGGATATTTTTGTTTTTTTAGATAATGTTCAGTTTGAGAAGCAGACTTGGCAACAACGTAACAGAATACGAACGAACAAAGGTCTCGAGTGGATTACAACTCCAGTTTTAATTAAAGGTCGTTTTGGTCAGGAAATTAAAGATGTAAAGATCAATCAAACTGTATCTCCTAGTAAGATTATTAAACAATTGCAGCATAATTATAGTCGTTCAGCATATTTTAAAGATTTCTTTGATGAATTTGTTTTAATATTCGAGCATGCTTATGCAATCGGAAATTTGTGTGATCTAAATATAGAAATTATTAAGTGGCTATGTACAAAATTGTCGTTATCTGCAAATTTTGTGCGATCTTCACAATTGAAGGTATCTGGCAAGAGATCAGAATTGTTAGTTGATATTTTAAAGAAGATAGGGTCTAAGCATTATATTTCTCCAACAGGTTCATTGGCATATTTAAATGAAGAATATAGATTTTTTGAAGAGAGAAGTGTTAGCGTGTTTTATAAAGATTATGATCATCCCGAGTATACTCAAGCTTATAAACCTTTTACTGCAAACGCATCTTGTATTGATCTTTTATTTAATGAAGGTCCGAAGGGATTAGATATTATTCGTTCTGGTAGAGGAGAATTAATTGAAGCTAAAAAGGAAATACTCTTATGAGCATTTTGAGAATAAATAGTCATAAAATAGGCGAAGATAATTCTACATATATTATTGCTGAGATGTCTGCAAATCATAATCAAGATTTTAAAAGTGCTGTAAAAATAATTGAATCTGCTAAAAAAGCAGGTGCAGATGCTGTTAAGGTTCAAACATTTACTCCTGATACGATCACATTAGATTGTGATAATAAATATTTTAGAATTAAAGGGACTATTTGGAATGGACAAACATTATATGACTTATATAAGAAGGCTTATATGCCTTGGGATTGGTATCCAAGGCTTCAAAAAGTAGCTAAGAAAATAGACATAGATTTTTTTTCGTCTCCATTTGATAACACTGCTGTTGATTTTTTAAAGAAATTAAAAGCTCCAGCTTATAAAGTTGCTTCGTCAGAACTTATTGATACAAATTTTTTAAAGAAAATAGCTTTAACTAAAAAGCCGATCATTATGTCTACAGGAATGGCAACATTGGAAGAGATAAAAAAGGCTGTTAAAGTTGTACGAAGTTGTGGTAATGATAAAATCGCGTTGCTTAAGTGCACTGCTGTTTATCCTGCATTGCCTAAGGAGATGAACTTAAAAGCTATATGTGAGTTAAGAGATAGATTTGGAGTTGTTGTAGGACTATCTGATCATACTTTGGGCATAGAGATACCGGTTGCTGCTGTAGCGTTGGGAGCAAGTATTATTGAGAAACATCTTACTCTTTCTAAAAGTGATGGTGGTGTTGATTCAGGATTTTCACTTGATCCTAAAGAGTTTAAGGATATGGTCCAAGCAGTAAGAAAGACAGAACAAGCATTAGGTAAAGTAAAGTTTGGCAGTTTTGGAAGAGAAAAAAATAGTCGTAATTATAGAAGATCATTATTCGTTGTTAAGGATATTAAAGCAGGAGATAAAATGACACATTGTAATGTAAAAAGTATAAGACCTGGATATGGTATTTCGCCAGATGCGCTGGATAAGGTTATAGGTAAGAAAGTTTTACGTAATATAAAAAGGGGTATACCTTTATCGCAGGCGATGTTAGGATAATTTTAATTTTTTAGAGAATGTATTGATTAACTTAATAAGATTAAACTTTTAAAATATTCTTAAAAGAGGGAAAATATGAAAAAAGATAAAGCTTTTACAGATTGGATGAATTTTTATTGCAAACAAAATAAAGGCTTAATGTGGCCTAATGAAACACTTGTAAGACTTTTTAAAGGTAGCTATATGCCTGGTGTCAGAAAAAATTATAAAGGTAAGAAGGTACTGGAGGTTGGTTTTGGAGTTGGAAATAACTTAATGTTTTGTGGAACGCTTGATATGGAACTTTTCGGAGTTGAGGTGCATAAGGATATTTGTGATCATGCTACTAAAAGAATGGAAGAGTTGGGGCATAATGCAGATTTGAAAGTTGGGAAAAATAGTAAAATTCCTTTTAAGGACAATTCTTTTGACTATATTGTTTCATGGGATGTGCTGCATTATGAAGGAAGAGAGGATCTTATTGTTAAGGCAATTTCTGAATATAGTAGAGTTCTCAAGCCAGGAGGCCGTTTCTTTATCTCTACGGTGGCGCCAAAGCATACTATATTACGCAAAAGTAAAACTTTAGGAAATCATCAATATGAGATTGGGCGTGAAGATGATTTTAGGAAAGGCGAAACTTTCTTTTATTTTGATTCTAAAGAGTACATAAAGTTTTATTTTTCTAAATATTTCTCAAAAATAGATGTTGGCAGAGTTACCTTAGATTATTTTACTGAGGTTAACGACACTTTTATTATTACAGCTGTAAACAATAAATAGATCAATAAATGTTTAAAAGTATAAATAAAATTCAGGCCTGTGAAGATGTTTTGGCCAAATTGTTGGGTCGAAAGCAGTGTGTACTTACTGGAAATGGAACTAATGCTTTACATATAGCTTATTCTTTGGCTGATGTGAAACGTCCTAAAATTCTTTTACCTTCTATGATGTGTTTAAATCCGATGCTTGCAGTCCATTATGCAGACAGAATCCCAGTATTTGCTGATATTCTTCAAAAAGATGCAACTATTGATCCAGAATCTGTTTCTAAGATATTAAAAGAAGATAAAGAAATCAGCGCTGTATTGGCAGTTCATTTGTATGGACATACAGCAGATATGGAAAAGTTATCGCAAATTTGTAAAGAGCACAAAGCAATGTTAATCGAAGATCTTGCGCAGGCGCTTGGAGGATCTTATTCCGATGGGCAGCCATTTGGTTCGGCAGGAGATTGTTCCGTGGTTTCTTTTAGTTATTCTAAGATTATTGATGTTGGTGATGGAGGAGCGATAGCAATGGATGATGATGCATTAGCCGGTCAAGCTCGTTTTATGCTAGAAGAATTTAATGATAAACGAGCTGATGATGTATTGGCAAACAAGATTTATAGAAAACTTTTTTATGATTTTTGGGAACGTGGTCAAAAAGATACTAAAGCTTATGATCTTTTTGATATTTTTCCTACTTTGTTTAAAGACATGCATATTTATAAGTCCACAGACAATCAGGCTTCAAAGATTATTGATTCTTTAGGAAATTTAGAGAGCGAAGTTGTAGGACGTAGAAGAGTATGTGAAATATATAGAAATGAATTGAATGGTATCGACGATATTACGTTTTTTTCACCAAAAGAAGGATATTCTCCTTGGCGTTTTACTTTTAGGGTTTCAAAAGAACGTAGGTCTGATTTGTTAAAACAAGTTCGTCAGAGTGGATTTGATATATCTCGCTGGTATCCGTGTATATCTCGATGGACATCATCAGGCAGAGAACAGGAGAAGGATTCTTTTCAAGTCGCTGATATCTTAGAAAAGGAAGTTGCTAATTTGTGGGTTACTGAAGGTTATGAAAAAAGAGCATTAGAGCTATCAAAGGTAATTAAAAAGAGTTTTTTAAAAATTAAATAAGGTATTTTTGTATGAAGATAATAAGGTCAAAGGAAAAGGAATTTAATAGCTATTGGTTAAGGTTGTTTGAGAATAGTACTTTTCAATACCCTCTTTATCAGTCAGGTAATATTTTATATTACAAGGCTTGTGTAGATGGAGCTGAATTTGAGGATTGTTCTTTTGTAGTGGAAGAAGGTAAGAAGTCTATTTTAGGAGTTCTGGCGTCGATAAATATACATTCTTCTGGTTTAAGAGAACTTTGTGGACAAGCTGTAATTCCAGTCTTTTTTGTTGAAGATACCTCGTGTGAAGTAGGAAAACTGCTTGGAGCGCATAAGCTGCTTAAACAAGAATTGGACGATATATTAGATAATCATGCAATTAATCGAGTTTTTTATCAGGATTTTTTAATTTCTGGGAAACTTTCATTTTTGGGAAAACATCTTCTGAATAGAGGTGCAACAGTAGTTCCATTTTTCACTCAAGTGCTTAATCTTTCTGATTCTGAATTTAATTTAGGGGCTCAAGTTAGGAAAAGTTATAAATCTCTAATTAACTGGGGTGAAAAGAATATGGTTTTACGGATATTGGATAAAGACAGTATTTCAGCCGATGATATGGAAGATTTTCGAAAGTTGCATTTTAGTGTTGTAGGAAGAGAAACTCGGCCGCAATCAACTTGGGATCTTCAGTATGACATGGTTGTTAAAAATGAGGCCTTTGCAGTATTTGGGGAATTAGAAGGAGAATTGGTAACGGCTGCGTTGTTTCCTTGTAGTAGTAAATATTGTTTTTATGGAGTGTCCGCTTCAAAACGAGAGTTATTTGATAAGCCGCTTTCTCACGCAGTCGTTTGGAAAGCTATAGTTTATGCAAAAAGAATTGGATGTCGTTATTTTGAGACGGGGATGCAGAGTTATTCTGGGCAAGATGAGCAAGTTAAATCACCTAAAGATTTTAATATAAGTATGTTTAAACATGGTTTTGGTGGCCAGACTTATGCCAAGTTAAATATTACTTGGAATAATGTTGAAGCAAGGACAAAAAAGGCATAAGTATGATTACTATTTATCCTAGATGTGGAGATATCAAAAGTGCAAAGAATAACAGTTTCTTAGAGAATCTTAATTCTATTGTAGGCTCGGAAATATTTCCATTTTCTTGCGCTCGTGCTGCTTTAGTGTATGGCTTGCGTTCTTTGGGTGTGGGTCGAATGGAAGAAATTTTAGTTCCGCCTTATTTGGGTCATTGTGTACTTTCATCTTTAGCTAAGTCTTCTTTTCCTTCTATGAACACTTCTTCTATAACGAAGGCTGTTTTAGTATTTCATCAGTTTGGTTATATCCAGAAGATTAAAGAAATTGAGAAAATAGCTGTAAAAAATAATTGGATAATTGTAAACAATTGTTCACATGCTATTTTTTCTTCATATAAGGAAGAGCCAATATTGAATTGGGGAGATTTCTCTGTTGTAAGTTTTTCTAAAATATTCCCTTGTATTTTGGGGGGAGGGTTAATTTCTAAGAAGCAGGAGTTGTGTAATTTCTTTAAAGATGATTATTTAAAGTTGTTTTCTAGTCATTTTAGGCGTGCAGATATGGCTTACGACATTTTGGATAAGTTTCAAAAAGGGTTTTTGGGAAAAGAAGTTAGGTTTGAAGTAGATTCTGTTTTTGGCTATTTGCCAGAAGTAGTATCACTTCCAACTAAGACTTTACTTACTGTTGGAGACAGTGCTGAAGAAATAAAGAATGAAATTATTCATAGAAAAAGGTTGTTAGAAATAGTTGATAAGAATATGCCAGGCAGAACTCCTGAGTGTCGAGATGAGGAAGATATTGTTCCTTTTGCTATACCAGTGATGGTAGATGCTAATCGTATTGAAGAAGCAACATGTGCTATTTATAAAGAGCTTAAAGTAGAAACACCAATTCTAAATTTTGATTTTGCTAGAAATATTTTTAATTCTGATTATAGAAAATGCTTAGTTATTGGTTGTCATCAAGGTTGGACAGAGGAAATTGTGGAAAATATATGTAGTATCATTCGTAGGTATGATTCATAAAAATATATTAATAAAGAGATGAAGGGGAAATTAGCTATGAAAGTAGTTTTTATAAATCCATCGTTGCGTCCTGATTCAAAAAGAAAAATGCTTCCTGTAGGTTTAGGTTATGTTCTGACTGCTGTTAAAAATAGTGGCATTAATTTTGATCTGATTGATATGGATGTTGATGACATTTCTATGGAAGGTTTTGAGAAGATTCTTAAGGATAAAATATATGATGTGTATTGCTTAGGTTGTATTGTTACAGGATATAGTTTTTTGAAGACTATT
>JAVCCJ010000022.1 GCA_030765585.1 Candidatus Zapsychrus exili | reverse complement strand
GAAAGTGACCCTAATATTATGTCGGACAATATTTTAGCTGAAAAGCTTATCAATAAAGAAATTGATTTATTTTTTATGAAGGCTTTCGATGGTGTTATTAACAATCATAAATATTTCTTAGAAAATGTAAAGTACGTGGTGATGGATCAAAAAGCTATGTCTTGGTCGAAAGATTTAAAATATGTTTTTAATTTGCTTCCTTGGGGTGATATAGGCTATGGAGACCGCGGAATTGCTTTGTATGAGCAGCATAATAATCTTAAGTCAGTTTTATTAAAAGCAGGGGGCGATAGCGCAATGTTGACAGGACAAAGTTTGTTTAGTTTTTTCGTACCAAACAAGATTCGCACAGAGCAATCCGATTACAACATATTTGATTTTATATCTTCTGATGAACTAGCTGAAATAGAGGAAGCATTGCCTAATTTTAATGTTAAAGAAGCTGCTCTTACAAAGTGGAAAGAGCTTGTAAGGGACCCAAAGTCTCAAGATAGTGTAATAAAGAGTGAAGAGGGTTTTAGCTTAGAATATGCTAAGTATAGTACCGAAGTTTATACGAAGAAGAATCAAGAAAATTATTTTGAAAACCAAAAACAGGTTCGTATTGCTTTTTTAAGGCTTTTAAAAAGAATTAAAACAGAGGATCTTCTTTCTCTTAAAGAATTTGATAAAGAACTAGTCTATTTGCATAAAATCTTACTTACAGGTGTAGACGGAGAGACTTTTTATATACCTAGAACCTTACCAATGTTTTGGAAGGATAAATATTTTGTATTATTTGGCGGAGAAGGTTCGCTTAGGGATGAATTTTTATCTTACGTTGAAAGCCTTTCTCTTAAAACAACCCATGATATGAGAATAAATATTTACAAGGTATTTAAACATTTTGTTTTCTTAAGTGATAAGAAGGGATTTTTGGGCAAAGAAACAGTTGATTGGATATCTAGTCTTTTTTATAAGATATCTACAAGTAGTGAGGGTGACTACTTCATTATTTTTAAGCACGGAAACTATTCTTTGTTTATGAATATGTTTAACACAATGCTCAATCTTTCTGGCTTAAATGGTATTGCGCATAAAAATTTAGATTTTAAGACTAATGATTATAATTTAAGTGAAGCTAAATTTAAGACAATATTCTTAAAGGAAGTCATAAAAGCCAATAAAGACAAGAAGGAATTGTTTCCGGAGAAAGATAATGCAATGTTGGTAGAGAAGCCAAGCTTATTATCATTTCAAACTCTTTTAGAAGGCACACAGCTTTGGGAAGAATTTAAAAAGCTTAATCGTGAAATTAACGCTAAGTTAAGTTGGGATAAAGACCCAAAAGTGGTAGAACTTGCCGGCACTAGAGAACAAATAATAGAGAAGTTCTATGAGCAAACAGATGTTATACATTTAGATGAAATAGTATTTTTGTCTTTAGAAATTGATAGGGGAGAAGGGGTTTTTCATCATATTGCTATAGTAGATAAGTTAGAAAATATAATTGCTGGCAATATAAAAATAGGGAGTGCATATGTTAAGGTTAAGAAATTTGAAGAATATATATTGGGAGGTAATATTTCTAAAGGTGACTTTATTTTTAGTATTTCTGTTGAAGAGCATAAAAGACTACAAAGCATATATTTTAGATTAGTATCTTTGGGCAATGATACCAATGGAACTAAAGATAGGCTTAGAGGAAAGAAATATATGGAACCTATTTTTAAAAGATTAACTGTTCAGTTTTGGGAAAAATATGATGATTGGAAATTTAAGATTGAACCGGTCAGAAGAGAAACAAAAATATTTACAGAAGCTTTGATGGATGTAAATTATACTTTTAGCGGTTTTGAAGCAAACGGAAAAATAAGAAAACCGGTTTTGGAGGAATCAGTCTTAGTTGATCAAGCAATGATGGCAGATGAGGCAAAGCTTTTTAAAATCGTTGATAATAAGTTTATTGAGGATTTAGAAGAAGATGAAATTACAATTAATCAAATATTTTTTCGTACAATAATGGGGAGAATTTTTAAGAAATATTTTCCTAATTTTGAACTAGAGGTTAAAGTTTATGCTTTTCCGCAGGACAATAAAAACGTTGATATTTTAAAAGGTTTAAATGCCTCTAAGAAATGGATAAAATCATATACAGAAAAGCGTATTGCGAAAGAACAATATAAAAGCTATATGTTGGCTTTTAAAGCTAAGAGAGAAGACCCTGTAATGGAAGATAAAGCAATGCTGACGGATAAAGAAGTCGGTGGTATTAACCTAAATCCAGACAAAATAGACCTTCAAATAAGAGGGGAGGGTCAAGAGTTTGATATTGATACTGGCGATTTAGAGAATATTGAGATAAATGGTCTAATTCCTGTAATCTTCAGCATTACACCTGTCGTAAACCTACCTTTATTATTGGGCGCAGTCGAAGACGATAGCCCGAATGAAGTCCAAACGCTAGAACTTTCCAAAGCAATTAAATCTTAAATCGTTTGGCAGCATAACAGACAATTCTTTCTTGAGATTGCCGCCGCCCGCCTTTGATTCACTCGCAACGACAAAAGATGAGAGGGATGCTAAAAAAACGTATTATTTCTTGCAATAAATAAACCATAGACTTATAATGAGCATATGCTCATAAGAAGTGGTACGTTTAAATGAGCATGTGCTTATAATAAATATATATTAAATGGAGGTTATATAATGAATAAAGGTAGACGTAAAAAGGTTAGATATGTGCAGGAAATGCCTAGTATAGCCCAATTTAGTCCTCGTGGTAAGCCAGGAAGGCCTGATGAGGCGCAGTTGCTAGTAGATCAGTTTGAGGCTATAAAATTAGCTGATTATCAGGGTTATGACCAGTCAGAAGGAGCGCAAATAATGGGATTGTCGCGTCCAAGCTTTGGTAGAATACTTAGACAAGGTCGAAAAATTATTGCAGATGCGCTTGTTAATGGTAAAACAATTAGAGTTCGTGTTGGTGATGTACAAGTTGGTTTAAGACAAAGAAGTTTGCCAAAGAAAGATACATTTACAGAAAATATTTCTGCACAACAAGCAGAAGAAAACATTCGCAAACAAATTTTAAACTTTTCAACCCGCCATAAGCATCAAATAAGTACAGAAGAATCTATAAAAACATAGGTTTTTGATATAGTTACACATATATTTGCTTACCTACGCAACTTCCTATAATACATCTTATGTTAACTTGGTGAAATGAGAAAAAGGCGCCTTAAGCTGTTGTGCCCCAATGCTTTAATGTAGTTTTTAAATTGACCTGTGGATAAACTCGTTTAGACTTACCGGAAATATAAATAATTAAAAAATCCAGACACTTCTTTTACATTTGTGAACATATAATTAATCTAGTATTGCTGTAGGCGTATATAGTATTATTCTCTATAAAACAGTAACAAATAGTTATGTATTCTTACTAGTAGATAAGTCAAAGAAGCGCTTAGAGAGCGACCTTGAGCCATATATAGTTATCTCTCCCCTGTCTATTGAGATGTGCTAAAAGTGATAAAATAGTAGTGATAGAGCGGCAAAATAGATAAAATATGACAAAACATTGTTATTGTGAGTGAGTCGAAGGCGAACGCGGCAATTTCTTATTTGTTGTTTTGATTTCTTTTGTCATTGCGAGGAAGAAGGGGTCAGGCACCTAAAAGAAATCTACAGGTGCCTGACCCCTGAATCAAGCTGACGAAGCAATCTTAGCTAATAAATTGGCTCGTACTGACAGTTATGGTAGAAATTTAAGGCAAATAAAAACCCCGGCATTATTGGTCAATTTAATTGATCAGTAATGCCGGGGTTTTTCAATGGATAATTTTGATGTTGTATTAAATAAGTGCGTGAGCTTTATCCATTGGTTCAAGCTCTTTAGCAGAGCTTAATTTTTGTGTTTCTTTCTCCCCTTCATCGTCAGCTGTATTTCTCATCCCCAAAAGCATTGGGAAATTATTAATAGGAGTGATATTTATAATAACAGGTATAAACCCTTCAATTCTCATTGTTTCTATTGATTGCATATCAAGTGATAGCGGAATACCAGCTCCATCACGTTTAATTTGCATATCCAGGTAGGCAGGATTAAGATCAATACCACCAGGTGTAATCATTGCCTGATCTTTAATGTTGGCAATACTTGTTGATAGGTAATTTTTTATTTTTCTCGTATTATCGCTAATATTACCGTATTCTTCAAGCGTTTGTGGCAAAATTGCAGTAAACTTATTTTCAAAAACAAGAGTTCTTCTATCATCCAAAATTTCTGCGAAACCTAAAAAATAACCTCTTCCATCTATTTTTTGGTCAAAAAAGATTGTATCTTTAAATTCTTGACCGTGAACTGTGAACATCAGAGTTATTTTATTTATATATGCTCGAGCTTTCTTCTTTGTAAATCCGTCATGTAGCGTAATATTTGCTGCCACCATAGCTTGTTTTAGCTCAATTGATCTTTGCTTTGGATAAAGAGGAATGATTTTTGCAGCCTTATCAACATCTCCTTTAATATTATTGAATCCTAAAGGTACCCAGATAGATGAAAAGTTTTTCTTAAGGGCGTCTGCTATTGCTTTTTTTAGATCTGAACGCATGTTCCAAAGAGCGTGTTTTTCAAGTCCAAAGACTTTTTTATATGAACGATAAAAAGCCTCAGCAATTGCAAAACGTGCAATTTGGTCTATGTCTTTGTTTAACTTTCCTTCTTCTAACTCTCCTACCTCTTTTATGATATCCTCAGAGAACTTAGCCCAATTCTTTTGTCCTTCAACTATATTAATAGCTTTTTTTAAGATACTAGCTAGCTCTGTATCTTTTGCTGCTTTACCATAAGCTTTTTTATAATAGTATTTAAGGTATTTGATCATATTTGTTATAATCTCTCCGCTTGTGCCATCTTCTTTAATCCATAATCCACTGGCGACATCAACCATAGATACATTTAATAGTTGATATAATGAAGGATCATTCTCTCGTATTGCACGAAGTTGTTGATTTTGGTATCCGGTTGCTAAATGCACCTCAATTACTAAGTGTTTTACAAATTCAGCAAAGAATTTTTCAGGTACAGTTGAAGCTCCGTGCTGAACAACACCAGCTATTGTTGATCCCAACTCTCCTCTTTGAGCCATTTCAGTAATAGCTTTTAGATCTGTTAGATTGATTTGAATAGCTGCTTCTCCGACTGGAACGCCAGCAATTGTAATTCCACCATGGCCAGTTCCACTCTGAACGCTTATTTTGATGACACCTTTGCCTTTTTTGATTCCTGCTTCAATTAAAGCTTTTTCTAACCCTTGGCAGAACACTTCAACTGAATGTTCAGTACTATATACATCCTGATCAACGTGCATATCCTCGCCACCTATTGCAATAGTTACAGGTATATTGAGTTTTTTCTCAAGGTCACGAATGTATTTTGTAAGATTGACGGTTTCACGGATGTTGAATGTTTGGCGGGCAAGTATTTTCTTTGCATCTAGAGCTACTAGGTCATTACCGCTAAGTTCTGTAAGGTTATCTAATTTTAAACTTATTGCCTCTTTATGAGTTGCGTTATTTTTCTTTAAGTTTCCTGCGATCATCAAGGACGATGCATCAATGTCAATGTTGTAAACCCTTGCAGAAACAGCCTCATTTATTAAGTCTTTGATATCTTGAATTGCTTTTTCTGGATTAGCTTCTTTGCCTCCAAATCCAAAATAAAGCTTTTTATCTATTTGAGCATGATCTAATTGAAGGAATATCTTTCCTCTATATCCTGTTTTAATAGCTGCAGCATAAATAGAAGCTGAATATTCCCAAAGAGGTTGTTTTGTATATCCTCTTTCAGATCTTGCAAGTTCAAAGATACCTGAAGCATTGTTATCGATCATAACTTCAAATGCGGTCTTTGCTGTATCATATGCCATTCCACGAATGTTGTTTGCAGGAATAGTTGACTTTTGAAGTATTTCGCCTCTTCTTCTTGCTGCGTATACATCGTGCATAGATGAAGAGTGAATGCCTATTAATTCACCTACTTCCATTATTATTTGAGCTGCTGCTTTTTTGACAATTATATTCTTGCTTAGTGCAGACTCGTTAACAAGATAGTCTATGCCTTCATTGAGCAGTTTATTTATGTCAGTCACCTCAAAGGCATTAGTATTTTTGTTGTAAGTTATATAGCTCGATATGTTGTTGATTAGCTCAGAAGCTGTATTTGCTACCATTGCTTGGTCAGCTACTAGGTTCAGAGCTATAAGGCTTGTCTTGATGAGCGGATAGACATCTTCTGATACTTCCGTAGCCCCATCATTTTTTTCCATATTATAAGTATATTCTTCGTTTAATTTATTTCCTTTTACAATCGTTGCCCATTCTATTTCATTATTTGCACCTATAGTTTTTACATGCAAAGTTTTGCCTAGCTTTTCAGAATACAAACTAAACACTCTACGTCCAAAAGCTAAGGTTAGGCCTACGCGACCATTTGTTGATATATCGCTTTGGCTAAGAAGGTTATTAATTTCTGCCACCATCGCTTTATCGTTTGCTGCTTTTTCTAGCTCAACCATGCGTTGGTATTTAGCTCTTCTGACAAGATCTTTACCTTCATATTGTCCGCCTTCACCAAAATCATAATTTGGTTGAGGGTCGCCAGTCTTTAGGCCAAATGCGTTGGTGCCATAAGCCAGATCAGCTATTCCAGCGTCCATTGTTTCACCTGAACGATGTGATACGACCCATTTTAATTCATTTTCTTTTGCCATTTTGATAACATCTAAGGTGCCTGTCATTGTTCCATTTTGGTTTACCTTAATTAAAATAGCAGAAGCAGATTTTTCTTCTATTCCTTTTTGGAAACGTGTTTTTTGAGTAACGAATAAATCGTCTCCAATGGTTTCAACTTTTTGTTCTTGCATTGTTTTTGCGTGAGATGCCCAAGCTTCCCAACCATCTTCTTCTAGACCGTCTTCTATAGATATGAAAACACCAGGATATTTCTTGGCTAGTCCTACATAATAATCTACCATCCACTCTGACGTTCTCATTTCTCCTTGAAAATCATACATACCAGTTTTTTCTATATAAAAAGAGCTAGCAGCAACATCTAAAGCAAGCTTGACATCTTTTCCTGGAGTATAACCAGCTTCTTCTATTGCTTCTAAAACAAGCTCTATTGCTTTATCAGAGTCGCCTAAGCCTTTTACTGAGAAACCTGCTTCGTCAGCTCTTGTTATTGTTTCAATCTCAAATTCACCTAGTAAAATCAATTTAAGTTCAGCATCAATTTTGTCACCCATTTCGATAGCTTCTTGGTAAGTAGCAGCTTTTATTACAAGCATAGTTTCTTGAGTATCAATTCTATCAACACCAAGAGTCTCGCCATCTTTTAATGCATGTAAGCCACCATTGTAAATATTCATATAGAAATTTACGCGGTCATTTGCATTATCATAAGCATCTGGTTCGTATTTTTTGATATACTCACCCAGGCTCATGTCTTGTGACTCTGCAGCCATTCTCCATAAAGCCCAAGATACAGGAACAGTTGCATCTGCTCCAAGGTCTTTAAAATTATCACCTGCTAATTTTGCGATAAGCCTATCTGCTTTAATAAGGTCTTTATGTTTATTCATATTAAGACCGCTTTTTTGTAAAGCAGGGGTAATAACTTCGTTTATGTTTTTTATTGCCTGCTCTACGCCTACTGTAACAGCTTCTGCTTTTCCTTTTGACGCGCCTGCTGGAACAATACCAGTAGTTTTTAGAGTAAGTGTTACTGGAGCTATTATTGCAGGTATAGCCATTTCAACCTCAACTGTTTCTCTTCCTCGAGAATCATGTGCTACGCGAGCTTCAAAAATAGCTTTTGATAAAGGTGTAGATAAATTTCTAGTTGTCATTGCTTGGTCAGCTTTATCCGATAAAGCAACTATTCCAGGAAGATCTTTGCCTTCTAAGAATTCAAGTGTAGCGCCACCTGCTTTAGATATATAGTCAATACCTTTGATACCAAATTGATTAATAGCTGCAACAGAGTCTCCTCCGCCTGCACCAGTAAAGCCTTTTGCTTTTTCTAAAGAACGAGCAATAGCTCTAGTTCCGGTTTGAGCAAATAAAAATTTGTCAAATGCTCCCATTGGACCATTCCAGAACATAACCTTTCCTTCTTCGATTAAGCTACTATAATAGGCGCTAGTTGCGAATCCGATATCAACTGCTATCCAATCTTTAAGAAACTCTGGTGATTGGATTGATGGTTCTATTAGGGTCATTCCAGAGCCTGTATCAACAAAAGTTGGCGATAGCCAAGCATCAGGTTCAAGTATTTGTTTTACTGCGTATTTTCCTGCGTCTTCCGATACGTTTATTGTCATATACTCTGCGTCTTTACTAAAGCTTTTTGCAACAACAACATCTAAAGGAAGAATTATTTTATCTGCATTTTTTGAATTAAGAAGTTTTTTAGCTATTTTTACTTCTTCTGGCGCAATACCAGCATTGCCTTTAGCAAGTTTCATCCCTTTTGCAACAAGGAATGCATTTGCCATTGCTCCACCTATTAAGACATGCTTTAATGTTTCTTTTTTAAGTAGATTTTCGATTATATTAATCTTGCCAGATACCTTACTGCCTCCCATAACAACAAGATCAACTTCATTTACTATTTTCTGTAAACCGTTTATTTCTTCAGCAACAAGAAAACCGGCTGCTTTAGGGATATCATTAGGCGCCATCACAACAGATGTTTCTGCTCTATGAGCTACGCTAAATCCATCTAAAATAAATGCTTTAATTCCTTTAAACATTTTATCTGCAAAAGCTTGACGGATTTCAGGGTCTTTAGATTGTTCGCCCTCATTAAATCTTGTGTTTTCTAAAAGAAGAACTTGTTTTGAGTCCATGACATTATCAATAAAATCTTCTGCGTCTGCAGCTGTCATAAACTCATCACTGAAGTGCACAAAGTCTGCAGAATCTTTAAGCAGTTCTTTTAATCTTTCTCGAATAGGAGCTAAGCTTAGATTTTTTACTCTTTCTCCCTTTGGACGGCCCATATGAGAAGCTATAATAACTTTAGCGTTTTTAGATAAAGCGTATTTGATTGTTGGTATTGCTGCTCTTATTCTTGTGTCATCTGTAATTTTTCCATTTTCATCTAGAGGAACATTAAAATCAACACGGATCATAACAGGATTTCCATTATAAACTGCATCATCAATGTCTTCTAACGTCATCTTATCCGTCGATGCCACCATTGCTTGGTCAGCTACCCCTACCATACCTTCTCCAACATGTTGTGCCATTCTAAGCAGTTGTGATGTGTATCCAGCTTCATTGTCATAGAATATATGTAGAGTTATAAGACTTCCGCCATTAGGTAATTGCTCAACAGCTGTTCCTTGTTTTGCAACAACAGCACCTAGTCTTTGGCCTATAACTTGAGAAGACACTTCCATCTCTTCTACTTTTAGTATTCCGTTTAGGTATCCATCAGCTGCTTGTGCTAAAACATTGTTTAATGTATCAACATCTTTTACAGGCTTTTCTGTTTCAATTGATAGTTTTATCATAGAACCATCTTCAACAGGAACTCTTAGAGCATCGCCGTCTAGAAGTCCTTTTACATCAGGTAAAACTAGTCCTGCTGCTTTTGCAGCACCTGTTGATGTAAGAGTTATGTTTGCTCCTGATGCTGGTTCACGATCTGGTTTCTTTTGTTTTGAATCTAGGCTAGGTTGGCTTAATGTAACAGCGTGCACTGTTGTCATAAAACCAGCTTTGATTCCAAATACATCTTTAATTGTTTTTACTACAGGAACAAGTGCATTTGTAGTACAAGATGCGTTTGATATAACGTTTTGTGTTGCGCCATCATAGGTGTTTTCGTTAACACCAAATACAAAAGTACCTTCTATATCTCCTTTTGCTGGTGCACCAATAATTACTTTTTTAACAGTTTGACCTAAATGGCCAGATAAGTCTTCTTGCGTTGTAAATTTACCAGTTACATCTATAACCATTTCAACATCATAGTCTTCCCATTTTGTTTCTTGCGGTGTTCTAACTCTCTTTGGTATTGCTATTTTCTTACCATTTACACTTAGCCATCTTTCTGCATCATTAAATTCTATCTTTCCTTTTATTTTTCCATGAACAGTGTCATCTTTAAGTAATCTTGCTAGCACTGAAGGAGAATCGTAAGGAATAGATCTTAGATCAAAATTAGGATTACCAATTAGCTGTCTTACGATAAGTCTTCCTATTCTTCCAGGACCGTTTACACCAAGTCTGATTGGTCTGTTAAGATCTTTTTGAGCTTCTCTTATTTGTGTTAAAAGTTCAGGTATTTCTGGAGCATCGATTTGATCTGCGGTTAAAACTGCAGGAATAGCTGCATCAATATTTTCTGTTACTTCTATTTCTTCTCCGTTCTCAACTTTTTCTATTTTTTCTGACATTTCATCAAGCATTTTAAGAAGTTGAGTTGTATATCCGTATTCATTGTCATACCATATTTGCATATGGACTAATGAGCCATCGTTTGTGTTTATAACTTTAACCGATTGTTCTGCTACTATAGCGCCTTCTGTTCTTCCTATAATATCTCTCGTAGATAAACTTCCGTCTACTGCTATAACACCTTTTAGTTCTCCTGCAGCAGCTGTCTTAAAGGCTTCTAGCATTTGTTCTTTTGTCATGTTTTTATCATCTACTTTAAAATCTAATGTAATAACAGAACCAGTTAAAGTAGGGACTCTGTAAGCTGAACCACTCATTCTAGACCAAAGCTTTCTTCCTAAAGCCTTAAGTGCTTTTGAAGCACCGGTTGAAGTCTTTATAATGTTCTTTAAAGCACTTCTTCCTTGTTCTGGTTTTTTAAGATTTGTTCCATCTAGAAGTACTTGACTCTTTGTTACAGCATGAGTAGAGTTTAGAGAACCTGCTTGAAAACCAATGTTCCCTAATACTTGCATTACAGGTGCAATTGCATTTGTAGTACAAGATGCATTTGATACGATATCATGTTCTGGATTTCTAGGATCAAATTCACCTTCATTAACACCTACAACAAAAGTTCCTGTTACGTCTGATCCTCCAGGAGCTGCTATTAAAACTCTTTTAGCACCTGCTGTTAGATGTCCACCTGCTTTCTTCTTATCTTTAAGTGCGCCTGACGCTTCTACAACAACATCTACTCCCAAGTCAGACCATTTGTATAAATCTGAAGTCTTTTCTCTGTTTACTATTGGTATTTTTTTGTCGTTTACCGTGATGTATACGTCAGAATTTTCATCTACGCCATAATCTAATTCAGCATTAAATTCTCCGTAGGCTGTATCAATTGCTAGTCTTTCGGTTATTTGTTTTGCGTATTTAAGCTGAAGATTTAATTTACCTTCTTGAGTTGTCTCTCTTGATACGTCTGTTCCGATAATAGCTTTGATTTCAGTGTTAGGGTTATTGTAATCAGTTATTTGTCTTACAAGCAATCTTCCAATCCTGCCAATACCACTAATAGCTATGCCTGTTGGCTTTGATACTACTTGTGGCCAAGGATTGTCTATCGGAGCGCTTGCAGGAATGCTTGAGAGTTCGCCTTCGACTGTGGTGTATTCTGTTGCACCGATGAATTTTTTAGATGCCACCATTGCTTGGTCTAGATCTGCATCTGCTCCAAAATCATAAAGATTAACCTTCAAGTTACTTACACTACCTGCTACATCAGCCGCTTGTGCTAATAAAGCACTATCAGCTGTATCTTCATTAACCACATTTATTTTAGGGCTCCATTTTGTCTCCATACCACCAGAGAAGTATTTCTTAGGTATGATTTCTTGTGTTTCTGAATTGTACTCTTCCTTTATATAGTTATATACGCCTGTTTTAAACGCTTCTAGGTATTGATTATAGATTTCTTGCTTTACATTCTTGTTTTCTAAATCTATTCCTGTTACTTTGTTTTGATCTACATATACTTTGCCTAATAAAGATTCTTTTAGATTCATCTTAAACCAGGTAGCAAGTATCATAGAATTTGATATTTGCCTTAGAAGAGCAAAGTTTTTGCCTGTATTTACTTCACGCTCTAGTTCAGGGATGATGATTTCTTTTATTATTTGAGTAGTAGTTGAATTATCTAATGCAGTGCCTTCTTTAGTTGAAAGATATTCTTTATCTAGCAAGACCTTTAGTTCTGATTCAAGTACAAAAGCAGAGTTATCTTTTTCATATACGGTCGCACTGCTTGGAACTATCCAAACTCTGTTTAGAGTATCTGTGTTTATATCAGTTGTTCCAAACTCTTTCTTTGTTCTTTTATATATCTTATTCCAGAATTCCTTACCTGTTTCTCCTTCAGGATGCATTAAAGAAGCTGTCAATTGCTTTAATATATAGTCTTGAGCAAGTAAATCACGTCCCATTTCAGTATGTCCAAGCTTCTCAGGCATTATTTTATCTGGTTGGGATGGATTTAAATTGACCCAAAGTTCATTTTCAGGAACGGTAAGTGTTGCAAGGAAGTATTTGATGAGTTTAAGTGATTCTTCTTTTAATTGCTCCCCTTTTAGCTTATTATCACCAGAATCAACAATAAAATCGAATTCTAGAGGATTTTCAGGATGAATTGTTATCCCTTTTACTATTGTGGGGGTGAAACTGTTCGTAATGTTTACGAATGTTCCCGGAGCCGGAAGACTCACATAGCTTTGAGCGTATGAAGGTGGAATAACAGCAGTAAATACAACTGAAAATGCTATAAATGAACATAATACTCTGTAAGCTAAACTTGTTTTTGATTTTGAAATAGAACTCATCATTCAAGTTTTCCTCCTGTATAAAATAGATATATAATTTTCAATTGATTGTAAAGCAAGAGACTGCGAATAAACGCGTCTCTTATTGTGGCTGGATATTGAAAAGGTAAGTTCGGTTACTATTTAATTAGAAAAACCGAGATTCCCTTGTAACTGTTTCTATGTTTAGAAAAGCTACAAGGAAACGTTGCCTTTTCCTATAGTAGGAAAAGTATAACATATTTCTTGCAAATGACAAGAGCTTGCAAGAAAACATCATTTTCCATAAGCCGTTATATTGTAATAGCTTATGGAAAACTCATAAAAAAAGTGTTGAATATTAAATAATTACTTTATTATTGCTTAATATATGCCTTTATAATCTTCTGATCTTCTACTGGCTTATCTCCTGGCCCTGCTTGTGTATTTTCTATTTTTTCAACGACATCATAACCAGTAACGACTTCACCGAATATAGTATGGTTCATATTTAACCAAGGAGTTGCAGCTGTTGTGATGAAAAATTGGCTTCCGTTTGTATTTGGACCAGCGTTTGCCATTGCAAGTATGCCTTTTTTGTCAAATGCGGCAGCAGGAGTTACTTCATCTTCAAATTTGTCTCCCCACAGACTTTCTCCGCCTCTTCCTGTTCCTGTTGGATCGCCGCCTTGTATCATAAAATTCTTTATTACTCTATGAAAAATGATTCCATCATAATATCCTTTTTCAATTAGACCCACCATATTTTCACATGTTTTAGGTGCTATATCTTGGAAAAGTTTGATTTCGATTTCGCCTTGATTTGTTTCAAAAACAATTGTTGTGCCTTCTGACATTTGTGTTTCTCCTTCTTTAGTAAAGAATATTGATGTTAATGTGAATAATAGTGTTGCTGTTAAAATTATAGATATTTTTATTTTCATAAATTATTCCTCGTAGCTTTTTTGGGATTATTGTTTATAGGTAGTCAGGTGTTGTTTTATATTTGGGATTTTATATAATCGTTATTATTCTTTGTCTTCTTCTTTGAGAATATCAGGTTTTAATTTTAGAAAGCCAGGATTTTGTTCTTCTTCTGATTCTTCTTCTTGTTCGTCCTCTTTTGTATTATCTTCTTCAGAAGCTTCTTTTAAGTCCGTATCTGTTATTTCTATAACAGGATCTTTTTTATCGTCTTCAACAGAAGTTGCTTGCTCAACAATATTTTTTTCTTTTGAAGCAATGTCTTCTGAAACTTCATCCGTATTTATTATTTCTATCTCATTGTGTTTTGTTAAATCAATGTCAGGCTCTTCGCTCTCAGTAACAACGGTTACTTCAGGCAAATCTTCCTGCTTTATTTCTTCTACTTTTTCGCTAACTATAATATTATCTTCAGTTTTCATGGGTTCTTCGTAGACTATTTTAAGTCCTTCTTTTTCTGCTTCTTGCTTATGTTTGTTTTGTTCAAGTCTTCTTGTGAGCTCTTCTATGTCCTTATCCTTATCCTCTAAATTTCTTTCAAGGTTATTTGCTTTTTCTTGAAGTTCGTCTATTTGTTCTGCGTATTGATCTCCTTCATCGCTTGTTAGGCTTAACTCTTTTTTTGCTTTTCTTGCCTTCTCTCTTGTGTCTATAAGTTCCTTTTGAAGTATTTCTTTTACCTTGTCAAACGATTCTCTGTTTTCTTGTTCTTTGTTAAGAGCCTTTTGAAGTTCCTCTAGTGCGGCATTTTTTTCTTTAAGAAGTTCTTCTAGTTTTGTTTTTTTTTCTTCTGTATTATCTTCTGGTAAAGCGACCTCTTCTTGCACAATTTCTTCTATTATTTTCTCTGATTGGCTTAGTTCTTCAACAGGAGACGTCATTAAAGAAGCAGTGCCAATATCTGAATCTTCTAGCGAATCTTCTGTTAGAGATAGAGGCTCTACTATGTCTTCTTTTTTCTTTCCGAACGATAAGAAATTTAATAAACTTGATTTATTTGTAGTCTCAACTTGCTCTGGAGATATTTCTGCGATTTCGCTCTCATCGCAAGGCTCTTCCTTTTTCATAGTGAAAATGACAAAAGCAATTCCTGCGACTGATAAAACAATTAATAATATAAAAATTGTCATAAAAATACTCCAATAAACGGTGCCAGGCACCGAAGATACTATTCAAATGCTACAACTGTCGCTGTAAAGTTAGCTCTTACGTAAGCATTTCCTATAAATTTTTGCGCTGGAAGACTTTTCCATTGACCTGTTGCATCTGTCTTTATATCTGTAATAGCATCGCCACCTAATATCGCAGCCTCTCTTTTTATTTTCTCCAACACCTCATCCATTGGCTGACGCCTTTCAGCATTTACAGTAATGTATCCTATGACTTCATGAGGTTTTGATATTGTTTTAATATAAGCAACATCTTTAGTTGAGGCTTTAGAAGAGTAATAGTTGTCTGTTATATCTTGAGATGTGACTTTATAAACACTACAGGACGATAAAAGAAATATACAAGAAATAAGAATAAGGGTTTTTTTGATCATGGCTATATCCTCTTTTAAATTATAGGTGCGAATTGATGCATAAGTAACAACAGAGCTACTATAGCGTTAAGTTCTAAAACTTATTAAAATATACTATTAAAAGTATTATAGCAGAATTATAGCTTTTGTTAACACTACAATTAATTAAATTTACTAATAATTTGCAAAAATGTAAAGATTTCTAAACGTGCTTGATCAATAGTTTAGATCGTCTAAAGCAACTTCTACCACCGCAATATCCCACCCATGAGAACAGATTTCTTGAGCTATTTCTTCCCTAGCCTTATTGGAAAAGACAGCATTGTTTTCTTTTATGAATGTTTTTAAGATATTTAGATTAAATTCTTGATGCTTGGTAAGAAGCCACTTGAGCTTTTTCTCTTCTTTGTTTTTGTTTGCAATAAAGCAAATTGCGCAGAACACCAAAGGAAGCAAAAGTATAGCTAGAGAGCTGAAGAAGTCAAAAGGTTTTGCTACGCCAAGAAGATAGCTTGATGAATTCCAAAAAACATCAAATAAATAGTGTGCGATAATTACAGGAACGATACCAAAAGATAAATATATATATGATAAGAGTAGCCCTAGGCAGGTTACCTCTACTCCTCTAAACCACATAGGGAATACAGGATAGCTGCTATGAGCAAATCCCCAGATAAGAGATGAAATTATAACAGCAGGTATTATATTTTTTGTAAATTTTTTAATAAGACTGATAGAAAACAATCTATACATAGTTTCTTCTGAAAGAGAAGCTGTTACGCCTATTGTTAATGCTGCTAAGAATGGTAAGTATGCTGTTGATAGTTGTCCCATCCAACTGTACTCTACCCATACGCCCATATATTTTTGCCCTATTGCCGTTATAAGACTTTGTAGGCCTAGCATAATAATGCATACAAAATATCCTAAAAGAATTGATTGGCTTAAACTGCGCGATAAAAATGTTGATCTAATGAAACAAAGAAAAGCACCTTCTTTCTTTTCTTGGAGATTTTCAAAATGAAGCAGTTCTCCTGACACTCCAGGTATAATGAAAATGGTTGCTGCAAACACGGCACCTATAGTTAAATTTATAAAATGTCTTAAGAGATAGGTGTCCACAGAAGAAGAAGTTGAGACATCAAAAAATACATCTTGAAAATAATTAAAAATAGTTAGAAAAAGTAATATGAAGTAAACGATACCAAGGCCCATATAGAATTTTTTCGTTACATGCATTGCAAGATGATTTCGTTTTAGGAAAATCACCCCCATTGCAGAGAAAAATAGCATTGTGTAGAAAATTTGAACTATTGCAGATAAGTTTCTTCCAGTATCCTTTTTATTGTCCATATATCGATTAAATTGGTCTGGTACTAGAAAGTCATATTTAAAAAATGAAAGAGCTTCTTTGCCTGATATTGTTGCACCAATTATTAGTTTGCCTGCGCCAGTGTCTTTCTCTTGGCTCCAAGGAATATGTACGCTATTCTTTCTAAAAGAGACATAGTAGTCTTTTCTGTTGTCTAGCGATTTTGTAGATTTGCTATGCAGCGTATATTCGTCGCTATTAAAATTGAAATATTCTTTAAGAAAAGTTATCGCGTATTTTTCTGCTGCCGCTTCTCCCAAGTCTTCTTTGTAAGTGCTATCATCAATAGTATGTCTAAAGGAATTTATTTCTCCATTTGAAGAGCTTATTGAAAGTCTATATTCTTCTTTTTCATTTTCTTTAAAGAACCTAATTATCCAAAGAAACATATTGAAATCGTGTTCTTTTATGAATTCTTTAAATTTTTTAAAACCGATTGTTTTTTGTAAGTATCTATCTACGCTAGATTCTCTTGTAAAAATAATTGCAGATTTAAACTCTTCGGGATTAACTCCGACTTCTTTTAAATATTCTTTGCTGATTTTAAGAGCTTCTTCCCTATCTACGGATAGGTTTATAAAGGCAAGTTGTGGGTAGGTATATTTATGCCATATAAAAAGGCTTAATATTGAAACCAGAATAAATATAATCCAAGAGGTTTTTTTCATAGATAATTTGAGATGTGAAAATATCTACTCTAACTATTAGAGCAAGCTTAAGACTTCTTTAGGGAGTTTCTTAAGTTCTTGAGTTCCAAGAACTTTAACTGACCAACGTAGTAATGCTAATTTTTGTTTTAGTTTCTCCGAAGGTTCTTTTATAGATGCAAGTCTGCGGCGTGATAAGAAAAGTATTTTTCGTAACGTATTAAAAACTATTCTAGCCTCTCTCGTCCTTTTGTTGCCAACCTCAACGATATCGCTTAAGCTATTGTACGCTATATCATTTACTGTTTTATTGTAGTGGTTCATTTTTTGAATTAATGCAGGAACCATTGACTTAAAATATCTGTATCTGTCTAGGCGACACAATGTATGCATTATCTCCACTTGAACAAAAGGAGACCTTGTCCTGTGCAATCTTCTTAAAAGTATTTTTTCTGTGAGTATTCTTTCGCGTGATACAACTTGACGACAATATTTTTCTTTAAATACTCTTACCGAAGCAGCTGTTTTGTATGATGATAATGTGTCATCTTTTATCATCTCTATTATTATTTCTTTAGCAAGATCACTATATTTTTTTGTATATCCGTCTAAAAGCATTTTATCGTCGAATATTGTATATGAGCCATTTCCATTTGTTTTATGTGTTTTGCCGTTTGTTTTTGTGATGGTTAGGACTTTTTGAGCTTCAACAAGCTCTTCTTTTTCTTCTAGCATAGATATTTTTAAAATATCATCGTTTGCTCGAAGGAATCTCGGCTTTTCTAGTTGAGTTGCGGGAGCCGAGCTTCCTTGCCCATAAGACATCTTTGCCGTTAGGCAGATAAATAATATTGCTATTGCAGCAGTTATTTTTTTATATTTCATAAACTATCAATCTCCATAGACATATCTATTGTTTTGTATGTATGTGTTAGTGCGCCGGTAGATATTCTGTCTACGCCAGTTTTTGCAACAGAACGAACACTTTTTAGAGTTACTCCACCAGAAGCTTCTAATAACGGCTTCTTTCTTTTTTTTATGTTTTTTACTATGTTAACAGCTTTTTTTAATTGAATTGGTGTCATATTGTCAAGCAATATTATATCTGGATTGGCTGTTAAAACTTGACGAAGTTGAGTTAGGGTATCAACTTCTACAACAATGATTTTCTTATATTTTTTTCTAAACTTCTCAATAGAATCTATCACTTTATCAAAATGTTCTGATATTTCACGATGATTGTCTTTTATTATTATCATTTCTTTTAAATTATGACGATGATTGACTCCACCACCACATCTTACAGCATATTTTTCGAGCGCTCTTAGACCAGGAGTTGTTTTTCTTGTGTCTAATATTCCAGCTTTGTATGGTTTTATATTGTCAACAAACTTACTCGTATTGGTTGCAATTCCCGATAAGTATCCTAAAAAGTTAAGAGCGGTTCTCTCGCCTGTTAATATGGCTCTTGTTCTTCCTTTTAGTGATGCTATTTTTGTTCCCTTTTTTACTTTGTCTCCATCTTTGCAATGAGCTTTAAACGATATCTTTTTGTCTAGCTTTTTAAATACATCTTTTGCTATGTTGACTCCGCAAACGGTAGCATCGTTTTTAGAAATAATATATGCAGAAGACATTTTGTTTTTAGGAACCAAAAGATTTGTTGTTATGTCTTGGTCAAATGTGTCTTCTAAAAGCGCTTGTAATATAAATTGTTTTGATTCTTTTGAGTTCATCATTACTTTCTAGTTTAATGCAGCGACTGCTGCCTCCATTTTTGTTACTTTTATTTCAATAGATTCTAGCCGTTCTTTCTCTTTTTTTACAACATCTTCAGGTGCTTTATCTGTAAAGTTCTTATTTGAAAGACGCTTTGATAATCCTGCCCCAAGTTTTTTGTGTTCGTCTATTTGTTTTAATATTTTGCTTTTTTCCTTGCCTATATCTACAATCCCCTCTAAAAGAATTGCATTTTCAGAATCTCCGATTACATTTATAGCAACATTCTTTGTTTGCTGCAATTTCTCATCCATTTTTACATCTTTCAACTTGGCAATATTTATAAGTACTTCTGCGTTTTCTTTTAGCGTATTTAAGGAATCTTTTGAATGTGCTGCAAAATGACAAGTAAGCTCTTCTTTAGGGCTTATGTTCCATTGCGAGCGTGTGTTTCTTATGGAAGTCGTGTGTTCGATTACAAGCAACATATTTTTTTCAGCTTTTTTATTTATAAGATTTTTGTCTAGTTCTGGCCAAGGTTGAATGGAAAGTACACCCTTGTCTTTATTGATGTTGTCCCAAATTTCTTCTGTAACAAATGGCATAAATGGATGGATTATCTTTAACGACTCTTCCATTATTTTGTATGCGATATTTTGAATCTGCTTATTGCCCCAGTTGTCTTTTATTATTTCTAAATACCAATCGCAGAAAGTGCTCCAGAAGAATTCGTATATAAGATTTTCAGCTTCTGAATATCTGTATCTCTCAATAGAGTCAGATACTTTTTCTAGTGTTGAATGAAACCTTGATATTATCCATTTAGATGGTAAGTCGAGATTTTCAGTTTTAGATAAATCAAAGTTTTTATCAATATCTTTTGCATTCATTAAAATAAGACGAGATGCATTCCATATTTTGTTTGCAAAGTTACGACCTATTTCAAATTTTTCTTTTGATATAAAAAGATCTTGTCCCGAGTTTACAATTAAACTGAATCTGAGCGCATCAGCTCCGTACTCGTTTACAATCTCTAAAGGATCAATAGCATTTCCTAGAGATTTTGACATTTTGCGTCCTTTTGAATCGCGAACAGTTCCGTGTATATATACATCAGAAAAAGGAATATCTCCCATAAATTCAAAGCCTGCCATGATCATACGAGCAACCCAGAAGAATATAATTTCAGACGCAGTAAACAAGGATGATGTTGGGTAAAAATATTTAAGTTCTTCGTTTTCTTTTGGCCACCCTAAAGTAGCAAAAGGCCAAAGCCATGATGAGAACCATGTATCTAAAACATCTTCATCTTGTCGTATGTTTGCAGAGTTGCATTTAGTACATGTTTTTAGCTCATCAGCGGCTACCATTTCATTATTGCAATCATCACAATACCAAACAGGTATTCTGTGTCCCCACCATATTTGTCGCGAGATACACCAGTCGCGAATGTTCTCCATCCAGTTTAGGTAAACTTTTGTCCATCTATCAGGTGTAAACTTAATCTTTCCATCTTTGACCGCTTTTACTGCAGGTGCAGCAAGTGGTGCCATTCTGACAAACCATTGTTTAGAAAGATATGGTTCAACAATCGTATCGCATCTGTAGCAATGTCCGACGGCGTGTGCGTGATCTTCTGTTTTTAAAAGAAGCCCCTGTTTTTCTAGAGACTCTAAAACTTTTTTGCGAGCATCAAACCTATCAAGACCATCAAACTCTCCACCGTTCTTGTTTATTTTTCCATTTTCGTGCATTACATTTATAAATTCAAGATTATTTCTTTTCCCCATATGATAATCATTAGGGTCATGAGCAGGCGTTACTTTAACAGCGCCAGAGCCAAACTCCATATCAACAAAGTCATCTGCAATGATTTTAATCTCTCTATTTATAAGAGGAAGAATTAATGTTTTTCCGACTAACTTTTTATATCTTTTATCTTTTGGATTGACCGCAACAGCAGTATCCCCAAGCATTGTTTCAGGACGAGTTGTTGCTACAATAATATAATTTTCCGGATCATCTTTAAGTGGATATTTTAGATGATAAAGGTGACCTTGATGATCTTGATGTTCCGCCTCTTCATCTGATAAGGCTGTTAAACATCTTGGACACCAGTTGATAATATATGTTCCGCGATAAATTAAATCTTTCTTGTAGAGTTTTATAAATGCTTGTTTTACCGCTTCGCTGTAGCCATCATCCATTGTAAAACGTGTACGTTTCCAATCGCATGATGCACCAATATTTTTAAGTTGATTTATAATTGTGTCGCCATATTCTTTTTTCCAGCTCCAGAGCATATCGACAAAAGCGTCGCGCCCAACGTCTTCTCTCCCTTTGCCTTCTTTGGCTAGTTTTCTCTCGACCACATTTTGAGTTGCAATACCTGCATGATCTGTGCCGGGCATCCAAAGAGCTTCAAACCCTTTCATTCTTTTGTAGCGAATGATAATATCTTGTAAGGTATTATTTAGAGCGTGGCCCATGTGAAGAATTCCAGTTACATTAGGCGGTGGAATTACTATTGTGTATGGAATTTTGTCTTTGTTGGCTTTTGCCTCAAAGACATCATTATCTTCCCAATACTTACACCATTTGGAATCTACTTCTTTAAAATCAAATCTTTTTGAAAGTTCTGACATAGTTGTTTATTTCTTATCTTTTAATAATTTGTATTCAATGCTATCAATTAAGGCTTCCCAACTTGCCTCGATTATATTTTTATGTACTCCTACTGTCGTCCATGAATCGTTGTTATCTTGAGATTCAATTAAAACACGAACTTGTGCTGCAGTTCCCTCTTTTGCATTAAGAACACGAACTTTATAATCAGTAAGATGCATCTCTTTCAATTTAGGGTAAAACTTTTTTAAAGAAGTTCTAAGTGCTTTATCTAAGGCATCAACCGGACCATCTCCTTCAGATGCGTTAAACATTTCTTTACCCTTTACTTTAACTCTTACCGATGCCTCTGCAAAAGTTTTGCCATCAAAACGCTTTTCTGTTGTAACCTTGAACCCCTCTAAGTCAAAGAAAGGTTTGTATTTTTTTAAAGAACGTTTTATAAAAAGCTCAAATGATGCATCAGCTGCTTCAAATTGATAACCTTTGTGTTCTTTGTCTTGAAGACTTTTAAGTATTTTTTTCGCTTCAGGAGATTTTTTATCTAACACAACATTCATTTTTTGAGCTTTTATTAATATAGGCATCTTGCCTGCAAGCTCGGATGTTAAAAATCTGCTATGGTTTCCAACTGTTTTAGGATTAATATGTTCATATGCTAAAGGATTTTTAAGCATAGCATCTATATGCACTCCTCCTTTATGGGCAAAAGCTGAGTGTCCGACAAAAGCTGCATAGTCAGGCACCTTTATATTGCTTATTTCGCTGATAAAGTAAGACGCTTCTTTTAGATGTTTTACGTTTGCACCTGGAATACTTTTTATATTCATTTTTGTTGCAAGTATTGCGATGATAGTGCATAAATCAGCATTTCCGCAACGCTCACCTATTCCGTTTAATGTTCCTTGCACTTGAGCGCATCCTGCTTCGACTGATGCAATGCTATTTGCAACAGCTAATCCTAAGTCGTTGTGACAATGGAATCCTAAAGGCACAGATACTCTCGCTTTAACAGCGGATACTATTTTCTTAACTTCTTCAGTTAAAGAGCCACCATTGGTGTCACACAAAACAAGATAATCTGCTCCTGCCTCTTCTGCTTTTAAAAGAGTTTTTATTGCATACTCTGGATTGCTTTTGTATCCGTCAAAGAAATGCTCTGCATCGTAAAATACTTCTCTCTTTTTCTTTTTTAAGAACTTAACTGAATCGTATATCATGTTCAGATTTTCTTCTAAGGAAGTTTTTATTATATCTGTTACATGAAGATCCCATGTTTTTCCGAATATCGTAACTGTTTGCGCTCCGGATTTTATAAGTTCATTAAGATTTATATCTTCAGATGCCTTTATTTTGGCTCTTCTTGTTGAACCAAAAGCTGCAATTACAGCATTTTTTAACTTTTTATTTTTGAAAGCTTTAAAGAATTCTCTGTCCTTGGGGTTTGATCCCGGCCAACCACCTTCGATATAGTGCACCCCTAGCTCATCAAGCTTTTTAGCTATCTTAATTTTATCTGTTACAGAAAAAGATATTCCTTCAGCTTGAGAACCGTCTCTTAAGGTTGTGTCATATATAGTTATTTTGGACATTATTCATTCTCCTTAGCTATGCGCTATTTTATTTTCCTAATTCAAACTCTTTGTGCAATGCCTTAACAGCTTTATCCGTTTGATCTTGGCTTATGATACAAGATATGCTTATTTCTGAAGTCGATATCATATCTATGTTAATTTTAGCCTTAGCTAAAGATTGGAACATTCTTGCTGCTATTCCCTGATGCGAGCGCATACCTGATCCGACAATAGAAACTCTCGCAACATTTTTATCAGATGTAACCTCACCTGCTTTTATTTTCTTTGCAACTATTTTAGCTGCTTTAAGAGCTTTGGTTAAGTCTGCTTTTGGTACAGTAAAAGATATGTCAGTGTGTCTTGTGCGACTTATGTTTTGAACGATAACATCTACATTTGCGCCCACTTTAGATATTTCAGTAAATATCTTAGCAGCAATTCCAGATTGATCTGGCACAGAGCATATTGTAATTTTTGATTCTGTTTTATTGCTAGTTACACCTCTTACAGAGATGTCTTCAAGTTTTTCATCTTTTTTAATTATCATTGTTCCCTCCTGATTGGAATAGCTAGATCTAACATGTAAAGGAATATTGAATCTCCTTGCGACTTCGATTGAGCGCGCCTGCATAACTTGTGCGCCAAGTGATGCCATTTCAAGCATTTCATCGAAAGTTATTTTATTTATTTTTTTTGCGTCTTTTACTTTTCTAGGATCTGATGTGTATATTCCATCAACATCAGTATATATCTCGCAAACGGAAGCTTTTAAAGATTGCGCAAGTGCAACTGCAGTTAAATCTGAGCCTCCTCTACCTAGAGTTGTTATATCGTCATCTTCATTTATACCTTGGAATCCAGCGACTATAACAACTTTGTTTTCTTCTAAGGCCTTTCTTATGCGTCTACCGCAAATTGTTTCTATTCTTGCTTTAGTGTGAGACTTGTCTGTTTTTATTCCAACTTGTCCCCCAGTTAAAGCAATGGAGTCACATCCTAACTCTTTTACAGCCATTGCAAGAAGCGCACAAGAAATTTGCTCGCCAGTTGACATAAGCATATCCATCTCTCTTTTAGGTGGATTTTTTGTAATTCCAAATGCCAAACCTTCAAGCTCGTCAGTAGTATCTCCTAAGGCGGAGACAACAACGACCAAATGGTTTCGTTTAGGATTTTTCTCAACGATACGCTTTGCAACTGCCTTTATGCGTTCGATGTTTTTTACGGAGGATCCTCCGAATTTTTGAACTATAATTGGTTTTTTCATAATTAGGTATATTTCTTTATAAAGTATTTAGTTAATTCGCAACCACTTTCAAATCTTAATTCTTGCGAAGATGCTATTTTTTCGCTGAACGAAGAAGAATTGTCAAGTGGAAGCCCCTTGCCATACATAACAAAACCAACAGGTTCTGATGTATGTGTTCTTAAATTTAATGGAGTTGCGTGATCTGGAACAACTAAGATTCTGACATCATCATGCTCTCCAAAATTATTAATTGCAGTTCCTACGATATGCTTATCTATTTGCTCTATAGATCGTATTTTTGCATTTAAGTCTCCATTATGCCCTGCTTCATCAGGCGCTTCAATATGGATGTAAACAAAGTCTCTTGATTTAAGTGATTCTAGACCATATTCAGCTTTTCCTAAGTAGTTTGTATCGTAGTATCCTGTTATTCCAGGAACAGTAACTACATCTAGATCTGTTATTTTGCCAAGACCATTGACTAAGTCAACAGCTGATATAATTGAGCCTTTTACGCCAAATTTATCTTCAAAAGAAGGTATATTAAGTTTGCCTCCTTGTCCCCAGAGCCAAATCATGTTAGCAGGATTTTCTTTTAAATCGATTCTAACTTTATTTACAGAATGTTTTTTTAAAATTTCTACAGATTTTTCCATATATTTTAATAAGACATCTGCATTATTTCCTTTTGGTAAATATGGTTTTATATCTTTACTCAAAATATCGTGAGGCGGAGTAGCATCTATTTTTAGAAACTCTTTAGCATTATTTGTTTTTAGAACTAAAAGATGGCGATAGCTTTTTCCTGTGTATAATTTTATTTCAGGAAAACCCATTTCTTCGTTTAGCGCATCTATAAGAAGTGAAGCTTCTTTTGTGCTAATATGGCCTGAACTATAGTCAATCATGTTATTGTTTTCAACTGTAACTAAGTTGCATCTAAAAGCAACCTCATCATCCTCTATATTAACTCCTAGATTTGCGGCTTCAAGTGAAGCGCGTCCGAAAGAACATGTTTTGGGGTCATATCCTAGAAGAGACATGTTTGCTACATCTGATCCTGGACGCATTCCTTTAGGAATTGTTTGTACTAATCCGGTACAGCCTCGTTGTGCTAGATAATCCATATTAGGAGTATTTGCTACTTCCAGAGGTGTTCTGCCTCCAATTTCTTCTACTGGATGGTCAGCCATTCCATCAGGAACGATGATTATATATTTCATAAATAAGCTTCCTTCAATACTTTTGTTAAAGATTTAGATACGCTTTTTCTTGTTTTATCTTTAGCCAATATATTAAGACCGCTGTCTAAGATATATGCGCAATATCTTTTATTTGGATTGCTATTGGCTACAACAAGGTTGCATTTCGCTTGGCTTATAAGACTGTCAGATTCTTTTTTAGCTACTTGTTTTGTCATCTTTGGTTCTAATTTAAATCCCACTAGAAAAACTTTATCGTTAATCTTCTTAATTATATTTATAAGTTTTTCAGTGGGAACTAGTTCTAATTTTAATTTCTTAAATTTAGAGGAAATCTTTTCTTTAAGCTTTTTAGTTAGCTTGTAATCCGATACAGCTGCCGCGTGTATTACTATATCGTAATTCTTTTTTAATTCTTTTTTAAGAAGAACAGATAACTCATTAAAATAAGAGAATTTTATAACTTTTACAGATTTTTCTTTAATTGGTTCTTTTACAGGTCCTTCTAGTAATGTTATCTTCGCACCAGCGGTTTTTAGGTCTCTTGCAATAGTTTGGCCAAGCGACCCTGTCGAAGTATTGCTTATGACCCTTACATCATCAATTGGAACCCATGTTGGACCGCAGGTTATTAGTATCTTTTTATTCTTTAGTGCCATTTTGCTTAAAGTCCTATTTCTTTTAAAACAGCTTTAAGATTAGCATCTATTGATTTTGGCTCTACTACGTTTTTAATGGCGATGTTAGGATCTTTTAGTCCATGACCTGTCAATGTGCAAACTATTTTTTGATCTTTTGCGTTCTTGAAATAACCGTTCTTATTTAGTTTTAATATACCTGCAACAGAAGCAGCTGATGCGGGTTCAACAAAAACTCCGTCTTTTGATGCTAGCATTTTATAGGCAGCAATAATTTCATCATCAGTAACTGAATCTATTAAACCACCTGATTCGTCGCGTGCAGCTTCTGCTTGTTTCCAGCTTGCAGGCTTTCCGATTCTTATAGCTGTTGCAAGAGTCTCTGGTTTTTCTACTATCTTACCTTCAACTATAGGAGCCGAACCTTTTGCTTGAAAGCCTAGCATTTTAGGTAGTCCTTTTGATTTACCTGCTTCCTTGTACTCTTTGTATCCTTTCCAATAGGCTGTTATGTTTCCTGCATTTCCTACGGGAATTGCATGAAACTCTGGAGCATCGCCTAACACTTTACAGACTTCAAAAGACGCTGTTTTCTGTCCTTCGATTCTGTACGGATTAAGAGAATTAACTAAAACTATAGGATAATTTGATGTTATCTCTTTAACTAGATTTAAGGCATCATCAAAGTTTCCTTTAATAGCAATTACTTGAGCATTATGTACCATGGCCTGTGCTAATTTACCTAAAGCAATATTTCCTTCTGGAATTAAAACGACACATTTTAGCCCACAACGCGCAGAGTATGCAGCTGCAGAAGCAGAGGTGTTTCCAGTAGAAGCACACATAACAGCTTTTGCACCTTCTTCTTTTGCTTTAGAGATTGCCATGGTCATTCCACGGTCTTTAAAAGAACCAGTTGGATTTAGGCCTTCGTATTTTAAATAAATCTTAAGTCCTAAGATTTCTGACAAATTATATGAATAAATGAGCGGAGTATTTCCCTCCAATAAACTTACAACTGGAGTCTTTTCTGTCACAGGAAGAAATTCTCTATACTCTTCAATAAGGCCTTTAAAATTTACCATAATTTCTCCATTCTTATTGCAACTGGCTTACTTCTTACGATAGAAAGTTTATGTATTTTATCTAAAGCTAATTTAACCATTTTTTCAGTAGCGTAATCTGTTAGCATAACGACTGCAACAGATGCCTTTTTGTTATGAGCTTTTTGAGTCACAGAATTAATGCTAATGCCATGTTTCCCTAGTATTCCAGATATATTGGACAGCACCCCTGGCTTATCAAGTGCCATAAATCTTATATAAAATTTTGTTTTTATCTGGTCAATTTTTTTAATCTTCAGCTTAGGATCTTCATCATATAAATTACACAATAGATTAGCTCCTGGCTCTTTTGAAGATAAATTAATAAGATCGCTTACAACGCCAGATGCTGCAGCCATTTGTCCTGCGCCTTTACCAGAAAGTAAAATACT
>JAVCCJ010000116.1 GCA_030765585.1 Candidatus Zapsychrus exili | reverse complement strand
GATGAGCTTCACATATATGTTTAACATATTTAAAACAGCGCGGTGTTACTTTATTCTTGCACTTTTCGTACTCTTGAAGAATCGGTATCCATCGTTTAATAAGGACTTGTTGATTGTAAACCATTAGATCTCCTTTAGCTGTATTATTATACCAAAAGAGTTACCGAATTAGTGAGCATTAACAACGGTACCTTAATTTTAAAAACCTCACTTTAAAAGGCCTAACACCTTAACGGTATTAGGCCTTTTAAAGACACGTTTAATTGTTTACTTCTTTTTCTATTGCTTTTATTTCGATATACTTATTTCTTTGACTTTTTATTTTGCTTTGCTTGTTTTTGCTTACTTCCTTTATTTTTATCTTTCTTGCTCTTATCTCCCATTATGTCACTCCTCCTTTATTAGTAATATCTTACTATTTATCTAAAGATCGTTTTTTATTCCTATAAGAACTTTTAGAGCCTTCTTTCTTTTTGAAAGAACTCTTAGCATCATCTTTTTTCTTAAACGGATATCCGCGATAAAACTTTCCTTCACTACTAGCTCCATCTCTGGCGCCTTCTTTACTTCCTTCTCGTTTTCTATCTCCGAAACGCTTAGGCTTATCATACTCCTTGTAAGGCTTTGAATGATGCTTACTCGAGAATGTTCTTGGCTTTGACTGTTTTATTAAAGAATCTATTTTCTCTTCTATAGATTCTAACTTCTTCTGTATTCTTTTTAGAATGACAACAGTATCAGCGCTGTCCTCTAAAGGATTTTCTTCATTTTTAAAACTTGCTCTCTCGTTCATTTCTACTCCAATTTTAAACTATTATTTTGAATTATAAAACTCTTTACCTCTATTTTTTATAATAAGGCCATTTAAGAATTTTCTTAATATCTGATCCTTGCATTCAATAAAATTATCATGATCTTCTCTTCTAAACAAAGCAGATAATTGAGCTTTGGTTATTTGAAAATCAGCTAAATTTAAAATATCAATAATGTCAGTATCCTTAAGCTTTAACGCCACTCTAAGTTTTTTAAAAATATCATTGTTAGTCATAATTAGCCTTTTATGCCTTAGGGTCAGACCCTCTAAGATCAGAGGGTCTGACCCTAGCTTTATATAATTTTACTATTCTACTACGATTATTTTATTTATGTAATAAAAAAAAGCGGCTCTACTATCTCCTATACTGATAATAATTTACTTCTATCGTGCCATTATACAATTTTCGCACTTTATTAGGTTTTGCTTGTTTAAAACTGTTAGGAAAATTTTTATCTGCAGTTATGATATATACTCCCCATCCCGGTTTGTCTGCAAAAATCATATTAATAGGACCATAAATATGATTAAAACCACGTTCAAGGGCCATTTTAACACCATAGGGTGGATTTGAAATAAGCATACCGTTTTCACACTCTACTTTTAAATCTTTTATATCTTGTTGTTTAAAAACGATATCCTCTAAGACACCTGCATTCTTAGCATTAGCCTTGCAACCCTCTATTCTTTCCTTATCAATATCATAACCAAAAACTTTCAAATCGCCTGTTGGGCGAATCGCAGCATGAGCAAAGCTTCTTGCATCTTCCCAAAACTTTTTATCAAGTGTCGGCCAATCTTCTGATATAAAATTACGATTAAGCCCTGGAGCAATATTTCTGCCAATCATTGCTGCCTCAATTAAAATAGTTCCAGATCCGCACATAGGATCAATTAATACTTTACCTCTATTATAAAAACTTAAAAGAATAAGCCCTGCTGCAAGATTCTCTCTTATAGGAACATCCCCGGTGTCTATTCTATAGCCTCTCTTATGAAGCCCTACACCTGATGTATCAATGGTCAACTGAGCAATATTTTTTAATATAGAAACTTTAATAATAAATTCTGGACCAGTCTCAGGAAATATTTCTTTATTAAATACTTCCTGCATATTTTCAATAATTGCTTTTTTAACAATAGACTGATTCGCTCGAACGCTTCTAAGAGAAGATTTTACAGATTTGCCTATTACGGTAATCTTTCCATCTTTTGTAATCCAATTATTCCAAGGTAACGCTTTTGTCTGGTCAAATAAAAGGTCAAAATCAGTAGCCTTAAATTCGCCCATTTTAACAAGCACCCTATCGGCCGCCCTAAGGGAAAGATTTAGCTTAGGTATGTCGCTTTTATTAGCATCAAATTCAATCTTTCCGTCTGACACAATAAAATTATCAAAGCCAAGAGTAATCAGTTCTTTTTTTACAACTGATTCAAGTCCAAAAGTTGTTGTTACTATTAATTTAATCTTGTTCATGATATTTAAAGCTCTTGGGTCTGACCCCATGTATGCACAAAGCCATAAGCAAACTTGCATCTCTTAGTTGATTATAAATTCATTAGAATATACTTTTAACCATTTCCAATCCTCCGAAGAAGTTCCTTTTCTTGTTTGGTAAAGAATCAACAAACGATACATTCCTGATTTTGCTTGAATATATTTATCTGTACCGTCTAAATATATCAGAGGATTCCAATCGAATGACACCGATTGCATTGACTCTATCTCCACAGGGCCATCCATATCATAAATACAATGAGGGTATTGGCATTGTGCAAACAGTTTTTCCCAATCCCCAATAGAATCTTTCTTTTCAATACTATCTATAGAAAAAACAGGGGTGTGACTTCCTATCTGAGAAAAAACATTTTCGCTCAAGTCATTTCTTAAAGTTATTTTTACAACTTCACCTTGATCATATGATTCTTTATCTACTTCTATGCTAACCTGTAATAGCGAATCTTGAGAATAGCATACTGAAGTGAAAACTAAAAATACAAATATAATTAGAATTATTTTTTTCACAATCTTCTCCTTTTTTAAATATTCTACTCGAAGTGGATGAGTTTTACAACTGGGTTATGTTTGAAAATGATTCAATACTAACCGATTAAAATAAATCAATTTGAATTCCCTTGCAGCTCTGTGTCCCCGGAACATAAAAAGAATTCAAATAGTTAACCTTAAACCTTAATTTGATATCATCCTTTATAGATTTTTGCTAAATTATTACGAATCAGAAGCTGATTTATACATTCTCCTTTTGAGGCAATCTCGTAAGGATCGCTACATCCTTTAAGCGCAAAAACATCTGAAATCCAGCGACCATAATTTCCCTTTGTTTTAGTGCGTATTACTACAATTGGACACTTAACTAAATAATCAACTAGAAATTTCTTAGCAACTTTTCCTGCCTGCGTTGTTATCTCTGGGGCATCGATACCCTTAAATCTTAGGCGCTCATTTAATCCAATTGAAAATCCAACATCTATTTGCGCATCAACTGTATCTGCATCTATTATCTTGGTTATCTTTGCAGGATACGTATAAAGCTTATGGGCACCACTCTTATAAATATGAGTACGATATTTATCACCCTCTTTAATAGAGCAAATTGTAAGCTTTTGATCAATTTTAAAAGTTTGCTTATGTAAGTGTTTATTTATTCTAAAGCCACAATCAATACGAAATGTATCCTTACCCTTAACATTGCTATCTACATATACAGAATATACAAACGGCTCTCCTCTTTCTACTACAAGTTGGCTTTGCTCGCGGTTGGGATTCGCCCTATTGGTAATTTTATATACAGCATTCTTTAAATCTTCAACCTTCATGTTTTTGCTAATAGCATCGCGCTCAAACTTAAGCCTAAGTTTTGGATCCTTAATACGCTGCAAAGCAAGATAATGAGTGAATGTTAGATGTGTTTTCTTGGGACACTTAGGATAGTCTTTGCTAAAACGTACAGTTCTACTGACTGTATCAGGGCTAATATCTAAATTAATTTGTTGCTTTAAATCAGCACTTATTTTTTCATAGAGCATCTGGCCTAAACATAACTCGCTACCAGGCGCGCAAGCTGCCTTATTTATTTCTCTTCCAACCTGCCAATAGGTTTTAATACGCTGATATTCTAATGCCTTCTCTGCCTTGACCAACCCAAGAGAAAAAGCATTTTTGATTCTTAAAAACAAATTATCGTAGGATTTAGATATGATTATATTTTGCATGAGTAAATCTCCAAACTAGAATTATTCCTGCCTATACAATTTTTCCTATCACCTTATTAATCCTTTTTAAAGCTGTATCCAAATCAAAATTCTCTCGCTCGCTGACAGTCAACACATCAAACAACTCATTCTCAATCCGTGACTTCATATCTTTGATTTCTTTGTCCGACCGACCGAGGTTAATTTTGTATTTTTCTAAGTCAGGATCACCACCATCTTCTTCTAGCTTTTTCACAAAAAGGCTCAACACATCCTTATCCGACAAATCAAAACCTTGGCGAACAATAAAATCAAGATCATAGAAATCACGAGGAGCGATTATTTTTCGGATTGCGGCAGCTCTAAGTTTTTCACTGACCACTTCCTTTAAAGATAAACAACTTACACACCCACCATCAAACAAAGGCTCACCAGTAAACGGATGTAAGAATTTATGTCTAACTTCCCTTGTTTCAGTATCAAGAATCGGATTAAATCTAAGTCCAACTTCAAATTTAATTCCCAGTTCCTGCGGTCGCAAAGCAGACTGATAAATCAAATAATAAACATACTGTTTTGATTCATTACGTCCAGGATTTTCCTTATCATCAACCTTTAATCCGAACTGCTCAGCATATGTCTCAATAGTATCCTTAACAGACTGAATACATTTACGTCTATTACCCCGTGCAGTCGTGTAGTCAGGAAGACGCATACTAAAATCCAAGTCTTCACTCAAGCGATAATAAGAATAATAAATCTTATTAAGGCAAGTGCCACCCTTAAAAATTAGGCTATCTGAGAGCTCATTAATTCTTGAAAGAAAGAGCGTCAGATAATAATCCTTCTCAAGAAGCTGTGCAGAAAAGCCTGTCTGGTTAACAACTCTGTAAATCATGTCAGAAAATTTTTCTTTATCCTTATGAAGCATCAATAATAACTCTCCATTTCTTACTCAACTTCCCTTTTCGTGTTTTCCCTAATGAACTAATTGCCGTATTCTTTACAGACCTAAATAAAGGCTTCAAATCTAACTCACTTATTCCGGCAGATTCTAATAACACTCCTACTCTCTTTCGAATTGTCACATTTGGAAATTTACTCGCATAGCCAATAATTTTTTTTATGTTGCATTGTTTACCCTGAACCACTCTCTTAAAAATCTCAGACGAGGCAAAAACGCCTCCAACAGGTTTGTTAAAGTACAACAAATCAATGAGTGTCCTTTCCTTATCACTGATCATAACATCACGTTCTTTTACTTTTATTGTTTTAATCCCATACATTCTATTTTCTGGAATCTTTAGAAATTTGAATGAAATGCCGCAAATACTTTTCCGCTTATTAAACGATGTGTTTAAAACATACATCGTTTGGAATATCTGCTCACTAAATCCATAAGAATTAAACATAGTTGAATATCCAATATAGTAATTATCGTTAGGCAAGTACAGAGATGGTATCAACATCTCATCAATGCTTCTTCCCGAAGGACCTGATTCAAGTGGGGAAAAAATATAAAGCCCACGTTTAATAGGGAATAATATATTTTTCTTTTTAAGTCGCGAAACAACTTTGGCACGATCTACAGCGGAAAGTTTAAAAATTTTATCCAACTCTTCTGCCGAAACCAGAGTTGTGGCTTCATACGTCAGCCGTGCTATTATCTGCGCCTCGATAGGACCTAACCGACCTATTGTATTTTTACTCATAGTAGATACCTCCTGAAGGTATTCTCGGATATTTATTCTACATTGATAATTTAACACATTTTTTCAATATGTCAATGCAAATGTTTTAACTTAGGGTGGTTGTACATTTAACCATGAAAGGTCATGACAGGGATTACTATCGTAAAAGAATGATACAGAAAGATTTAAATGAGATGAAAAAACAGATTACAGCGCCAGCGTGCGTGGCACCAAAACTGGTGTTATGAATGCTCACGACGTATAAGCTGAATCACGCGATCAAGTTCTTGTAAGAAGTTTGAACGGTCCTTCTTCTGAAATGGTGGCGGACCTCCGGTGATTTCTCCTGAATCACGCAATTCCGACATTAAAGAGCGCATTGCGACTGCATCACCAATATTATCTTTATCAAATGATTTTCCGTTTGGCCCAATCACATACGCTTCTTCTTTTAAACAACGACCAGCAAGCAAAATATCTGCCGTAATCACAATATCATTCGATTTTACCTGTTCAACAATCCAATCATCAGCCTCATCAAGACGATCACCCACAACCTCAATTGTAATCCAAGATTCTTCTGGCGCCCGCATCCAACAGTTGGCGACCAATATCACATCAAGTTTATAGCGTTCTGCAACACGATAAATTTCATTTTTTACGGGACATGCATACGCATCAATATAAATATTCAACATAACTAACTCCAAATACTAATAAAATAATAAGCGATATTCCATGAGAATATCGCGACAAGGTGATTTCAACCACCATGAAAATACCGAATCTTTAACGGTTTTTCATGAACAAAAATCATCGCCAAATGTTATTCTTTTTCCGCAGTAATGTAAGAGATAAGCAGAGCTTATCTCTAAAAGGTCATGCTATGTTTCTAAGCATGACCGTACAGAAATAGATTTTGGGCGGTGATGTTCTTGATAAAACGTTATTCTTGTTGCGGTGATTTTTGTTCGAGAAACATATTAAACGGAAATTCTTGTTTATGAAAACTCGCAGAACCGTTCGAGATTTTCATAATGTCTGGAATTTCCTATGAGCTACAAGAAAAGCTTGTCGCTTGCATTGAGATTTTCTCGGGTTTGAAATCACCTTGTCGAGGTTTGTTTTCTTATAAGAAAACAAACCTCGTCTTAAACTCTTTATCCAATTCAACCACAGCATTGAACGGCTGCTTCTTTTTGGATGTGAACCCTTCAATCAGATCCGAGTGCCCTTCTTTTATTATTTTCTTAACCTGATTAGAGTCAAGCTTTTTGCTAGCGATTATTGACCATAAAATAAATTGGCAGCCTTCCTTGTAGCGCGAGCAATAATAGGACTTTTTTCCTTCGTAAATCTGACCTTGTTTGCATTGCGGGCATGTGCCGAAGTTCATTTTACCACCGACAGAGCCTTTAAGAGAATGATTATTTTTGATTTCAGAGATCACTCCCTTAGCAAAAGACTTGATCTCTCCCATAAAATCGTTCTCGCTAAGATTTCCATCCTTAATTTCTGTCAGCTTCTGCTCCCATTGAGCCGTCATTTCAGGACTTTTTAAATCAGGAACAACCACGTCTATCAATTGAATACCCTTGTCTGTCGGAATCAAAGCCTTCTTTTTTCTAACAATGTAATTGGACTTAACCAGTCTTTCGATAATTGTTGCCCGAGTGGCCTGCGTTCCAAGGCCCTGATCTTTCAAATGCGCCGCTAATGTATCATCATCAACTTGCTTGCCGATATATCGCATGGCATTCAATAAAGTCCCATCAGTAAACGCCTTGGGCGGTGAAGTTTCTTTTTCCTGGACTTCCAATGCGTCAATGGGCAATATTTGTCCTTTAGTGAATTCTGCGCTTAACATATCAATGACTTCCGGACGGACAGGGTATCGGTCTAAAGCGCTAATTTTCTTACTATTCGCATCTAGAGCTTGCCCTAAACCCTCCGCATTGTCGACAACAGCCTTTTGATAAATATTTCGCCATCCTATTACAGCAGGACGAGCTCCTTTGGACATAAAAACCTCTTGCTCAATATGCATCGTTATCTCTGTAACATCTTCAACAAAATCAGGATAAAAGATCGCGATAAACCGCTTTTGAATCAGCATGTAAATATTTTCAAGATTTTTGTCTAATCGACCCTGCAGCTTTTTCTTTGTCGGAATAATGGCATGATGATCAGTTAGTTTCTTGTCATTGATGTAATTCTTGCCAAGCTTATACCCCAACTCAAGATGCTTTATGGACTTTGCAGCCATGTGTTTTAAATTATCCGGCGCGCTATGAAGAATGCTAGGCAATTCTGGACGGATATTCTCGGATAAATGCCTAGACTCGGTACGGGGATAACTGATCAATTTTTGCTTTTCGTACAAATCCTGGGCATATTCCAAAGTTTGATTAGCCGTGTATCCAAATTTTTCATTACATTCCTTCTGAAGAAGCGTCAGG
>JAVCCJ010000073.1 GCA_030765585.1 Candidatus Zapsychrus exili | reverse complement strand
GTTCGGAACTGATAGTAAATGGATTTTTTAAACAGAATTATAATTTATTTAATAAACCAGCATGGAATGTTTTGCCGGCGGACTATGACAACGCAGATTTATTTGATATAATTACTGATATTTGGATAGATTGAGTGAAAAAAGGGGTCAGAGTGAAATAAATAAATGACTCTGACCCCTTTTACTCTACTGGCCCCTTTTACTCTAATAGTTATTGACATAGTTGAATACTTTTGGTAAATTATATTTACAAGGAGTTAAAATGGGAATTTATGCAGAATATCTAAATAAAGGGCTGCATGGGAATCAGCTCATTCAAGAAAGAAAAAAACAATTAGCTGCGATATCTAAAGTAAGAGGAGGGCGAGAGGTTTTAACTTTTGCCAGTGCCCTGACTAAAGGGAAAGCCCCTATTTCTATAGACTATGATGATATTGTTCCTTTCTGTGACCAGATTAACAACTTAAAAGGCAAGCACATTGATATTATTCTTGAGACTCCTGGTGGCTATGCTGAAATTGCTGAAAAAATTATCAAGTATATCAGGGGTAAGTTCGAGCATGTTGCGTTTATTATACCTGGTTTTGCCATGAGTGCTGGAACAATTATGGTTATGGCTGGAGATGAGATATTGATGTCTCCAGCATCAGCATTAGGTCCAATTGATGCGCAATTGTCTCAACAAGGAAAGAGGTTTTCGGCCGAAGCCTTCTTAGAAGGCTTAAAGGCGATAAGGGAAGAAGTCACTAAAACAACTGTTTTAAATAAAGCATATATTCCTATTTTGCAGAATATTTCACCAGGTGAAATTCAAGCTGCACAGAACGCATTGGATTTTTCAAAAATTCTTGTAAGGGATTGGTTGTCTCAATATAAATTCCAGAATTGGGATACTCATTCAACTACAGGTAAGCCTGTGACGGATGGGGATAAGAAAAAGAGGGCTGCAGAAATTGCTAAAGAGCTATGTGACCATAACAAATGGAAAACTCATGGTCGTGCAATTGGAATAGATGATTTAAGAGCAATGAAATTGAAGATAACAGATTATACAGAGAATACCGCCTTATCCGATGCAATTCAAAGGTATTTTATACTTCTTAAAATGACCTTTGATGAAACAAGCATATTTAAAATTTATGAAACACCGACTTCACAAATATATCGTCACACTCCAATACAAAATGTTATCAATAAAGGGCAGCCTCAACAGAGTCCAGATTCAATTCAGGTCAGTGTTCAATGTCCAAAGTGTAAAGCAAACATAAATCTGCAGGTAGACTTTAAGCAAGGAATTCCTACTAAGCAAGGATTTATGAAAATACCAAAGGAAGATAAGGTTCAATGCTCTTCTTGTAAGAATGATGTTGATGTGGTAAATTTAAAGAGAGGTCTCGAAGGACAATTTAAGAAGAAGATTGTTTATGTCTAAATCAAAGAAAAAAGACAAATTCAACATTATATTTGAGAAATTATCACAGTTAAAAGATTCAAAGGAAGTTGCTGTCTTTGAAGGGTTGGAGGAGTTTGAAGAAATTAACGAACTGCGTAAAATTGTTCTTGATGTTTCAGAAGAAGAGCAGTCCTTCACTACTGCGGTATAAATAGAAAAACTGTCCACCTCCTTTCGTATATCAGATAATATATATTCCAATTGCTTCGTTGAATAAAAGGGAATAAAAAACCACTTGACAGATGCCAAAGCATGTGCTATTATTGGGTCATGACAGATAAGCAGATTCTTGCTAAGATAGAAGATTATATGAATAAGAACAATCTCAGGCAGTATGAGTTGGCGAAGAAGTTAGGTATTCCGGAGTCGACACTTAATAGATGGTTGAAGCAGAAAACTAATATTTCAAATGCCTACCGGGATATTCTAAAAAGAGAAGGGATCATTTAGGGATATTTTTTTAAATATAAAATTAGCATATGCCAAAGCAAACGTTAATAAAAATAGATGGGGGTGTAGGAAAGGAATTTTTTTTGATTGATAAATTAGCATATGCCTTGGCATATGCAAAAAAGGAGGATTAGATGATGGACGAAAAGATTAAGCAAGACAATACAAAAAAGCCAAAAGAGAAAATTAACCAGTTTATTATTGAGTGTTTGTTTAATAAGTATTTTGAAGAAGAGGCAACTAAAGAAATAGTTGTTGAGCAGGAAAGGGTTTTGGTGCGGGGTTAGAATGGGATTTGAGCTAAGATGAAACGAGCAATTGCATACTTAAGAAAATCTACAGATATGCAGGAAACATCTCTTGAACAGCAGAAAAAGGATATCCTTGTATTTGCTGATGCTAATGAGATAGAAGTTATCCGCTTTTTTGAAGAAGAGGCTTGTGGTGAAAACGTTGAGGGAAGGCCGATATTTCAGGAGATGATTGATTATTGCCGGACATCTAACGAACCATTTCAATATGTGTTAGTACCTGATATATCAAGGTGGGGCAGGTTTCAGGATCCAACAGAGACATTCTATTGGATACACGAAGTAAAAAGATATCATAAAGAGCCAATCTTTGTAAATGAGGGTTTTAAGAGTGATGATATAGGTACATCATTGATGAAGCTTATAAAAAGTTCTGAGGCCTCGGAATATCTTAAGAAAATAAGACAAAATACCATACGGGGAATGAAATTTCATGCCGGTAAAGGCTACTGGATGGGTGGAAAAGCGCCGTATGGCTATGAAAGAATGATAGTTGAAACAGGTCAAGTATTAAAAGGCGGAGAACATAAAAATATTAAAGATCAGAAAATC
>JAVCCJ010000020.1 GCA_030765585.1 Candidatus Zapsychrus exili | reverse complement strand
TGCATAAGATGTTGTAGATAGAAATAAAATGAAAATTATTAAGAGAAGCTTTTTCATATGTTCCTTTAGTAATTACCATATAAGAAGCGCGTTGTTGCTGCGCATAATTTACTGCAGAATTGCGGTAAGACTTATTAAGATTATATTTTAATACAAATACTAGTAATGGCAAATGAAATTTATTGAAGCAGCCAAAAAAATAAGGCGAAAGGTAAACGGCAAAAGGAAAAAGTAATGAGATTGCCACACTCGCTTAACTCGTTCGCAATGACAATATGTTGTTTTTAAGGCCGTTAGAAAATTTTAGTATGATTTGTACATCAAGCAAGCAGATACCATATCAGCATTACTGTTTGAAGTCTCGCTTTAATACGAGACGAGTTTAATGCAGCGTTAAGCGAGATGTATGAATCTTACTTTAGAATTTTCTTAGGCAAAGTTCTTTGGTCACTTTCTTTCAAGAAAGCGACAAGAAGTTGAAGCGTTAACGCTTCAAAGTACAATCCCCTAAGTCATTCTCTAGCAAACAATTTCATTCCTAGAAAAATAAAAAAGATAAATAAAAAAGACCCCGCCGTAAGCGAGGCCTTTCTATAATAACATCCCACTGTTGATCAGCGGAACGGAGGAAGGACGTAAACTGCTTGTCAAAACAACCATACAAATAATACCAAAGAAACTAAAATATTACAAGTTTATTTTTTAATGCCAAATTATCATCTTATATAAGCCTTATAAGGGATTCCTGCCTGCGCAGGAATGACAAAATTCTTTATAATAACCACTATCTTGTCGTCGACAAAACTTATTCTTTCACTACCCTTTGCCTTTTACCTTTTACCTTTTACCTTACATCATATAATGATGCGCGCATCAACCGCAAAACTTCCTTCTTCATTTGTAATCAACGGATTAACATCTATTTCTTTAACATACAGGGCTAATTTCTGAACAGCGCAAAGGGTCTGAATGATAGATTCTTTATGCGCCTTCATTCCTCTAAAGTCATCTAAGATTTTCTTTGTTTTTATATCTTCTATCAAACGTTTTGCTTCAATTGGACCAAAAGGCACAACACGAAAAGACACATCTTTTAATGCTTCAACCAAAACACCGCCAAGACCAAACATAACGACAGGTCCAAACTGCGGATCTTGACTTAAACCAACAATACACTCAATTCCCTTGGTCATCTTAACTAGATTAACGCCAAGTACTTTCGCTTCAGGTACAACTTCTGCAATATGTTCAATCATTACATTATATTTTTCGCGTAATTCTTTCTCTGTTTTAATATTTAATACAACTCCGCCAACATCTGTCTTATGGATGATGTCAACTGATGCAACCTTCATTGCAATTGGATACATATCTTGTGCATTTGCAAGAGCAACGGCTTCATCAGCGCTTGCTGCAAAACCACCACTTGGCATTGGAACACCACAAATCTCTAACACCTTGCGTGCTTCATGCTCAAGCAAAAAGCTTCTACCCTCTGCTCTTATTTTTTCAATAATATCTTTTGCCTCTTGTGGGGCATCAACTTGTTCTGCTACTTCACGCTCTTGGGCTTTAATCTTTTTCCATTTATATAAAATTTTAAGTGCAGAAACTGCCTGATTTACCGAATCAAAAGCTGGTATATTTTTTTCACTTAAATAATGAAGTGCCGTCCTTGAGCGTTCTCCACCAACCATTGCAGCAAAAACTGGTTTATTACAACCTGCTGCCTCATATTCTTCTGTAATTGCTTTTGCAATGTCCAATGGGTCTGTTACCGCTGTCTCACAATAGAGAACAAACAATGCATGCATTCTTTCTTCAGCAAGCGCAACTTTTACAGCGGCACGATATCCTTCGACACCTGCACCACCTGTAATATCAATTGGATTTTTAGTACTACCAAAAGAAGGCATTGTGCTTCTAAACTTTTCTTCTAAATATTCTGGATCTTCTAGAAGCTTTATATCTTTAAATTCACATTCGTCGGTAGCTGATACTCCAATACCACCACCATTTGTAATAATAATAGCATCGTCCCCCTTTGGAAGCGGTAGTCCAAAAGCGCGTGCCCAGCTAAATGCGTCTGTAAATGAATCAGCGCGAAGCATACCTAATTGTTTAAATACCGCATTAAAAATACCATCAGAGCCTGACAATGAGCCTGTATGCGATGCAGCTGCCTTTGCTCCTCGAGAAGAGCGACCAACTTTAAGCACAATTACGGGTTTCTTTACTTTGGTTTGAAGGAATTTACGACCGTCTGTCAGTCCTTCCATATAAATCAAAATAACATCTACATTATCATCTTCATTGAAATACTCAATAAGCTCTTTTTCGTCAACATCAGCTTTATTACCTAAACTGCAAAGGGATGCCAGACCAATTTTTTCCATTTTAGTCCAACCCATAAGAGCGATAGCCAACGCACCACTTTGTGAGATAAATGCAATCTTGCCTGTCTTGTTTTCTTCTGGGCCAAAACTTGCGTTTATTTTTGAAGGCATATATAAAAGACCTAAAATATTTGGCCCTAAAAATGCCATATTATATTTCTTTGCCATATCTACTAACTTTTGCTCATCTTCTTTATTTCCGACTTCCCCAAAACCAGATGTAATTATGGCTAAATTCTTAACTCCTTTTTTACCGCATTCTTCCATTGCAGGTAAAACTAATGGCGCAGGAATTGTAATTACTGCAAGATCTATTGGGCCTTCGACATCTAGCACAGATTTATAAGCCTTTTTACCCATAATTTCATCATCTTTTGGATTGATAGGATATAAATCTCCTTCAAATCCACCGACGATCAAATTGCTTAAAATTTGATAACCAATTTTTTCTTTTTTAGATGATGCGCCTATTACAGCGATTCCGTTTGGATTAAAAAAACCTTCTAATGTTCTTTGTGTATTGGGGACATTCTCTGACATAGTATCTGCTTTCTTATAAGATTAAATTAAAATTAAGATTAGTAGTATTAACTTGGGTGGAAGTGCTATCTTGTTATAGCAAAAAATGAAAATGATTTCAATGTCTATCAGTAGAAAGATTGAGAGGGGAAACGCCTAGCGTTTCATATTGTACTTTGAAGCGTTAACGCTTCAACTTCTTGTCGCTTTCTTGAAAGAAAGTGACCAAAGAACTTTGCCTACTCAGGTTTTAAAGAATTATTTAATACTTTGGCTTAACACCGCACTGAACTCGTCTCGCATTAAAGCGAGACTTTAAACAGCAGTGCGTATGGAACATCTAACTTGCTTGCCAAACTATTAAATAATACAAAAACCTTACAACGGCGTTTAACAGCAACAAAACAAAAACACTGCACTGTCATTGCGAGGAGCGAAGCGACGCGGCAATCTCATCACTTTTACCTTTTACTTTTTGCCTTTTACCTTCCGCAGACTAACAAATCCTTGGAAGTTGTTGCCCTACTATCATATCTAATATACGTTCGGTGCCGATTAAGCTTTTTATCGTAACAATAGCCTCTTTATCAGTTTTTACCTCACCTATAATGCTTGCATTTTTGCCATTAAAGTCAGCTTGCATTATTTTAAGTGCGATGTCAGCATCTTTAGGATCAACAAAACACACAAATCTGCCTTCACAGGCAACATATGTAGGATCAAGCCCTAATATTTCACAAATACCGCGAACATCATCACGTACAACAAGTTTATTTTCGTCAATTGCTATTGCTAATTGTGCACTTTCGGCAAGCTCGTTTAGTGCACTGGCAAGTCCACCACGAGTTAAATCACGCATACAATTCACTTTAATACCAGCGTCTAAAAGCTTAAAAACTAAATTCCCTACAGGCGCTGCATCAGATTCTATTTCGCTCTCTAATTTCAGACCTTCTCTTTGCGCCATAATAGCAACTCCATGACGACCTATATCACCATTAACAATGACAACATCGCCTGACTTAATTTGTTTTGCGTTTAATTGAGTCTCTTGTCCTATAAATCCAATACCTGATGTGTTTATAAAAATTCCATCACCCTTGCCACGATCAACTACCTTTGTATCTCCTGTAACAATTTTGACATCACACTTATCTGCTGCTGCCTTCATTGATTGAACAATGCGCCAAAGGGTTTCCATCTCTAAACCTTCTTCTAAAATAAACCCAACGCTCAAATATTTTGCACGCGCACCGCTTACTGCCAAATCATTTACCGTACCATATACCGCCAAAGAACCAATGTCGCCGCCAGGAAAAAATAAAGGATTAACCACATAAGAATCTGTAGTAAAAGCTATCTTAGTGAAGTCAGACCCCACAGACAAAGTTGTCGCATCGTGCTGCACGTCATTTGAACCAAATGTCTTTATAAACATCTCATCAATCAGCCTTTGCATCAATTTACCTCCTGAACCATGAGCTAAAAGCACACGAGGATAATCGCTAATTGGGATAGGACAAGTTATGTTAAAGTTTTTATTCATAATAATATTTGAAACGGCGACCGCTTCACCTCAAAGCGCCAAGCGCTTTACCTTTGTGCTTTGAAGCATTAACGCTTCACATTGTCCCTGTGTGGCACGTAAAGTCCCGTTGGGACCACGTCCCTTTGCGGGCAGGGACACACCACCTACTTTTTTAAAAAAAGTAGGCAAAAAACTTTGCCTATTCAGGTTTTAAAGAATTATTTAATATTTTGGCTTAACACCGCACTGAACTCGTCTCGCATTAAAGCGAGACTTCAAACAACGGTGCGTATGGAACATCTAACTTGCTTGCCAAACTATTAAATAATACAAAAACCTTACAACAGCGTTTAACATCCAAAACAACACATCGTCATTGCGAGAAGCGACGCGGCAATCTCATCACTTTCTACTTTCTGCTCTCTACTTTCTATACCTATAATATGCTGCGCAAGCACCTTCGGATGATACCATCGTCGCACCTAACGGATGCTCTGGCGTACATTTTGTGCCGTATGCCGAACATTCGGCTGGCTTTTTAATCCCTTGTAAAATAAGCCCGCTAATACATTCAAGATTTTCATCGACAGTATATTCAGTTAAACCAAACTTTATATCAGCATCAAACGCCTCGTATTTTTTTTTTATCTTAAGCCCGCTATCATCAATCGCACCTATGCCTCGCCACTTTCTTGTGAAAACCTCAAATACATCATTTATAATTTCCTGCGCTTTTACATTACCATCTGCTTTAACCGAACGAACATATTCGTTTTCTACCTTATAGATTCCTTCCTCCATTTGCTTGATACACAAATAAATACCTTCTAATAAATCAAGTGGTTCAAAACCTGTTACAACAATCGGCACTTTATATTTTTCTGCAATTTTGTGATACTGCCGATATCCCATTATCGTACAAACATGACCTGCGGCTAAAAAACCTTCTACTCTATTGTTTTCAGACGATAAAATTGCTTCCATTGCAGGCGGAACCAGAACATGCGAGGCAAGAATAGAAAAATTGCTTACATTTTGTTTCTTAGCTAAAAATACTGCCATTGCATTTGCAGGAGCGGTTGTTTCAAAACCAACAGCAAAAAATACCACTTGGCTTTGAGGATTTTCTTTAGCTATTTTTAAAGCATCAAGCGGAGAATAAACAATTCTTACATCAGCTCCCTCTGCCTTGGCAGAAAACAGGTCTTTTTTAGATCCTGGCACACGCAACATATCTCCAAAGGAAGTAAATATTACATTATCTCTTAGTGATATATCTATCGCTTTATCTATTAGCTCTAAAGATGTGACACAAACCGGACAACCTGGGCCATGAACAAGTTCTATTTCTTTTGGTAAAATTTGATCAATGCCATAGCGAACAATTGAATGAGTTTGTCCACCACAAACTTCCATTATCACGTGAGGTTTAGTTGTAATCTTCTTTATCTGATCAGCTATTTTACGAGCCAATACAGGATCTCTATATTCATCTAAATATTTCATGGAAGCTCTATTTGTTTATCGTCCTCTAGCTCATCTATCTTTTTTATATCTTCAAATATTTGTAAAGCCTCATCCTCGTCGACAATGCTGATAGCAAAGCCAGCGTGAACAAGCACATAATCGCCTATTTTTGCCTCTGGAACTAAAGACAATGATATCTCTTTAACAGCGACTCCAAATTCAATAGAGCCCATATGCTCATCTGTAGATGTTTTATCTATACTAATTGTTTTTCCTGGAACTGCTAAACACATAATTTAAAACTCCGTTTTAAAGGTAAAAATTAAGCTGTCATTGCGAGGAGCCGTAGGCGACGCGGCAATCTATTTAAGAGATTGCTTCGCTTATGCTCGCAATGACAAAAGTTTACCTTTTGCCTTTTTACTTACGTTGCGCAGCAACGATGGCTTGACCAAGTGAAATTCCGCCATCATTTGGTGGAACACTTTGATGCCAATAAACTTGGAAACCTTCTGATTGCAACTTATCAATTAAATTCTCTGTTAAATATTTATTCTGAAAACAGCCGCCGCTTAAAACAACCTTCTTTGTCTTTTGAGACAGCCCCCAGTCAGGGACGGACTTCGCTACCTCGACAGCAGAATTAATTAGCGTATTATGAAACTTGATAGAGATAATGTCAACGCCTACTTTTGCGTCTACGTCCTCTATAATTCCTTTAATCATTTGATCAAAATCTATAACAAAAGTATCGTTTTCTTTTATAATTGAAAAGTCATATTGCCCTATTTCAGTTTCATTTAAAACGTATTCCAACTCCATTGCAGCCTGACCTTCATAACGAATAACTTGCCTTAAACCAACTATTGATGCAACCGCATCAAACAAACGTCCCGCACTTGATGTAACAGGCGAATTTATTTTTTTTTCGAAAGCTATTTTAATATTATCTAACTCTTCTTTGCTAAAAGCCTGTAAAGTTTTAGTATTGGTCAAATCAAAAGCGTCTTTTTCAAAAATAGAATAAAGCAATCCTAAGGCAGAACGCCTTGGTTCTTTAATTGCAGTCTCGCCACCAGGTAAAACAAAAGTTTTAATATGACCTACGCGCTTAAAGTCGCTTAAAGTCGATATCAAAAACTCTCCTCCCCAAATAGTTTCATCTGGGCCAAAACCTGTGCCGTCAAAAGAAATACCAAGCACAGTATCGTCGACGTGATTTTCTGACATACAAGAGACAATGTGCGCATGATGATGCTGAACAGCTACTTTTTTTACTGTCATTCCTGCGAAGGCAAGAATCTTATCAGACCAATCATCCTTTAGCGCCTCCTTAGTTGATAAATACTCAGGGTGTGCGTCATGCGCTATCTTTGTTGGGGTCGCTTCATAAAGTGTTGTTAAATCATTTATCGTTTTCTTAAAAACATCAAGCGACTGCTTTGTTTCAAGATCGCCTAAATGCTGGCTTATAAAAACGTTATCTGAAACTGCTAATGCTACTGTATTTTTTAAATGTGGACCTACGGCGAGCACTGTATCTACTTTAGTCTTTAAGTGAATTCCTAAAGGAGCGTACCCGCGAGCACGTCTTAAAACAAGTGGGCGAGCGGCGACAACACGCACAATCGAATCATCTGCGTGATGAACGATTGTTCTGTTATGAACTAAAAATAAATCAGCTATATTTTCTAATCGAGCTAAAGCTTCATGTTCATCAATACAAATTGGCTCATCTGCAAGATTAGCGCTTGTCGCAACAATCGGTTTGTTTAAACTTTTAAGTAAAATATGATGTAGCGGAGTATACGGCAACATTATGCCTAAATAAGGATTGTTTGGAGCAACTACTTCTTTAGATGCGGCATTATCTTTTTTCTTTAAAATAACTATTGTTGCCTCGACAGAAAGCAAAAGTTCTTCTTCTTTTCTAGAAACAAAACAATCTTGTTTTATCAAATCTATGTTTGGATACATCAATGCAAATGGTTTCTCTTCTCTGTTCTTTCGTTCTCTTAAAAGAAAGATTGCGTCTATATTTTCTGCACCAACAACCAAATGAAATCCACCTAAACCTTTAACAGCGACAATCTTGCCTTCATTAATAGCTGAAACGGTATCATTAATTGCTTGGGCTTTAGAACTTAAGACTTCTCCTTTTTTATTCCAGAGTACTATTTGTGGTCCACATTTATTACAAGCATTTGGCTGAGCATGGAAGCGTCGGTTTGTAGGATCGTCATATTCTTGCTCGCACTCCTGACACATCTTAAAAATTTTCATCGACGTGTTTGACCTATCATAGGGAAGCACCTCAATTATAGAATAACGTGGACCGCAGTGTGTACAATTAGTGAACGGATAAAGATAGCGACGATTGTCTGGATTAAAAAACTCTTCTTGGCATTCAGGGCAAGTTGCGATGTCTGGTAAAATTATTGTTGTTTTTGCCTCTGAGCTATTAGATGTATCTATTTTAAAATCTTTGTATCCGGCAACATCAAGATAAACATATTTAAAACTATGTATTTTTGAATTAACTGGCTTGTCTTGTTTTATTCTAATCAAAAACTCTTCTATTTTATGCAACATCCCTTCGGCTTCTATTACAATACCTGCTGACGAATTTAAAACCCAACCGTGCAGCTTAAGCTCTTTCGCTAAGTTATAAATAAATGGACGAAAGCCCACGCCCTGTACTTGTCCCTCAATTTGGAGGCTAATACGTTTAAAGTTGTTTGGATGTATATCTATCATGGAAAGGAAACTGCTTAATTAATTGAATTAAAGCAGAATATCAAATTAAAAATGGCAAATAACAAATTAATGTCAAATGCCCAATGCAAAAACTATTTAGATTTTGTCATTTAGATTTTATTTGGATTTTGTCATTTAAGATTTATCATTTTCTTTTGTTAGTTCGACAAGCTTCGCCTTAACAAACTCGACTGCGTCAATTAGATTGTCTTGCGCCTTGCTTGATAATTTTTGACCGAATTCGTTAAAATCATAACCTCTTATCTCGAGCACAAAACCTTGTGTCTTAGCTGCAAAAAGCTCTTCTGATAAACCTAAAACATTCTCAGGGCTTATACTGTGTGAACTAAAGCTGATATCTGTCTTTGGCTTGATTTCTCTAAAGATATAAGGCTCATCGCAATTCGTCGAGGCATCAGCGAAAATCACTACATTATGTTCTGAAATTTGGGATGCGTCTTCTACAGTAAGTTGGTAATCTGAATCTACGGTAACTCCTAGAAGATTTAAATTTTCTATAGCTTCTGCTAGCGCAGGTCCTAAACCATCATCTAATCTTCCAGGATTACCAAATCCTATAAGAAGAACTTTTTTCGGTGAGGAGGTCATTTAGCTTTTTTATCGATCAATTTACCTTCATAATCAAACATGCTTACGATCAAAGGCATTTGTCCCATAGCATGTGTAGCACACGATAAACATGGATCATATGCACGAATAGCAACTTCAATGCGATTAAGCAAGCCTTCTGTAATCTCTGGCTTACCGCTTATATATTCTTGAGCAACACGCTCGACCGCTGTATTCATTGGAATGTTATTGCTGGTCGTTGAAACAATTAAATTACACATTGTAATCTGATCTTTTTCGTCAACTTTGTAATGATGGAAAAGTGTTCCACGAGGAGCTTCTATGATACCAACGCCTTCTTCGCGTCTTTTACCTTTCACTACTAAATCAGTTCCTTGAAGATCTTCATCATTAAGAAGATCTCTTATTTTCTCTATTGAATGCAATGTTTCTATCATTCTTGTCCAATGATATGCCATTGTGATATTGTTTGGCTTGCCCTCCGTTATTGCCATAAATTCAGCACGTTCTGCTTCAGCTAATGGAGTATCAATAAAGTCGCAGGCATTAATTCTTGCAAGAGGACCTACTCTGTACCAACCGTTTTCTGGTCCAATAGATTTAATAAATGGGAACTTCATATATGACCAAGATTTAACTTCTTCTGCTATTTGCTCGTGATATTTTTGATTATTAAAATGATCAAAAATCTTTTCTCCGTCTTTAGTTATTGCGCGAAGACCGCCATTATAAAGATCTAATGCTCCGTCTTCTCTTACAATACTTAAATGGCTTGAGTCAAAAGATCCAAAACTTGCAATGCTATCAAGATTTTCAACTGTGTAATCTTTTGCAATTTTAAGTGCGCCCTTAGCCCACTCTACCATTTGCTCAATGTCTTTTAAAAATACATCTCTTTCTTCAATTGAAAGATTTTTATTTACGCCGCCTGGAATAGCGCCCGTACCATGTATCTTTTTACCTGCTGTTGCTTTGATAATCTCTTGACCATATTTACGCATCAAAACGCCTTGCTTAGCAAGTTCAGGATATTTTTTAATAATTCCAATAACATTTCTTATCGCAGGGTCTGCATCAAAACCGAAAAGCAAATCTGGTGAGCATAAATGAAAAAAATGAAGTACATGAGACTGAAATGTTTGTCCGTAATGCATTAAGCGACGCATTTTTTCAGCTGTTGGAGTAAGTTTGTCAGCTCCGACGATAACATCCATTGCCTTTGCAGCCGCCAAGTGATGGCTAACAGGACAAATTCCGCAAAGTCTTTGAACTATAACAGGTGCTTCCCAATAAGGGCGACCTTGAATAAATCTTTCAAATCCACGGAACTCAACAATGTGAAGTCTCGCTTGTTTTACTTGATTATCTTTATCAAGCAACAAAGATACTTTTCCGTGGCCTTCAACTCTCGTTACTGGCTCTATAACTACTCTTTTTAAATTCTCATTACTCACGATATCTCCTTAAGTACTAATCGTATTTCACTAATTCATACGGCAAGTCTAATGGTTTATTATTTAATAATGCAACTAAAGCTTCCCAGATTATGTCTGCGTTTGGCGGACAACCAGGAAGATGATAATCAATTTTAACCACTTCGCTACAAGGATAAACTCTATCTAATACAAGTGGGATTTCAGGATCATTAGGAATAATTCCTTCTGGATTATAAACCGTAGGACCGTCTTTATAAGCTTCATCAAAACACTCTTTTAAAGGAATTTCATTTCTCATTGAAGGAATACATCCGTTTATAGCGCAATCGCCAAGAGCAATAAGCACGTCACAATTTTCTCTGAAATATTTTAAAACGTGCACATTATCTTCATTACAACAGCCGCCTTCAATAATCCCTACTAAACATCTACCTGTAAACTTTTTAATATCATCGACCGGAGATTTGTCAAAATCTACTAATTCAACAAGCTGTAAAATACGCTCGTCAATATCTAAAATTGACATGTGGCATCCAAAACAACCTGCGAGTGATGTTGTTGCTATTTTTGGTTTAGTCATGGTTATCTCTATTCTCTTTACTGTTTTCTATTTTATTTATTTTCTATTTCAGAGCCAATTGGCTTTATGTCGTAAAGGCGTTTGCCTACAGGAACAGCGTAGCCTTCCTGTTTCTTTATAATTGCGCCAACCGGACAAGCCTCTGCTGCCTTATCGGTCACAGAAATGTCAGTGCCAGCCAAGTTTGCTTTTGAATTAACCGCTAATTGTTTCTCTGGCCCTCTACCAACAAACTCAAATACATTCTTACCGTCAATATCTTTAGATGTTTGAACGCATCTGCCACACAAAATACAACAATTTTTATCAATAAAAATATCTGGGTGAGTTGCGTCTAGTTCTCGTTTTGGAAATTGGTAAGGATATTTAGGAGCTAGAATTCCAAATCTGTAAGCAAGTGCTTGAAGTTCGCAATTACCACTCTTCTGGCAAAACATACAGAAATGATTTCCCTCAACAAACAACATGTCAATAATGTTCTTTCTGTGTTCAGTAATCTCTTCTGTGTCATTCTCTACTTCAATTCCTTCTACAACAGGTTGAGTGCAAGCTGTCTGTGGACGACCGTTGACTTTGACCGTACAAACGCGACAACTGCCGTGAGGAGTAATTCCTTTTAAATGACAAAGCCTAGGAATATAAATTCCAGCTTCTTCTGCGGCCTCTAAAATAGTCTGGCCTACTTTGCCTTGGATTTCTTTTCCGTCAATTTTAAACTTTATTGTTTTTTCTGACATGATATTGTTCTTCTTTTATTAGTGGTTTTCGTTAAAGATCACTGATTTTCTTCCTTGAATATCTTCAGCGACGCTTAGTGCTTTATTTATATCAAATGCGGGATTAAACCCGTCATCTTCTTTAACAAGAGCTTCATAATCTGCTTTAAAGTTTTTTAAAGTAGAGAGGATTGGATTTGGTGACGTTTGACCTAAACCACAACGACTAGAAAATTGAACACTTTCTCCTAATTCTTCTAAATATTTAAGATCAGTAGTTTGCCCTTTACCTTCTACAATATTCTCTAAACAATTGCGAAGTAGAACATTACCTGCACGACAAGGGGTACAATAACCACAACTTTCTTCAACAAAGAATTCCATATATTCTAAAGCGATTTTTAAAATATCTCTTGTTGAATTAAACACAACAATTGCACCACCTGTAGCTAAATCGTCGTAACAAATTGCTTTATCAAAATCGTCTTTGCCTATTATTTGACCAGAAGGTCCACCAACCAAAACTGCCTTTGTATCTTTTGCGCCTGATTCGGACAACATATCATTTATTGTTACACCAAACTCAAACTCATAAACACCAGGATTATCACAATCACCTGAGATACTCAAAAGCTTTGTTCCTGGACTTGCTTCTGTTCCAATTTCAGCAAACCAAACTCCGCCTTTTTCTAAAATGCGAGCTACAGAACAAAATGTCTCAACATTGTTAACAGCTGTTGGTGTTTGCAAATATCCTTTTTGTGCTGGGAAAGGTGGTCTTGTTTTTGGATCGCCTCTTAACCCTTCACATGAACTTATAAGAGAAGACTCTTCTCCACAAATATAAGCTCCTGCGCCAAGCTGGATACGAATATCAAAATTAAAACCGTCTTTTCCTAATATATTTTTACCTAAAAGATTTGCTTCTCTTCTTTTGTCTAAAGCATCTTCTAAGAATACTTTCAAATATGCGTATTCACCTCTAAGATAAATAATTCCAGTTTCTGCACCAATAACATATCCGCCGATTGTCATTCCTTCAAAAAGAAGATTACATTCTTCAGTTAAAATAACTCTATCTTTAAATGTTCCCGGTTCCCCCTCATCAGCATTACAAATAACTGTTTTATTGTCTCCATCTGCCGATCTTGTAAACGCCCATTTAAGTCCTGTTGGAAAACCTGCTCCTCCACGACCACGAAGTTTTGATATCTTTAAGTCTTCAATAATACTTTCTGGAGTCTTCTCAATCGCAGCTTTTAAACCAACATTATCTTCTCTATCAGCAAAAATAACCTCACCTTTTTTCTTAACGTTATTATTTACCATTGACTTAACTAAGTCATTCGCATTGTTACCGTCGCCGAGATCTTTTACTAAAGTCTCTGCAGCAGCTCCACCTTTTAAGTCTTGTGCAACTTGTTTTGCTTTATCTTTAGTTAGGCTAGTTACTACTGTTTCGTTTATCAAGGCTGCAGGTGCTTGATCACACATTCCAATACAAGGAGTCTCTTCTAAAGTAACTTTTCCGTCTTCTGTTGTTTCTCCGCATTTGATACCTAACTCTTGCTCAAATACTTCTTTGATCTCTTTAGCCCCTTGCATATTATCAACAACATCATTACAAAGTCGGACAACTACATCACCTTTTTTGTCTTTTGATAAAAATGAGTAAAATGAAATTGTACTTTCAACCAAAACTCTTGGGGATCCTGTTGCTTTTGCTATTAAATCTATTGATTCATCATCAATGCCACCTAATTGTTTGTTTAGCGTGGTTACGATGTCCATCATTCTGGTTTTATTATTATTGTAAGTACTGCAAACTTGACTAATAATTTTATCGTTCATATATTACCTTTTTTCTTTTAATTATTGTGCGCTATAAATTCTACCTGATATATACTTACCTAATTCGTTTATTTCAAATTCTTGTTCAGAAATAACCTCTGTAACAACGTCACGCATAGAAATTAAACCAATTACCTTCTCTTCATCTATAACAGGCAAATGACGAATATGTTTGTTTGACATAAGAGCCATACATTCCTGCATTGTTTTGTCTAAACTAATACACAAAACATCTGTACTCATAAGCTCTGAAATTTTGGTTTCTTTGGAATCTTTACCTTCTAGGGCGAGTTTGCGAGCGTAGTCTCTTTCTGAAAAGATACCAACAAGTGCTTCGTTTTCAGTAACCAACAAAACTCCAACATCTTCTTCTGCCATAAGACTTAACGCATCAAAAACAGTAGTATCGGGAGATACCTTATAAATATTATTTCCTTTTTTCTCTAAAAGCCGCTTAACTGTTGTCATAGCATTTTTCTCCTCTTGAAAGATGATATAATATTATATTTGTTAAAGAATGGATTATAGAACCAACGCCAAATGATGTCAATATATAAATACAACTATTCTGTGACAAATTTGGCTTTTGCGCCAATAAAAGAGGTACGATTGTCTTTTAGCCAGCTTAACCACTCCTCCATGCCTTGGCCAGATAATGAAGAAAGCTCTATTATCTTAACATTCGAATTAAGTTTATAAATATCTTCTTTTACTCTATCCATATTAAAATCAAGGACTTTTAAAAGGTCACATTTGGTCAAAAGCACCAAATCGGCTGCTCTAAAAATAGTAGGATATTTCGCGACCTTATCATCGCCTTCTGGAGTGCTTAAAAGTATTATTTTTGCATTCTCGCCAAGATCAAACTCGCCAGGACAAACCATGTTTCCTACATTTTCAATAAAACAGAAGTCAATTTCGCTTAAATTAAGGCCTTTTAGGCTTTCCTGTATTTGATTTGCATAAAGATGGCAACTTAAACCAGTATTTATCTGAACAACTTCTTTCGCAAAAGGAGCAACCCTTTCGGCATCTCTACTAGTTTCAAGATCCCCTACTATAACAGCAGAATTTTGCTCTGGATTTAACTTTTCTATAGTTTTCTCTAAAAGAGTTGTTTTTCCAGATCCAGGCGAACTTATAAGATTAACAGCAAAAAGCCCAGCTTCCTTAAAAGCCTCTCTTGTCTTTGCCGCTTCTTGATCATTAGTATCAAGTATTCGTTTTTTTGTTACTACGCTGATATTTGCCATTATTATTCTTTAACCTCTCCAAATATAGCTTTTAAAATTATATCATTGCCGGAAATTACATTGACATCTGCACGTTCACATTTAGGACATAAAAAATTATTTATTTTAGGTTCAAAGCTGTAAGAACACTCATTACATTTTGCGATTGATGGTACCTCAACTATCTTGAGCCTTGCCCTCTCCACTATTGTATCCGTAGTTATAGACTCAAAAGCTATTATCATCAACTCTGGCACAACTTGTTTTAAGAATCCTACCTCAAGCGTTACTTCAGACACTCGTACCAAATTATTCACTTTAGCTTGTTCTATAACCTGATCTAAAATCTCAGCTGCTATTGACATTTCATGCATAAATACCTCTATAATCCCAAGAATTGTATAGCACAGCCGCAAGCAAGTATTGAAAGACCAGCTAAGGCATGGGAATATTTTTCAATTCTCTTAATAGGCAAGAAACTTATGCCAAATGAGCATAACAATACCATGCCTAACATGGTAGATATTGTAGCTAAACTAAAAACTCCAGCGACGAGAATCATTGCGGAAAAGCTACTCTTTAGAGCTGGATACATTAGAATTGGTATAAGCGGTTCGCATGGACCCAAAACAAAAACAACAAATAACGCCCATGGAACATAATTAAACTTTTCATTAGCTTCATGAACATGAACATGTCCGCCATTATGAGTATGTTGATGCTCATGAGGCTCACCATCTTGATGAAAATGCAGATGTGTGTGCGGTTTATTTTTAATAGCTTGCTTTATGCCATAAATTGTATAAACAAGACCAAAAGCTATTAAAGCCCAAGCTGCCCAGCCTCCTCTTACTGACTCAAAAAATTCTAAACGTTGAAGAGCTACTCCAAACAATACACCTATAATTCCTAAAACAATAGAGCTTCCAACATGCCCTAGCCCACATAAAAATGTTATGCCAAAGGTCTTCCAATAAGACCATTTTTTAGCCTTTGACATAACAATAAAAGGGACATAGTGATCTGGACCAAATAATGTATGAAAAAACCCTATTGATGCAGCTGTAATTAATAAAACTATTAATTCCTGTGACACTTACTTCCCCTTTCTGTAAAAATAATATCCTATTTTATTTAACAGCACCTTCTTTTGCAAGGTCTTTTTTAGACGAACATTCAGAGCCTGGACATTTTCCGTTCCAACAATATAGACAAATCTTTTCCTTAGGAAGACCAATTGCTTCAATCATGTCTTCTATTCTTAAATATCTTAAGGTAGTCACCTCAATATCTTTTCTAATCCAATCGACCATCTTTTTATATTTTTCTGAAGTAGTATCAAGATATTCTGAAACATCTTCTATGTCCTTGCCCTCAATATCGCGAATGGCTTTTCGGGCCGCTAATTCATCAATACTTCTAGTAGACAAACAGAACTTACAAGGAAACATTAAAGGTGGACAAGCAGGTCTAACATGAATTTCTTTTGCCCCTGCGTTCCAAAGCTTATTAACTGTAAAATTCTTCAATTGTGTTCCTCTTACAATTGAATCCTCACAAATAATAACCTTATTATCTTTTATGATCTCGTCGATAGCAATAAGTTTCATCGTAGCAATAAGATCTCTCGTCTCTTGAGATGGAGGAGTATAACTTCTTCCATATCCTGGAGTATATTTAACTAAAGGCCTTCTATATGGCTTACCTGATTCCATAGCATAACCTATTGCATGTGCTGTTCCAGAATCTGGCACGCCAGCAACAACATCTGCCTCAATATCTTTGTCTTGTTTTGCTAATGCACGTCCGCAACGTTCGCGAACAGTTTCAGTATTGATACCTTCATAATTTGATGCAGGAAAACCAGTATATATCCAGAGGAAGGAACAAATCTGGCTCTCTTCTGTGCCTTTTCTCTGAGATAACAATCCCTTTTCATTTAAAAGTACTACCTCTCCTGGTTTTAAATATTGTTCTATTGAAAAACCAAGATTAGCAAAAGAATTTGTTTCTGATGCAACTATCCAATCATTCTCTTTTTTTCCTATGGTCAAAGGAGTATATCCAAGTCTATCGCGAGCAGCATAAATACCATCTTTATTAAGAAGAAGAAGCGAACATGACCCTTCAATAGCGTCGAACATAAGCTCAATTCCGTGTATAAGATTATCACCTAAGCTTATTAGCTTTGCAACAAGCTCAGTTGTGTTAAGCTCACCATTCTGACTTACTTCACTAAAAGAAATACCTTTGCTGAAAAGCAAGGCTTCAAGATCTGCTTTATTCTCAATAAGACCAGCTGTTACTATACAAAATGGTCCAAACTTAGAATTCAGGTATATTGGCTGTTCATCAAAATCGCTAATAGCACCAATTCCTTTAGGACCTACCATACGCTTATGATCTTCATAGAACTTAGATTTAAATTGGCTTTGGCTTATACTATGAATTTGACGTTTAAATTCTTTATCTAAAACAGCTATTCCACCATATTCTGTTCCAAGATGTGAATGATAATCTATTCCATAAAATAAAGTCTTTGCACAATCGTCTTTAGATATTGCTCCGAAAATTCCACTCATTATCTTTTTCTCCTTCTATATTTAATTTATTTATTCAATAATGCATGATACTCTTGCAATGATTTAGGAGATTTATCTCCAGTCTTCATTGCCTCTATTCCAGCAACTGTTGCTTCTGCTGCGGCAATAGATGTAACATAAGGAATCTTCTTTTGTATTGCCATCATTCTTATGTAGCTATCATCATGTTGACTGTCTTTTCCAATTGGTGTGTTGAGTATAAGAGCTAGCTCATTATTTTTGATTGCATCTGCTATGTTAGGACGACCTTCATGCAATTTCTTAGCAACGGTACTCTTGACACCATTTTCATCTAAAAACTTACTTGTTCCTTCTGTTGCAAGAATAGTAAAACCTAAGGCTTCTATCTTTTTTGCAATAGGAAGAAGAACTTTTCTATCTCGCTTTGCTATTGTAATTAAAACATTGCCTTCAGAAGGCAATTTATATCCTGCTGATTCTTGGGCTTTATAAAATGCCATACCAAAAGTATCTGCTATTCCCATAACCTCACCTGTTGCTCTCATCTCAGGTCCTAATATTGGATCAACCTCAGGAAACATATTAAATGGAAACACTGACTCTTTAACCCCTACGTAAGGAATATTATCAACATCAAACTTTGGAAGATCCTTTACTTTCTTTCCTAACATAATTTCTGTTGCCATTCTTGCCAAAGATATGCCTGCTATCTTTGAAACAATAGGAACCGTTCTTGACGCACGAGGATTGGCTTCCAAGATATAAACTTTATCATCGCAAATAGCAAATTGAATATTAATCAAACCAATTACTTTTAATTCTTTTGCTATTTTCTTTGTATAATCTTTTATTGTTTCTATATGTTCTTTTTTAATGGTTCTACTTGGAATAGAGCATGCTGAATCTCCACTATGAACACCAGCAAGCTCAATATGTTCCATAATAGATGCTACAAAAGAATCTTCTCCATCAGAAATAGCATCAACTTCTGCTTCTGTTGCCTGCTCTAAGAATCTATCAATAAGCATAGGGTGCTCAGGGCTTACATTAATTGCCTCTGTTGCATATTTTCTTAAAGATTCTTCTTCATAAATAACTTCCATTCCTCGTCCACCTAACACATAAGAAGGACGAACCATCAAAGGATATCCAATTTTATCAGCAATCTTTAAAGCTTGATCTAAAGACCTTGCTGTATCACTTTCTGGCTGAGGAATTCCAAGTGTTATCATTTTTTCTCTAAAACGTTCGCGATCCTCTGCGAAATCAATACTTTCTGGTGTTGTTCCTAAAATAGGAACTCCGTTATCTTTTAATTCTTGTGCAATATTTAAAGGAGTCTGTCCGCCAAACTGAACAATAACGCCTTCTGGTTTTTCTTTTTCATAAATGCTTAATACATCCTCAACAGTTAAAGGTTCAAAATAAAGTTTATTAGATGTATCATAATCTGTTGAAACAGTCTCAGGATTACAATTAACCATAATAGATTCATACCCTGCATCTCTTAAAGTGAATGCGGCATGCACGCAAGTATAATCAAACTCAATACCTTGACCTATTCTATTTGGCCCGCCACCTAAAATCATAATCTTTTTATTTTTTGAAACAGTAACTTGGTCTTCAACATCAGCATATGTTGAGTAATAGTATGCTGCATCATTGACGCCACTAACAGGAACAGGCTCATATTTTGCAATAATGCCAGCCTTTATTCTTGTGTCTCTTACCTGCTTTTCATCCACACCAAACACTTTAGCCAGATATTTATCTGCAAACCCTAGCTGCTTTGCTTTCTTTAATTTATCAACTGACAAGTCTTTAAATTTTACCTTTGTTATTTCTTCCTCATAATCAACCAATTCTTTCATTGCATTAATAAAATAAACTCCTATGTATGTAAGCTTATGGAGTTCTTGCACGTCCATTCCTTTTCTTAAAGCTTCATACATTAAAAATACTCTCTGGCTCGACGGATATGCCAACTTCTTCTTTATTTCATCTAATGAAAGTTCATTGTAATTCTTTGCATAACCCAATCCATACTGTTTAATTTCAAGCGAACGAATTGCTTTTTGAAAAGACTCTTGAAAAGTTTTTGCAATGCTCATAACTTCTCCAACTGCCTTCATCTGAGTTCCAAGTATATCTTTTGCTTGAGCAAATTTTTCAAATGCCCAACGAGCAAATTTAATAACAACATATTCTCCGCTTGGAACATATTTATCAAGCGTCCCATCTCTCCAATATGGAATTTCGTCCATATTTAATCCTGCTGCTAGTTTTGTAGAAATACGAGCAATAGGAAATCCTGTTGCCTTTGATGCAAGCGCAGACGAACGCGAGGTTCTTGGATTAATTTCTATAACAATCAAGCGATCAGATTCTGGATCATGCGCAAACTGAACGTTGGTACCACCGATCACTCCTATAGCATCAACTATTTTATACGAGGCGTCTTGCATACGATCTTGCAATTCTTGTGGTACGGTCAACATTGGAGCTGAGCAGAAGCTATCTCCAGTGTGAACACCCATTGCATCAATATTTTCAATAAAACAAACCGTGATTTTATTATTTTTATCATCTCTTACAACTTCAAGCTCAAGTTCTTCCCATCCATAAACAGATTCTTCAACCAAAACCTGACCAACAAGACTAACAGCTAATCCTCTAGTAACTATCGTACGTAATTCTTCAACATTATAAGCTATTCCTCCGCCTGTTCCTCCCATCGTATATGCTGGACGCAACACGACCGGATAACCTAGCTTCTCTGCAATACCTTCGGCCTCTTCTACAGAATGAGACGGCTCAGATTTTGCCATCTCAATCCCAATTTTATCCATAGTCTCTTTAAATGAAATTCTATCTTCACCACGCTCAATAACATCGGCCTTAACACCAATCATTTCAATTCCGTATTTTTTCAACACTCCAGTTTTATGTAAAGTAGCTGATAAATTAAGTCCTGTTTGCCCACCTAAATTAGGTAACAAACCATCTGGACGTTCTTTTTCAATAATCGCTTCAATACTTTCTGCAGTAAGCGGTTCAATATATGTTTTATCAGCCGTCGTTGGATCAGTCATAATAGTAGCTGGATTCGAATTAACCAACACAACCTCAAAGCCCTCTTCTTTTAATGCCTTACATGCTTGCGTTCCTGAATAATCAAATTCACAAGCTTGCCCTATAATAATAGGACCAGAACCAATAATAAGAACTTTCTTAATGTCTTTTCTTCGTACCATCTTTACCTCTTCTTGTTAATTAATTAAACGTAAAATTATCTACCCTAAACTTTATGTAGCCTTACAAAAACTTTTTGATGAGAAATTAGGATCACTAGTCAAATTCACGCCTAATCTTCTTAATCCCGCTTCATCTCCAGCTGTTGGAATATGCGTTATATGCACTTCACAACCTTGCAATTCACTTAACTTTTCTATAGCTAGCTGTGCTGCAGGATTTGTAGCAGCACTAATGCTTAAGCTTATCAAAGTCTCATCTAAATCTAAACTTATTGTCTTAGCATCTAAAATATTATTCTTAAGATTTGATATAGATTTTATAATATTTTCTGATAATAATGGTATTCTATCTGGTATCTCTGCCATTTTCTTTAAAACATTTATAATCAGACTTGATGCGGCATGCATCAAAGGCGAATTTTTACCTGTTACAATTTCTCCGCTATGCAGCTCAATCGCCGCTCCGCAATAAACTCCCTCATTACCTCCGCCTTTTTTCTCTGCATCTGCGGCTGCAGCCCTTGCAGCTTCAACAACTTTTCTGTCTTCGACACGAACCCCCATTTCTTCCATCAACAAATCAGCTCTTTGCACTGATTCTTGATCAACTAGGCCCATTATATATTCATATTTATATCTAAAATATCTCCTTATCGCCTCTTGTTGCGATGCTTCACGACAAACTTCATCGTCGACAATTCCAGACCCAGCGCAATTAACTCCCATATCAGTAGGAGAGTTGTATATATCTTCTCCCATAATCTTTCCTAATATTCTTTTTAAAACTGGAAATATTTCAACGTCTCTATTGTAATTAACTGTTGTCTTGCCATATGCCTCTAAATGAAACGAGTCAATTAAATTAAAATCTTTGATATCAGCTGTTGCACATTCATATGCAATGTTAACAGGATGTTTCAAAGGTAAATTCCATATTGGAAATGTTTCAAACTTTGCATAACCTGCGTTTACTCCATGTTTATGTTCATGATAGAGCTGTGACATGCACGTCGCAAGTTTTCCACTTCCTGGTCCAGGACCAGTTACAATAACCAAACGATTTTTTGTTTCAATATAAGCGTTTGCTCCGTACCCTTTATCACTAACAATCAGATCCACATCCGTTGGATACCCTTCTGTAAACGGATGGGTATATACTTTTATTTTGCGACGTTCTAATTTATTTTTAAAGATAGTGGCTGCGGGTTGACCTTCAAAGCGCGTTATAACAACAGCGCAAACATCAATATCCCACCCTTTAAGGTCATCAATTAGTTTCAATGCATCAACATCATAAGTTATACCAAAATCAGCTCTTACTTTTTTTCTTTCAATGTCTCCTGCATAGATACACAAAATAATATCAGCACTACTGCTTAACTGTTTTAAAAGTCTCATTTTAACATTTGGATCAAATCCAGGAAGGACGCGAGCAGCATGATAATCAAAAAGTAATTTCCCGCCAAACTCTAAATAGAGCTTATTATCAAATCTCTCAACCCGTTTTAAAATCGCTTCGGTTTGTTCTTTTAAATACTTTTCGTTATCAAAGCCTTGCTTTTTTGACATAACTCTCCCTTTTAATATTAATAAATTTAATTTTTATTAAATGATAAGCTTTACTGCCACACAGCAACCTTAAAAAGAACAAGATTCCTTGTAGCAAAGACATATTGCGCGTTTTTTTATGCGAAAAGAAATTACTCATAATATAAGATACAACGGGTTTGGTAAGATATTTTGAGGCCCAAAATACGGTAATAGATTAAAAGAATTTATGCTTTATGTCAATAAAACATTTATAGGAAAATGTTACTGCGCAGATTTAAGTTTTTGTATAAAAGCATTCCAAGGAAACTTTGTTCCAGGGCATTCTGTTATAGCATCAGGAACTTTTCCATGACCCAATATTTTAGATATTGGAATTTTATAATAATCCTGCAAGACACGAACCAACAAAACCAAAGACTCCATTTGCCTCATTGACACTCTATCTTCACTAAAATTACCTACTAAACATATCCCAATTGCCTTTTTATTCATATCTGATGCTTTACAATGCGCTCCATCTTGCTGCTTAATCCAACGGGGAGTTGTTTCTATTTGACCTTCTCTTTTCCCGCTTGTACCATTATCAATAACAAAATCATAACCAACTCCCCTATCCCAACCCCTTAAAGTATGAGCTTTATTAAAATGCAAAGAATTACCTTCATCTGTTGCGCTATGATGAATGATAATATATTGCCACTTCTTTGATGGAAAAAGAGGTATAATTTCCTTCGGAGATGATGCATTTGGAATTATAAGACGTTGTCCCATTTTTATATCAGTTGCACTTTTAAGTGAATTTGCACTTATAATATCTTGTGCTTTGACATTATATATTTTTGCCAAACGCCAAACAGTCTCTCCTGGCGCTACTTGATGCGAAAGATTGCTTCCTGTTTTAAAAGAAACTGTTTCTGATGCAGCTAACCGGACTACTTCAGACTCTATTATTAGCTCTTGTTCCTCATAATACGCTTCTTCTTTAGGCAGTACATAGCCATGCGGCCTTGTTTCAAATCTGACACAAGATACCATAACAAAAGATGCAGCTATTAATAAATATAAGTAAAAGTATTGTTTTGTCTTCATCTTAGATTTTTATATTATACATAAAAAATAGAAAATACATGTTATTATTTGCAATTAAAATATAATTATGCTAAAAAATAAAGAATACAAGTTGATGTTACACCTAACATAGAGCAAGGAGGTAATTAATGGCTCATACAATTAACGAAGATTGCATCGCATGTGGTTCATGTATTCCAGAATGCCCTGTTGAAGCAATAAGTGAAGGCGATCCTATTTATACTATTGATGCTGAAAAATGTACTGATTGTGGCGCTTGCGTTTCAGTCTGTCCATCTGATGCAATCAAAGCTTAAATAAGCCTTAAAACAATTTTCCCCTCTATCTTTAATTAGATAGAGGGGGTTTTTTGTATAATTTCGCGTCTCATTATAAAAATTAGACAAAGTCCCAACGCGCTTCCCACGCCATTAAAGACAACATCTCTTATGTCGTAATATCTATTAGGTAATAAATATTGTATACCTTCATCTGCCCACCCAACAAAAAACGCCACAAAAAAAGCAATTATATAAGAATGTGGATCCTTAAAATCAACTATGCTTGCCCAATAAACCAAAAAAACTAAAATACCGTACTCAATAAAATGTATTTTTTCTTCTGTTATTTTAATACTCATAAAACCAAACAAATACATAGAAAGAATCAATAAAAGCAAGACATAGGTTGATATCATTCTTACTTTTACTTTTCTTAAAAACAAAAAAATAATTGCAGAGAATAAGGCTACAAGCAAAAAATTGGCAACTATACTAAAAGGAATATTTTCCTTTAAAAAAGAACAAATTGGCCTAACTATATAAAGAGTAGAATAAATAAGCGTGGTCCACGCAAATACAGATCCCCACCGTTTTAGTCTCTCCTTCATTTTATAATTTTCGCCTTTCGTCCGTCGGATTCTATGACAACATCACCTTCTTTGTCTGTTCTTACAATCTTACCTTTTAATTTGTTAAGCTGTTCAACAGATGGATTTTGATATTCATTTTCTCCAACAGATAAAATAAAAGTTTTACCAGAAAGTCTACTTGCGAACTTATCATTAATTGCGCCGCCATGATGTGGTACTTGAACAAAATTTGCCCTCTCTAACTTAAGAAATAAATCAACTAGCTCTCCCTGCTCTTGTTCTGGTAAATCAGACGTTAAAAGAAAACTTTGTGTCCCATATTCAATCCATAGAACAATAACTTCCTCATTAGCCGTACCCGTTAAACTTTTAGGATGTAACACCTCTATTATTATGCCGCTAAAAAGCTCTAATCTATCTCCTCTGCTTAAAACCTTAGGCTCAACATCTTCTTTGATCTGAGCCATAACATCAAAATAGCCTTCGTGAGGATTGCGTTCATCTCCATTAAAATAAAACTCTTCTACTATAAAATGTTTAAATATCTCATCGAATCCTCCAAAATGATCTTTATGAGGATGCGTTAACACTGCTTTATTTATTTTTCCTATATTTAAGGATTTTATATATTCTATTAAATGTTGCGCTTGACCTTTAGGACCTGCATCTACAAGCAAATTTTGACCATTGGGAAGCTCAATAAAAACAGAACTTCCATATCCTACATTAATAAAATGAACGCGCATCAGACGAGATCTATCTAAAGATGGAAAATTAAAAATAAACACAACAAAAACAATAGCTAATACAATAAATAAAGTTTTATACATCTAAAATTGTCCTATTTTAAGCATAACAAGTGTGCAAGCACAAACAACTTCAACGCCATGATCTCTTGCTGCTTGCTCTAATTGTGGGTTTTCTGATCCAGGGTTAAAGATAATTCTACTGGGGTTACAAGATAAAATATCATCTTGAATTTCGCTAGAAATAGCAGGTCCAACATACATCGTTATAGTATCTATCGCAGAGTTAACATCAGTAATGCTAGAGAATACTTTGATCCCTTCTATCAGTTCTAACTTTTTATGAATAGGAAAAACGGTGTGATTATTTTCTTGCAAGAGCATTAAAGCTTTATAGGAATATCTCTCAGGTTTGTTTGATGCTCCTATTACAGCAACGTTCATAATGTTATCTTTACATTAACAATGTTTGTAAAAAATTAAAAACATATCCTATGAAAATAATTGAAAGAGTTGTGATGCCAAAAAACAAACCAATAAGCTTTAGCTTCATCGCTCGTCTTAAAATAATTGCCTCAGGCAAACTTAAAGCAGCAACGGCCATCATAAAAGCTAGCGCTGTTCCAATCGGAACTCCCTTTTGAAACAGTACAAACGCAATCGGAACAATAGCAGCACAACTTCCATACATCGGAACTCCTAAAATAACAGCTACAGGAACAGCAAACCATCCTGTCTTTGCAATAATTCCATGAATTATTTCTTGCGGAACATAATTGTGTATAATCGCCCCTATTGCAATGCTTATAAGAATCCAAGCCCATATTTTCTTAATTATAGAAAAAGCTTCATCAATGCCAAATTTAACGCGCGATTGCAAATTTTTATATTCTCTTGTATTTATATCTGTTTGTACGCCAACAATGTCTTGAATTAAATGTTTTTCTAAACCCATCTTACCCAACACAACTCCAGATATAATTCCGATAAACATTCCGCTAAAAATATAAGCAACTGCTATTTTCCAACCAAAAAATCCAAACATCAAAACAGCCAAATATTCATTAAGCAAAGGAGATGTTATAAGAAAAGAAAACATTACCCCCATAGGAATACCTGTTTTTAAAAAACTTAAGAAAATAGGAATCGACGAACATGAACAAAAAGGAGTAAAAGCTCCAAATAAAGCTGCATAAAAATATTTAACTATTCCAGCGTTTGTCATCCACCTCTTAATTCTAGCTTCTGACAAATAACTTCTCAAAAAGCCTATTACCGCTATCATAAAGAAAAGCAATAAGCCTATCTTAAGAGAGTCATAAATAAAAAAATGTATAGTCCCTCCTAATTGTGATTCAATATCAAAGCCTAGAATGCCATAAATAAACCAATCAACAAAACCTGTTAGCATATTTTATCTTCTCCATCACCACAACAACAACCACCTGATTTTGGCGGTTCTTTTAGCTTGTTGTCTATCTTATCAGCAATCTTCTTAAAAAATTTTGCAATCAAACTGCTTTTCTTTTTACCTTCTTTGTTTTCTTCGCACATAATACTATCTCCTTGTATTTATTTCTTTTGGATTTTTACCCAAGCATCTCTTAAGGTAGATGTTCTATTAAAAACAGGCGCATCTTGTGTTGAGTCTTTAGAATCAACACAAAAATAACCCAAACGTTCAAATTGATAATGCTCTCCGGCCTTAGCATCTTTTAAGCTCGGCTCTAGAAAACATTTCTCTAACACCTCTATAGAATTCAGATTTAAATTTTCTTTAAAATCCTTACCCTCATCTATTTTATTTGGATCCTCTTTTAAAAATAGATTATCATACAATCTTACCTTTGCCCCTATTGCATACTCTGCCGATACCCAATGAATTGTTCCTTTTACTTTTCTGCCGTCGGGAGAATTTCCTCCCTTAGTTTCAGGATCATAAGTACAACGAATTTCTATTATTTCACCTGTTGTAGGGTCTTTAATAACTTCCTGACATGTAACAAAATATGCATAACGTAGTCTCACTTCTCTACCAACAGATAGTCTAAAGAATTTCTTTGGAGCATCCTCTAAAAAATCATCTTGCTCTATATAAATCTCTTTTGAAAATAAGACTGTACGCGATCCTGCCGTTTCGTCTTCAGGATTATTGATTGCATCAAGTTCCTCACTTTTATCTTGAGGATAATTAGTAATAACAACTTTCAAAGGCTTAAGAACTGCCATTCTTCTTTCTGCTTTTTTATTTAAATCTTCTCTTAGGCAATACTCTAAAAGTGCCTTATCAACTAGGCTATCAAACTTAGCAACTCCAATGCGAGAACAAAACTCTCTAATACTTGCCGAAGAATATCCTCTACGCCTTAAACCAGATATCGTTGGCATCCTTGGATCATCCCAACCAGAAACATGCTTTTCTTCAACTAATTGTAATAACTTACGCTTACTTAAGATCGTATAGCTTAAATTAAGACGAGCAAACTCAATTTGTTTAGAACGAAAAATATTCAACTCTTCTAAAAACCATTCATACAATGGTCTATGGTTTTCAAATTCTAAAGTACAAATTGAATGAGTTATCCCCTCTATCGAATCAGAAATACTATGTGCAAAATCATACATAGGATAAATACACCAATTGTCCTTTGTCCTATGATGATCTGCTTTTAATATGCGATAAATAATAGGATCTCTCATATTTAAATTAGGAGAACTCATATTAATCTTCGCGCGGAGCACACAATCACCTTCGTTAAACTCACCCGCTCTCATTTGATGAAATAAATCTAAATTTTCGTGTACAGGACGATTTCGACAAGGACTGTCCTTACCTGGATCTGTTAAGGTACCTCTATGTTCACGTATTTGCTCTGCATTTAAATCATCAATATAAGCTTTACCCTGCTCTATAAGTTGCAAAGCAAATTCATAGAATCTATCAAAATAATCTGACGCATAATATAAATGGTTACCCCAATCAAACCCTAACCACTTAACATCTTCTATTATCGAATCTACATACTCTTGTTCTTCTTTTGTTGGGTTTGTGTCATCAAAGCGTAGATGACATACAGCGTCATTTTCCTTTGCTATTCCAAAATTTAGACAAATAGCCTTGGCATGACCTATATGCAGATATCCATTGGGTTCCGGTGGAAAACGAGTTATAACTCTTTTATCATTCTTACTTGCGCTCACATCTTCCTTAACTCTAGCGCGAATAAAATCTAAAGAATTTTTATTATTTGTGTCTTTATTATCCATAATTTAATATTGAAAACTTAAGATTACCACAAAACTTCTTTTGTCCAAGTATCAAAAGCTTCTACATGTTGTAAGGCGGTTTTCCTCCCAGGATTTTTACTTGTTGCACATCCTGATAGAATAAAAATACATGCAGCTAAAATAAAAAAAGATTTTAAATCCATAATGCATTCCCTCCGAAGATAAGTTATTTAAATACTTTCAATAGTCTTTTTACTGTTTTGTCTTTACCTAAAATATCCATGGTTTCAAAAAGTCCTGGACCAATATCTTTGCCTGTTAAAGCAACTCGTACGGGATGTACAAGGCCTGACGCCTCTAAACTTAGTTCGCTAACAACCTCCCTAAAAGTCTTCTCTGCCGATAAAGTATCAAAATTATCAAGTATACTTAATCTGTCACTTAAAAGCTTAAATGCGCTCTTTTGATTATCCAATAAGTGTTTTGCGCGCATTTCTTCATCAATAACAATATCCTCAATAAAAATAAAATCTGTTCTTTCTAAAAATTCATTAATATCTGCAAATCTTCCCTTATATAAATTAACTACCTTAACTAATTTGCTTTGATCAAACGTATCATTTATATATTCTTTTTCTTTTAAAAAAGGAACAAGAAAATCAACCAGCTTCTGGGCATCCATTGTCTTTGTATATTGAGCATTGACCCATCTAAGTTTATCCATTGAAAAAACAGCTGCAGCCTTGTTTATCTTTTTTATCGAAAATTTGGATATAGCAGAATCTAAACTTATTATCTCTTGATTGTTTCCTGGCGACCAACCTAAAAGCAACAAATAATTAACCAAGGCTTCTGGCAAAAACCCTTGGGCTTTATAATCACTTACAGCAACTGCGCCTGTTCGCTTTGAAAGCCTTCCACCATCTTCTCCCATAATAAGAGGAAGATGTGCAAATTTAGGCGGCTTAAAACCTAGTGCTTCATACATCATCATCTGTTTAGGAGTATTTGATATATGGTCTTCTCCTCGAATAACATGCGTAATTTCCATAGTAGCATCGTCAATAACACAAGCAAAGCTATAGGCAGGTGAACCATCATTCTTTATCAAAACTTCGTCTTTTAGTACAGGACTGCCTGCTGCATCAACAACGGTAGATCCGTCTTCGTTGCGTGCTGTAAAATTCGATGTATCAAAATTAATTTCTCCACGAATTAAATCATAAAGCTTAAGTTCGCAAGACTCCATCTTAAAAAGAATCGCATTGTCTTGTTTATAAGCTTTACCTTGATCAACTAGCTTCTGTGCATATCCCTGATAAAGGTCAAAACGTTTGCTTTGATAAAAAATTTCATCAAAGTCCATTCCTAACCATTTCATACTAGCTAAAATCTCTTCTTCGTATTCTTTTTTTGAACGCACCTGATCGGTATCTTCAATACGCAAGACAAACGTTCCTTTTTGAGCCTTTACATACATGAAATTAAAAAGGGCGGTGCGAGCACCGCCGATATGTAGATACCCTGTCGGAGAGGGAGCAAATCTTGCCTTAATCATACTTTTATAAAACCTATCTAATTGTTACATTAAACTACATTTTATTTTTCGTTATATGGCACTTCTCTGTTTTGCTTAACAAGCCTTACAACAATACTATCTAATCTTTTCAATTCTTTTTCATCTAACCCAACATATTCAATTCCCATATCATAAAATAGAGGTTTTTTATCTGCCGAACCGCTTCTTTGAACACACCACATAATCTTGCCTTCGCATTTAATGTGGCTTTCCATATCCAACAAATCCAATTCAATAGTAATATTTGAAAACATTTTAAGAGGCTCTTTCAAAACGATGCATACTCCGCCAACACCTATATTTTCTGTATGTGTAAGTATTACATTATTGTCTTGTTCTTCTGAGCGAATAACAATTAAACAAGGGTAGCGAACCCTGGGGAATCTTCTTCTGTTTAAACCATCCCAATTAACCATTTTAATCTCCTTAAATATTTGTATTTATCTATAAACTTTAATAGGATTATACCACAGATGTATGAACAAAATAAATTGAGAATTATTTTTCTTCTACAGACTCTTCGTTGGTCATATTGCCTGTTTTTCTTTGAATACGCACAATGCTTCGAGCAAAACCTGTAGTCTCGTCTATATCAACGACAACTCCATTTAATCTTATGTCGTCTCTAGCAACAGAAAACCTAACAGGCATGCTAGTCAAAAATCTTTTAATAATATTTTCTTTTTGTTGGCCAATAACTGAATCGTGCGGACCTGTCATACCTACATCTGTTATATATGCTGTACCACCAGACAAAACTGTCTCATCAGCTGTCTGTACGTGAGTGTGCGTTCCAAAAATAGCAGAAATGCGTCCATCGCTAAAATGTCCCATAGCAACTTTTTCGCTTGTAGCTTCTGCATGAAAATCAACTATGATATTCGATGTTTCTTTCTTTATTTCAGAAACAATTCTTTCTAGAGCTTTAAAAGGACACTCAGAATTATAACGAATAAACACCCTGCCTAGAAGATTTATTATGCCAACTTTAATTCCCTTTGATGTTTCTTTAATACAGAAGCCTTTTCCAGGCACTCCCTCTGGAAAGTTTGCAGGTCTAATAACAGTATCTGTTTCATCTAAATGGTCTTCCACTTCTTTTTGATCCCAAACATGATCGCCTAAGGTTAGACAATCACATCCAAGACTCAAAAGATGTCTTGCGATGCGTGGTGTTAAGCCAGCGCCGCCAGCAACATTTTCAGCATTAGCTATAACAAAATCAATGTTAAACTCTTGCTTTATGCCGTCTAGCAGTTTTTCTACAGCCAATCTACCTGGCTTACCTACAATATCTCCAATACACAATATATTCATAAATGAGCACCTAACTTACGGAGCCGAGTTTGCGAGGCGAACGTCAAGTTAGCCTGTGCGAATTTACATCTGAAAGACTGCGGCCCAGCAGCCGAGCAGATGTGCCATTAAAGGATTTTTTATTTTGCTATTTCAACTGCTCTTTTTTCTCTTAAGACAATAACCTTTATCTGTCCCGGATATTCCATCTCCTCTTCAATCTTCTGTCTAATATCCCTTGCCATAACAATGGCCTCATCATCATTTATTTTATCAGGATCAACAAGTATTCGTATCTCACGACCTGCTTGCAAAGCATATGATTTATTAATGCCTTTAAATGAATTAGCTATTTTTTCTAAATTCTCAAGACGCTTAATATATGTTTCTAATGTCTCTGCTCGAGCTCCTGGACGTGCAGCACTAATAGCATCGGCAGCACAAACTAAAACTCCATATGCAGATGTTGTTTCAACTTCTTCGTGATGTGATGCTATTGCATTTACAACAACTTCTTTTTCGCCATATTTCTGAGCCAAATTACCACCTACAACAGCATGCGTTCCTTCTTCAACATCTTGACTAACAACTTTTCCAATATCATGTAACAATCCAGCGCGTACAGCTAGCTTAGTATCTAAGCCTAATTGTGCTGCCATAGAGCTAGCTAACATTGCAACCTCTTTTGAATGCTGCAATCCATTCTGACCATAACTTGTTCTATATTTTAATTTACCGATAAGTTTTAAAAGCTCTGGGTGCATACTGTGAATACCCAAATTATAAGCAGTCTTCTCACCTTCTTCTCTTATCACTCCATCCAACTCTCTTTTAGCTTTTTCAACAACTTCTTCAATACGTCCTGGATGTATTCTGCCATCAGATATAAGGTTCTCTAATGCCAACTTTGCTATTTCTCTTCTATATATATCAAAACCTGAGATAGTAACCGCTTCTGGGGTATCATCAATAATAATATCAACTCCAGCTGCTGCTTCTAAGGCTCTAATGTTTCGCCCTTCACGACCAATAATGCGTCCCTTCATTTCATCATTTGGAAGAACAACAACGGTAACTGTTGAACTTGAAGTATGTTCTGAAGCACATCTTTGTATTGCTGAAGATACTATTTGCTGAGCACGTTTTTCTGATGTTTCTTTTATCTCTTCTTCATTTTTTCTAATCTCAGTTGCTTTCTCATGAATCAAATCTTCATCTATTTTTGATAAAAGCAATCTCTTTGCATCTTCTTCTGTCATAGATGAGATCTTTTGCAATTGATGTTTTTCTTCTGAAATCAAACGTTGTAACTCTTGCGATTCCTGTTGTACCTTTGCTTCGTTTTGTTGTAAAGAACCCAATCTATTACTAATGTCTCTTTCTTTTTTCTCTAAAAGATCTACTCTTTTATCTATGTTCTCTTCTTTTTGTATTGCTCTTTTTTCAATTGCCGCGATTTTCTCTTGTCGTTCCTTTGTTTCTCTCTCAAAATCTTCGCGTACTTTAATTGCATAATCTTTGCCTTGTAGCTCTACTTCTTTACGTAACGTACCTGCTTCTTTTTGTGCTAATTCAATTAATTTTTTAGCTTTAACATCAGCATCTTTTGACTTTTTGTCTGCAAAAAACCATCTGACCAAATAACCTGCTAAAAAAAGAAAAATTGCAGAAGTAGATAAAATTAAGCTCTGCATATATACGTTGTGCGCATCTAACATAGTGAACTCCTCTCTATATATACATAAACAGAAACAAAACTCTTGCTGTTTATGACTAGGGTTGTATTTGTACTAAATACTAGTTTAAAATTACTTGAGACACTGGAATATCGTGACTCTTTTGGAGAGGGATTTCGTCTACAATTTGAAGATCAAACGCTAAACCGATGGTAGGAATACGTGAAGATAGTCTAGAAAGAAAGCGATCATAATATCCGCCACCTCTTCCTAAACGATTATTCTTTTTATCAAAAGCAACCCCTGGAACGCAAACAAGATCAATATCATTTAAATCTAATCTATTTGTTCCATTATCTATAGGTTGTTTAATTCCGTATGGACCAGCTTCAAGGTCTTTTTCCAAATATTCTACCAATATAGGAGTTATTTCCTTATCGTTTTTATTAATTCTCGGTAATCCTATTTTTTTACCTAATTGTTTAGCTTGTTTAATCATTTCAAAAGTATCGACTTCCCCATCAAAAGATGCATAAAACAAAACTGTGTTTGCATTCTTAAATTCCGGTATCTTAAAAAGCTTATTTAAAATGCATAAGCTTTTGACTGATCGATCTTCCTCCTTCTGATTTCTTAAAAGCGTTAATATCTTATTTCTTAAAACTTCTTTTGTTTGTTTTTCCACTTTAAACCTAAATTATTCTCTCCTTTAAGAGAGCATATATTTTACCACGATTCAGAAATATGTACAACTTTAAATTGCAGGACACCTTCTGTTCATAAGTTGTTTAATACTAACAAGATAAATACTAATATGTTTATTGATTCTTTGACAATCTTTGCTTTATTTCCTTCTCTTGTCCCATATCTGTTGGTTTATAATATTGCGTTTGCTCTGGCATATACTCTTGTTTTACATAATGGTTCTCATAATCATGAGCATATTTATAATCTTTACCATGATCTAGTTTTTTAGCCCCCTTATAATGAGCATCTTTTAAATGATTTGGTACTGCCTGTGTCTTTTTATTCTTAACATCACTTAAAGCATTATCTATTGCCATATAAGATGCATTGGACTTCGGAGCTGTTGCAACATAAATAGCAGCTTGCGCAAGAGGTATTCTTGCCTCAGGCAAACCTATGAATTCTGAAACCTGCAAAGCAGCATTTGCAAGTATCAAGGCTTGTGGATCAGCATTGCCAACATCTTCTGCAGCACAAATACATATACGTCTTGCTATAAATCTTGGGTCTTCGCCCGCGTATATCATTTTTGCCATCCAATAAATAGCAGCATCTGGGTCAGAACCTCTCATAGATTTTATAAAAGCTGACGCAGTATCATAGTGCTCATCGCCATCTTTATCATAAACTACTTGTTTCTTTTGAATAGATTCTTCTGCTACCTCTAATGTAAAATGTAGATGTCCATTTTTATCTTTCGGCGCTGTCAAACATCCTATTTCAAGGGCGTTCAATACCTTTCTAGCATCACCGTTAGATACCTCTGCCAAAAACTCAATAGCATTTTTATCTGCTTTTATATTAAATTCACCTAAGCCTCTTTTTTTTGAACCTAATGCTTTTGTAAGAATCTCTACGATATCTTTTTTATCTAAAGGCTTTAATTCAAAAACCATTGATCTTGATATTAATGGACTTATCAAAGAGAAGAATGGATTAAAAACAGTAGCTCCTATTAGTATAAGATTGCCGTCCTCTAAATCTGGCATTAAAACATCTTGTTGGGCCTTATTAAACCTATGAATCTCGTCGATAAAAAGAACTGTTTTGCGTTTAGCTGTAAGTCTTCTATTTTGAGCCCCTGCAATAATCTTTCTTAAATCATCTACATTTGCAGACACAGCATTTATTCTTTCAAAATAAGATTCCGTTTCCTGCTTAATGCAATGTGCTAGCGAAGTCTTACCTGTTCCAGGAGGACCGTAAAGAATAATTGAACTTAAACAATCTGCTTTAATTGCTCTAGGCAATAATTTACCTTCAGCTAAAATATGCTGTTGACCTACATACTCTGATAAATTCTGAGGACGCATACGCGCACTTAAAGGAGAGTCTTTTTGTAAAGACTCTTGATCGAGCTTATCAAAAAGATTATCTGAAAGAATATTGACTATATTTTTACTTTTCATATGATTGGAAGGGTTAAAATAATCCCCGCAAATGCCGTTGAGATAAATAAAAGGTGAACCTGATACCAAGTGGGTACCTCTCTTCTATATCCACAGATATAGAAGAAGTTTAGCTTCCCTTTTAAAGTTATAGTTCTTTTTATTGTCTCTCTGACGCACACCGCAGGGATATTTGCATTATATCACAATTATCTTTTTATGGCAGACAATCTATTAATTAACTCTTGATTGATTTTATTGTGCACGAGGCTTACTTCTTGTTCTGTTAAGGTTTTGGTGGGGGACTGATATGTTAGTGAAAAAATAACTCCACGCATATTGTTTGCAATTTTATCGCCTAAATATTCTTCCTTAAACTGAACATCAAATAAAATGTCTGTTCCTAGCTCAAAAGCTATTTCCTTTATTTGAGAAAATCTTATTTTTTTATCAACAGCTAAACTAATATCATAAACAATGCTTGGATATTCGGTAATTGTTTTATATGATTTCTTTTTATTTTGTATTTCAAGAATTTTATCTAATATTACTTCGGCAAAAAATACATTGCCCTGCTTAATACCCCATCGCTTTAATACCTCGTCGGATACTTGCCCTACGCATCCTATTGCTTTGTCTTTAAACATAACAGATGCTTGCACTCCTGCTTCTAAAAACTGGTGTTGAGAGTTACAAAACTTAAGCTCTCTTACCCCCACTCTTTTAATTGCCTGTTCTAAACATCCTTTGATATCATAATAATCACAATCTTTTTTAGAAAGTTGTCTCCAGTCCTCTAAAACCTGACCTGACATAATAATACTTAGAACTTCTTTCTCTTTATCTTTACCATAAGTTTTGCCTATTTCAAAAAGCTTAATATCTTTTTGTTTTTTGTTAATGTTGCCGGATGCAACTGACAACATACTTGGCAACATTGTTGGGCGCATCACCTCTTGATCTTGCGTTAAAGGATTAATTATACTAAGAAAATCAACGCTTTGATTAAACTGTTCTAAATTCTTTTTACTTATTAAAGAATATGTAACAATTTCATTTAATCCTGAAGATATAAGAACATCTCTTAAACGTTCTCTTTTTATTCTACTTTCATCAGGTAGAATGTTTGATGCTTTTATAAATGGTAGGCTTGATGGAATATTACCAAATCCAACAATACGCGCTATTTCCTCAATCACATCTACAACTTGCTTTATATCTTCTCTAAATAACGGCGCTGTTGTTTTTATCTTATCACGACCCGATGTACTTACAATAAAACCTAAATTATTAAGAACGCTTGTACAATTTTTCAATGTAAGTGCAGATCCTAAAAAAGAATTAATTGCTTCTAGAGATAACGTGACATTATTAGGCTTCTTTGATAATTTATAAGCAATTAAATCTGTTGTTTTTGTGATCACGCCACCTAAAGATTCAAGTATTAAATCTATTGCTCTCGTTGATCCTGTTTCTACGGCATCAAAAAAAACACCTCTTTCAAATCTATATGATGAATCACTCGTTAGTCCTAACTTACGTGATGCTCGACGGATAAGAATAGGATCAAAATACGCGCTTTCAAGAAGTATATTTTTAGTTCTGCTTGTTACCTCGGTTTCCTTGCCTCCCATAACCCCTGCTATTGCAACAGGACGTTTGTCATCAGCAATAACCAAAATTGAAGGATCTAACTCTCGCTCTTCTTCATCAATCGTTACAATCTTTTCTCCTTTTTTCGCGCGACGAACAATAATTTTTCCACCAATTAATTTATCATAATCAAATGCATGCAGAGGTTGGCCCATTTCCATTAAAGTGAAATTAGTAATATCAACAACATTATTAATAGAGCGCAAACCTAAAGCTTCTATTCTTTTTTTAATCCAATCAGGCGTTTTGCCAACTTTAACATTTTCAATTAACGTTCCAATATAACGAGCACAACCGCAGTCCTTATCAATTGTAATATCACATTTATCTTTAATCTTTTTGCGAGAAGATATTGTTGGCGTCTTTCTTGGTTTGTTTAATATTGCAGAAACTTCGCGCGACATTCCTAGCATATTTAAACAATCGGGACGATTAGGAGTTATTTCAAGCTCAAAAACAGTATCGGCGCCAACGGAAGTAACAGCTTCTACTTCAAGCCCTGCCATAGTAAGCTTGCAACTAAGCTCATCTTTCTTTATGTCGAGCTTAATATAATCTTTTAACCAGTTTAAACTTATTTTCATAAATGAATCCTTACACTTACGAGCATGCAGTGCGAGTAAGTGTTAGAGTGAATTTATCCCGACAAACGCCTAAACGTTTTGTCGGAATACTCCTATTTACTTATTCCGACATTTGTTTTGCAAAATCGGAATAAATTCGGACTTATAGCTTATGTTTATGCATCTTACGATGCATTCCATAAACTATGTCCTAATTTAAAATTGTTTTAAAAATCTATTATCATTTTCCACAAAGGTGCGAATATCTTTTATGCCATATTTAAGCATAGCTATTCTCTCGACACCTAGACCAAATGCAAGCCCAGTATATTGACCTTCTTTATACCCTACTGCTTTAAAAACATTTGGATGTACCATTCCACATCCCATAATTTCAAGCCAGTCTTTTTTTCCTGACTCCCATGAAATATCCACTTCAGCTGATGGTTCGGTAAACGGAAAGAAATGAGGCCTAAATCTCATTTTTATATTCTTGCCAAATAATCTTTTGCAAAAAGCCTCAAGCAAACCTTTTAAGTCTGAAAACTTAACGTTCTTATCTACCAACAATCCTTCTATTTGATGAAACATAAATGAATGGCTTGCATCTAAAGCATCTGGCCTATAAACCTTACCTGGCACAATAACTGCAAGTGGCGGTTTATATTTTTGCATAACACGAATTTGCACAGGAGATGTTTGGCTTCTTAAAAGAAGATTGCCTTTTTTATTATCTGGGTCTTTCTTGTCGACGTAAAATGTATCAAAGCCGTCTCTGGAAGGATGATTACTTGGAATATTTAAAGCATCAAAGTTGTTAAATTCTGTTTCTATCTCTGGGCCTTCTTGTATAACAAAGCCTAAATTCTTAAAAAGCTCGCAAATCTCATCGATTGTCTGGGTCAAAAGATGTTTGTGCCCTACAGAAGGAGCAACCCCTGGAATTGTTATATCTATCTCGCTTACACTATCTTTCTTCTTCTGATCAACTAATTCTTTTTTCTTGCCATCTATAAAACCAGCAAGTTTATTTTTTAAAATATTAACATTTTTTCCAATAACAGGCTTGTCTTCATTAGATGCACTAGACAAAGACGCATAAATATCTACAATTAAACCCTTCTTCCCAAGATATTTAATCCTAAAGGATTCAAGCTCAGACAAGCTAGCAATTAATTGCTGCTCTTGGCCAATTTGTTGTATTATTTCGTCAAAATTCCAATTCATAATAAATATATCAAGATTTTAATTATTTGGTCGCATTATACCACCAAAATTACGATGTTAAAAGTCAAATTGTGGTGCCAGGGACCTAAAAGAAACCTACGGGTACCTGGCACCACTTATTTTTTCCAAGTTGATGGCAAGAAAAGAATGAGCATTGAATAAAGTTCGAGTCTTCCTGCTAACATTAAAAACGCCAACATCCATTTCCCTGGAACAGAAATCCACGCATAATTCTGCGTTGCCCCTACCTTAGCTAAACCAGGACCAATATTGCTCAACGCTGCAATAGATGCCGAAAAGGCACTAACAATATCACAGTTTTCTGAAATTGTTAAAAATATTGTTCCTGCAAAAAACAAGGAAATAAAAATAATAAAATATGACGCAACAGTTACGGCTAGTTTTTCTGAACATGCAGAAGAATTAAACTTAAGCGGCAAAACTGCATTAGGGAAAATTGTCTGTATTATAGATCTTACGGCTATCTTAATGGACAAAAAGAATCTAACTATTTTCATTCCACCACCAGTTGATCCTCCACAACCTCCTATAAACATCAAAACAATTAAAGCAAATCTTAAGAAATGTGGCCAAAGATCAAAATCGGCTGTTGCATATCCTGTGGTGGTAAGGATTGCTGTTACCTGAAAAGCTGCATCACGTAATGGATTTGCAGAAATGTTTCCTTTTGCCAAAACAATAGTAAAAATAGACACAGAAATAATGATTAAAAATAAATAATAACGAAATTCCTCGTTCTTTACAAACGCCTTAAACTTACCTCTTAGAGCTTGGTAATGTAATATAAAATTTGTTCCGGCCAAGAACATAAAAATAATAACAATCCATTGCGTATAAGCTCCGTATGCTCCTATACTAGCATTCTTAGTCGAGAAACCGCCTGTTGCCATAGTTCCAAAAGTATGACATAAAGAATCAAAAAGTGGCATACCCCCAAACATCAGAAGAATTGTTTCGAGCACAGACAATAAAACATAAACAATCCAAAGGCTCTTGGCTGTCTCTTTAATTCTAGGGTCTATTCTTTCAACAGCAATGCCGGGAGACTCTGCTCTAAAAAGCTGAAATCCGCTTATACCCAAAGCAGGAAGAAGCGCTAAAAACAAAACAATAATTCCCATGCCACCTAACCAATGAGTTAAGCTGCGCCAAAATAAAATTCCTCGAGGCAATATTTCAACATTTGATATAACCGTTGCCCCTGTCGTAGTAAAGCCACTTACTGTTTCAAAAAATGCATCCGAATAGCTTGCTACAGATCCGCTTAAGAAAAAAGGCAATGCTCCAAACGCAGATAAAAGAATCCAAGATAAACCAACTATTGCAAGACCATCTTTTGCATTTATTTTTTCATACTGATCTTTTTGAATCCTAAAAACCCACAAAAATAAACCTGACAAAATAACTCCAAAAAGAATAGTCCATGCAAAAACTTTGACTTCTTGACTATGAATATTATCATGAAGCGCCCATGATAATGGCGCAATCATAAAAAAACATATAATTAGCAAAATACGCGAGACAATATTAATAACAAATCTCTTATGCATAAACTTATTTTCCTTATTATTTTAATATACCTTTGAGAGTAAACAAAGATTGGAGCTTTTTAACTGAGCCTTCTTCGCAGAACACAATAACCTTCTCACCAGCGTTGATTTGAGTATCTCCTTTTGCAAGAATGACATCATCCTCTCTAGAAATGGCTCCAACAATTGCGCTTTTAGGAAAATTAATATCCTTGATTAGCGCTTTAGTGACAGGTGAGCCTTCTTCTGGAATAAACTCAAGAACTTCTGCCTTGCACTCTAAGAGCTTAGTAACTGCGCTCACTCCTTTTCCTCTAACAAGCCTTAGAATCTGCTCAACAGCTAATAAATGAGGATTAATAACCGCATCGATATCAAGCGCATCAACGATTGACGTATAATCTGGTCTTTGTGTCACAATAATTGTATTCTTTGCACCCATCTTTTTTGCCAATACAGCGCTTATGAGATTTGAATGATCGCTATTAGCTGTTCCAATAAATATATCTACTGCTTCTATACCACATTCTTGTAAAATATCTTTTTCTGAAGCAGAACCGTTGATAACACGCACTGACGGCAAATGCTGAGCAATAATTTCTGCTTTTGCTTTGTTTTCTTCTACAAGAATAAGATCGCGAACATGATCAGATAAGCTTTCAGCAACATACTCTCCAGCATTAGTTGCTCCATATATAACAATTTTATTTGGTTTTTTTATTGATGGGTCTACAAAAGTTAAAAATTCTCCTAAAGACTGGGCGGGAAGAAGAACGTAAATACGATCTAATGCTGCTATAAGAGTGTCTCCTTTTGGAATAAGAACTGTTCCGTCACGTACAATCGTTACAACTAAAAATGGCCAAGGAAAATCTTCATCACTAAATTCTCCTATTTTTGCATCACATAAATGAGAGCCTTCTGGCACCTCAAACGCTCTTAATAAGATTTTTCCGTCTGCAAAATCGCCTACTTCGCAAGAGCCTGGTGCATCAACAGCCCTTACTATTGATAAAGCCGCTAATTGTTCAGGATTAATAATCTCATCTATATGAAAATGTTGATACTCTGATGATTTTATTGTACCGCTTAAAGCTCCGTCTCTTACTCGCGCTATTTGTCTTTTAGATCCAAAGAATGAAGCCAAAGAACAAACGATCATATTGACTTCATCTGAAATAGTTACAGCAATAACCAAATCTGCTTGATCAACACCTGCTTGTTTTAGTGATTCTGGATCAGATCCGTTACCGCAAATGACTTTAATATCAAGCTTCTCTGTCGCCTTTAATGCAACTTCTTGATCCTTTTCTATCAAATAAATTTCATGATTTTCTTCTGATAAAGAACGCGCTAAATTGATACCTATTCTACCGGCTCCAACAATAATAATTTTCATAACAACCCCTATAAAACTTTGGGCCCATCATCGAGGGCCCAAATACTTTTTATACAAATTTGTTAATTTTATTATTCACTCTTTTTAATAGTCTTCTTAGTTGTCGCTGCAGTATTTGCAAGTTTCTCTTGTGCAATTTCTACAAGCTTTTTAAACACAGCTGGATCACTTATAGCTAACTCAGATAGGACCTTACGATCAATAATAATATTAGCATCTTTTAAGCCTTTAACAAAACGACTATACATAATGCCTTCTTCTTGACAGGCCGCATTAATTCTAATAATCCAAAGACTTTTAAATTCACGTTTCTTTACTCTACGATCTCTAAATTGATAAACAAGACCTTTAATAAGAGAACGCTTCGCTTGAGTAATATCTCTACTTCTTTGGCCAAATTGACCTTTAGTAGCTTTTAGCACTCTTTTTTTGCGTCGCTTTGATGCAACGTTTGTCTTAATTCTAACCATACGGCAACAGCCTCCTTATTTTCTTTGCATCAGCATCTGAAACATAACTGCTTTGACGCAATTTTCTTTTTGTTTTACTGCTCTTCTTACCTAAAATGTGTTGTCGACCAGCACTACGTTTTTTAAGTTTTCCTGACTTTGTTATCTTAAAACGTTTCGCAGCTGACCGATTCGTTTTTAATTTCGGCATTTTACTCCCTTTCTATAATTAATATTACTTCTTCTCATTTTCTTTACTTGATACTGGACTGAAAAACACATACATTACTCTACCTTCCATTGAAGGTGGTTTTTCTGGTTGACCATACGGAGCAAGATCAACTATAGCCCTTTTTAAAATCTCTAATCCTATTTCCCTATGCATCATTTCGCGTCCACGAAAGAACATATTAACTTTTACTTTGTCTTTCTTCTCCAGAAATCCTATAGCTTGCTTTAATTTTATATTATAATCACCATCTCCAATATGTGGCTTTAACCTTATCTGTTTTAAATGAGTAACGTGTTGGTTCTTTTTTATACGACGCTCTTTTTTCTCTTGATCATATTTATATTTACTAAAATCCATTATGCGACAAACTGGTGGTTTTGCTGTTGGCGCAATCTCTACAAGATCTAGATCCGTTTCTTCTGCTAAATCTAAAGCCCTTCTTATCATTACAACGCCTAACTGTTCTCCCTCTGCACCGATAACTCTAACTTCTGGAACTCTGATTCTATCATTGACTCTAACAAATTTTTGAATAATGACACCTCCTAATTATTGTTTACTATTTATTTCTTTCTTAATCTTTGCTATAAACTCATCAAAAGAAAGAACACTTTGCTCGCCCGTACCATAACGTCTAGCGGCAACTGTCGTTGTATCAACTTCTTTATCTCCTATTATAAGCAGATAAGGTATTTTTTGTACTGTTCCTTCTCTAATTCTTTTATTTAAACTTTCATTTCTTTCATCAATTATAACTCTTAAGCCCTGTTTTTGTAAATCCTCTTTTAATTTAAAAGCATAATCACAATGGACATCTTTAATTGGAACAATATCAACTTGTGTTGGAGCAAGCCATAATGGAAACGCCCCTGCATAATGTTCAACCAGTGTTCCAAAAAATCTTTCTATACTACCTAAAATAGCACGATGTATCATAATCGGCTTTTTTTCTTTTCCTTCGGCATCTATATAAGATAAGTCAAAACGCTCTGGCAAAGAAAAATCACATTGCACCGTCGCACATTGCCAAGATCGTCCTAATGCATCTTTTAATTTAATATCTATCTTAGGACCATAAAACGCTCCATCACCTTCATTAATTTCGTAAGCAAGGTCTTTATCTTTTAATGCTCCTTTTAACGCTTCTGTTGCAAGATCCCAATCTTCAATTTTACCTATGAACTTTTCTGGCCTTGTGCTTAATTCAATCTCTAAATCCTTAAATCCAAAATCTTTCATTACATCAAACATAAAATTAATAACAGAAATAACCTCTGTTTTTACTTGCTCTTCACTACAGAAAATATGCGCATCATCTTGTGTAAAACCACGAACTCTTAAAAGACCATGTAAAACACCTGCTTTTTCTTTTCTGTAAACTGTACCTAACTCAAACATTCTAATAGGAAGCTCTCTGTATGAACGTAACTTCGCCTTATAAATAAGCATGTGTCCCGGACAATTCATAGGCTTAACGGCATATTTATCGTCGTCAACATCAAAGAAATACATATTATCTTTATAATAATCCGTATGTCCGCTCTGTTCCCACAACTTGCCTTTTAAAATATGTGGAGTTACAACAGGCTCATATCCTTTTTGAATATTCTGCGCGTAAATATAATCTTCTATGAGTTTTCTTAAAATAGCACCATTCGGATGATAAAAAACTAATCCTGCGCCAGCTGTCTCATGATAAAAACTAAAAAGATCAAGCTGTGTTCCTAGCTTTCGATGATCTCTTTTTTTTGCCTCTTCTAATAAAGTCAAATACGCTTCTAATTCCTTCTTGTCAAAGAAACATGTGCCATAAATTCTCTGAAGAGCATCCTTTGTTTCATCGCCTCTCCAATAAGAACCAGCAACAGATAAAAGTTTAAATGCCTTTATCTCTTTAGTGCTTTCTATGTGTGGGCCCTTACATAAATCAAGAAAACTATCACCTGTTTTATAAATAGAAATCTTATCGTCTTCTAGAGCTTCTATCAATTCAACTTTATACTTCTGACCTTGACTAGAAAAAAGCTTAATAGCCTCTTTTTTCGACATAAAACTTTGAACAATAGGAAGATTTTTGTTTATTATCTTCCACATGCCCTTCTCAATTTTCTTTAAATCTTCGTCTGCAAAAGACTCGTCTTTATAAAAATCATAATAAAAACCGTTTTCAATCGCAGGACCTATTGCAATCTTAACTTCAGGCCAAAGCTCTGCTACGGCCTGCGCCATCACATGAGAACAACTGTGTCTTAACGTTTCTAATTCTTTATTCATTCTACTGAATACCTTGCATAGCGCCTGCCATTGCTTTTTGATATTTAGCTTGATTCTTTTGAGCTACGCCATACCCTATTTGTATTAATTCTGGTAACATAGCTTGTGTTGCTTTTAAATGCTTTGCGCCAATATCAGAACCATAAAAATCTATCAACGCCTTTAAATCGTCAACTGTATAGTGTTTTGCGTAAACATCAATGTATTGATCTTTTGTAGTTTCCCACGAAAGGTCTTGAGCCACCATATCCATTACAGCATCTACAGAATCGCTCATTTGTTGAAACTGTTCTTGAGTCAGCGTCTTCATATACTGTTCTTTTTGAGCTTGCAATTGCTTTTGTTGTATGCCTTTCATCTGTTCCATCATATCAGTTGTTTGTTGATCTACTTTCATTAAAACCAACAATTGTTCAGCTAATCCTTTTTGTCCGTCTTGTGAAAAAGCTACGCTAGTAAACATACTACTTACAACAATAGTTAAAACTACAATAAAAGTTTTCATTATTAACCTTTCGTTAAATGGGCCCACGAGGACTCGAACCTCGGACACCTTGCATGTCATGCAAGTACTCTAACCAACTGAGCTATGAGCCCAAAAAATGGGCAAGGTGGGAGTCGAACCCACACGACCTTACGGCCATTGGATTTTAAGTCCAACGTGTATGCCATTCCACCACTTGCCCAAATTACTGTTGGAGGCGCGGACCGGACTCGAACCGGTGTACAAGGTTTTGCAGACCTCTGCCTAACCACTTGGCTACCACGCCACAAAAATTTTTCTATGACCTCTTGCTAGTCCCGACTTGTCGGGACTACCACGCCACAAAATTCTTATTTTAAAGAGCGAATAACTTCTTCTACTATTTCGTCTTCATCCGCAATATGCCCAATCGCTGTCTTTCCGCACGCCAATTTACCTTCAATTGGTCCAATAAATATAACTCCATGTTTCTTTAATTTCTCACAATTTTCTACAACAATCTTATTTTTATACATATTCTCGTTCATAGCAGGAGCAATCAAAATTTTTGCTTTCGTAGCCATTGCAATACATGTTAATAAATCGTCTGCTATACCACATGCTATTTTCGAGATAATATTAGCTGTTGCAGGAGCAATCAAAAGAACATCCGCTGCGTCTGCCAGGCTTATATGTCCTATATCCCACGAATCCCCTTGACCATCAAACATGTCACGATAAACCTTATCACCAGATAACCGAGATAAAGTCAAAGGGGTTATAAAATGTTCGGCCTCCTTTGTCATGACAGCCGAAACCTTAAACCCCTTTTTCGTTAACCTTCTAATAATCTCTGCTGACTTATATGCAGCAATGCTGCCGGTCACTCCTAAAACAATTCGTTTTGGTTTTTCCACGATATTATTCTTCTGGTTTACTTTCTTCTGGTTCTTGTGTTGCCAAAGCATCAAGTGAGCTTTTTTCGACGACCTTACCCTCACAAATCTCTCTTAAAGCAATGGTAGTTAATGCTTCTGTTGGTGTTGTTTCAACAAGGCTTTTTCTACCTTCTGATAATTCTAAAGCCCTTGCTGATGCCAAACGAACAAGCCTGTAGGTACTTCCGCCTGCCTTAGGTAATATATTCTCTAACGATTGATATTCCATAAAATCTAGCTCCTTTAATACTTATTCTAAATATAATAGGGATAATATATATCACAAGTAGCCGAGTTTGTCAAAAGACTTATTTATAGCCTAATATTAAAGTTATAATACTATTTATTATTAAGACTATCTAAAATGATACCCTCAAGCTTACTGTAACACTTTGCAAAATTATCATTTACAATAATATGCTGATAATTGCTCGCTTCTTTCATCTCTTGTTTTGCAATTTTTAAGCGCAAATCAATAACCTTCTTTTTATCTGTTGCCCTTTTTTGCAATCTTTTCTGCAATTCTTTAGCTGATGGTGGCCTAACAAAAATGCTAACTGCAGACTTAAGTTTCTTAAATACAACCTTTGCTCCTTTTACATCAATACACAATAATACGCTTTTACCTGTCTTTAAAATATCTCTAACATTTTTCTTTGGCGTGCCATAGTAATAATCAAACACTTTTTGCCACTCAACAAAATGTTCTGTGCGCTTTTTATATTCAAACATTTTTTTGCTTACAAAAATATAATCACGACCATCAACCTCTCCCTTGCGCTTAGCTCTAGTGGTAACAGAGATAGACTTGGCCAACTTATTTCTTAATTTTCCACTTTTAAAAAGCTTCTGATAAAGAGTGGTTTTTCCTGACCCAGAAGGACCAGAAAGAACAAAAACGTGAGTATTATTTTTCATAAGTTATTCAATGTTTTGAGCTTGTTCTCTAATCTTTTCAATTTTGCTTTTTAAGGCAATAACTGCGCTTGATACAACCTTATCCTGCAATTTTGAACCTATTGTATTTGTTTCCCTTTGCATTTCTTGAGCAACAAAATCTATCTTCTTTCCGACGGCAATCTTACTTTTAATCAAAAGTTTCATCTCACTTATATAATGACCAAGGCGTGACAACTCTTCATTTATGTCAGAACTTTTTTGAAAAGACTTAAACTCGTCTATTGTCAATTTCTTCTTTTGACTTTTTAAAACAGATGTAGCTCTATCTTTTATCTTTTTTGCTTGTGCTGTCATTCTTTTTAACTTATCCGCTACGTCAACAGACAAACTTATTCCTTCTCTTTTTCTCATTGTAACTAAGCTAGACAGAGACTTTTTAAGGCTTTGAGATATAGCGGGCCATAGAGAAGCTTCGGAAATTAAAACTTCCTTTGATTCCAGCACTCCGGGCAACTTAATAATATCTGTTAAAGACAAATCGTTCTTTAGTTTAAATTCTCTACTTAACGAATTTGCATGTTTTAAATGTTGTTTTACTACCTCTTTATTGAGCGTAATAGTGTGTGCGAGCTTTTGCATAATCCTTATAGAAACTGTTATTCGACCTCTTTTAATGTCTTTTTGCAAAAGTTGTTTTATTTTGCTTTCAGCAGAACTCCACCCTATGGGCAAATAATAACTTATGTCGAGATAACGATGATTAACACTTTTTATTTCAACTGTTACTTTTGTTTTACCTGCCGATGCTTCACTACTTCCGTAGCCTGTCATTCCTTTTATCATATTGTGTGTCCCCATTATTATGTTTTGTTTATCTTTTGTTTGTTTGAATACAATTGAGAAACTATTTTATCGTCACCAAACCACAATTTTATTTCTCTCTCAGATTCTTTTACCGACGACGATACATGCACAACATTTTCATAAACATTATTCGTAGTTATTCTTCCGTATGCACCTCTTATCGTAGTGGGTTTAGCCTCCTCAGGATTGGTTGCTCCTGCAATTTCTCTACATTTTTTTATAGAGTCTTCTCCATACAAAATCATTGCGATTAAACTACGCTCTTTCCTTGTTGTACCTAGTAAAGACGAAACAGATTTTTTAAAATATGGAGCATCCTTCAAATGCCTATAATGTTCTTCTACTAATTTTTGTGTTGTTTTGACTATGCGAATGGCAAGAATTTCCAAAGAATCAACAGAGAATTTAGAAAAAACTTTTCCTGCTAATTGTTTTCTTATGGCGTCGGGCTTAATAATAACGAGGGTTGGTTGCTTCATTGTATCATTGATCGGACAATGCGATCTAAATCTTCTGTAGAATAATAATCAATAACTATTTTACCTCTTTTTTTACTTGGCGTAATACGCACTTTTGTACCAAGTAATTTTTGAAGGCTTTCTTCTACGGCAAGAATATCTTGCGCTTTTGTTTTTTCTTGTCTTTCACGCCTTGCCCCACTTTGCGCTTTGGACTTAATTAAGTTCTCGAGTTCTCGAACAGACATTTCTTTCTTTACCGCTATATTATAAATAAGAACTCTTTCTTCATCCGATTCTATGCTTAACAATGTTCGAGCATGACCAGCAGATAACAAGCCTTGTACGACTGCCTTTTTTATTTCTTCAGAAAGATTTAAAAGCCTAAGAAGATTGCTTACAGTTGATCTATCTTTTCCGACAGACACTGCTATTTGTTCTTGTGTATACTGAAATTCATCAATTAATCTTTTATAACTCTCAGCTTCTTCAATTGGGTTTAACTCTTCTCTTTGAATGTTTTCAATTAATGCAATAACTAAAGCTTCTTTGTCTGTCACATCGCGAACAATTGCCGGTATTTCCTCTAGGCTTAACGCTCTAGCAGCTTTTAAACGTCTTTCTCCTGCAATAACCTCAAAGCCATCATTTTGCCTACGAACAAGTATAGGCTGTAAAATCCCTTTTTCTTTTATTGACTCTTTAAGAGAATTTAACTTGTCATCATTGTAATCTGTTCTCGGCTGAAAATTACTATCTTCTATGCGACGTGTTGCGATATATAAAATATCTCCATCATGCTCAACTTCTTTTTTTTGAGGAATTAAAGCTGAAAGTCCTTTGCCTAATGCTTTTTTGTCCATTTTATATTTCTCCATTAATGTTCATTAATTGAACATTAATAATATTTTATTAATCATTGACTTATTATTCTTGGGCTGATTTCTCTAAATCGTTGGACTGCAACGGCTTAGCATCATCATTTGCTATCCCAGCAACCTCTCGGGCAAGCTCTCTATATTTCTGAGCACCAATAGAGTTACTATCATAATCCATAATTGGCTTACCATGACTAGGCGCTTCACTTAAACGAATATTTCTAGGAATGATCGCATTATAAACTTTATCTTTAAAATAATTCTTAATCTCATTAATAACTTCTGTGGTGAGATTTGTTCTAAAATCAGCCATCGTCATCAAAATGCCCTCTATCTGTAACTCTTGATTAAGTCCCTCCCTAACCAAATGAAAAGTATTTAAAAGCTGTGATACTCCCTCTAAAGCATAAAACTCACATTGTATAGGAACTATAATCGAACGACTTGCTACAAGAGCATTTAATGTTAGCAGTCCTAAGGATGGCGGAGAATCTATGAAGATATAATCATAATTAGCCTGAATAACTTCTAAGGCTTTCTTAAGGCGCGTCTCTCTAGAAATAGCTCCAACAAGCTCAATCTCTGCTCCTGTTAAATTAATGTTACATGGGATAATATCTAAGTTGGGACAAACATTGCGAATCAAAGCTTCTTCGGCGCTTGTCTTATTGAGCAAGACATCATATATTGTCTTGTCTAGCTCGCTCTTGTTAACCCCCACTCCACTTGTAGCGTTGCCCTGAGGGTCTGTATCAACAATCAGTACTTTCTTGCCTAGCTCTGCTAAAGCAGCAGCTAAGTTAACCGTTGTTGTGGTTTTGCCTGTTCCACCTTTTTGATTACAAATTGAAATGATTTTAGACATATTATATAAATATGAGTTGAGGGATGCGTTTCACGTGAAACGCTAATAGACTTATCAAACATGTTTCACGTGAAACATGCAATATTTAACCTACTATCTTTATACTAGCAATATAGACAAAAATCAAGTATTCTTGTCATTTTCTTTTAAAGCAACTTTAATCTTCGCTAGCTTTGCGCCTTCCATGCCAAATAAACCCTTTTGTTCTTCGCATACTATCTTCACAACAATATCTTCACGAGAAACATTAAGAATGCCAAGAGCCTTTCCAATAGCCTCTTCTACAGTACTACCTTCAACTTCTATACTTTTTTTCATTTGATCTGCCATATTAAGCAATAACCTTTGTATCTTTGGACATCTTCCACTGGGTATATGTAGAAAGCAAATAAAACATGGTAAAATAAAGCGCCAATCCACTTGCAAACTTATAAAATATAAAACCTAAAAATATAGGAAATATTGTTGCCATCATTTTTTGCTGTGCTGCCTGGCTTGGATCTGTAGTTGCCATATTCTTTGTTGAAAATTTCTGCTGAAAAAACATAACAACCATCATTAATAAAGGTAAGATATTGATTTCGTTACCAATAATAGGCAAACTATACGGCAAAATAAACAATCTGTCCGGTTGTGATAAATCTTTAATCCATAGAAAATGCGCCCCCTTAAAAGACACTGATCTCCATAAAACTTGATATAGACCAATGAAAACTGGCATTTGCAATAACATTGGCAAGCATCCTCCCAATGGATTTATTTTATACTCTTTATATAATTCCATTGTTTCTTTATTCATTTTTTGAGGACTATTCTTATGTTTTTCCTTTAAAGCATTTATTTTTGGCTGTAGAGCTTGCATTTTCTTCATAGAAGACAAACTTCTAATAGTAAGCGGATACATTGAAAAATATATAATAAAACTAACTAATATGATACAAATTCCCCAATTTGGAACAATTTTATGCAACAATGCTATAACAGTATTAATAACCTTTGCAATAGAGTCAAAAAGTCCTAACTTATAATATCTTCTAATCTTCTCAAAGCCCAAGCCATATTCTTTTAATATATCCAATTTCTCAGGGCCAATATATATTGTTGAAGCCAACTCTACTCTTTGTCTGTTATCGCCAGTAGATGATAGGCTCAATTGTAACGTCTTGTCACCTTTGCTCTCTATAGTATATCCAGAAGATACATATTCAGGATGAAATAGCGCGCAAAAATATCTATTTCTAAAGCCAAACCAATTAACCTGCACTTGCTCTTGCTTGTTGTCTTTTTCAGAGAACTTAAAAGCTTTTGCCTTCCTAAATATACCTTGGTCAGTAGTAACAATGTACTCAAACAAAGATTTATCTCTAGACGATGAGATGTCTTGCTTCTTGCTGGTCAGATTGGACATATCCAAAGAAAAGGCATTGATTGCAATATCGTTCAGATTGGACATATCCGAAAGTTTTTCTATAGTAACATTAGCCCTAACAGTATATTCATCTTCAAATATTTCATACGATTTAATTACCTCTATCAAATCGTCCTTATATTCATATTCTATCTTATTGCCAGATGAGGCTCTTACGGCAAACTCAACATTTTCATACCCAGACAAACCATTGATATCCTTAATAGGTAAAGTTGTGTCATAATCTTTTATCAACACTTTTGTAGGCTTGCCTCCAATATTAGAAAATTCTACCAAAAGCTTACTAGCTTCAAGTATATATATTTTCTCAACGACAGGAGCAATACTAGACTGTACTTTAACTGGTTCTTGTGAATTAACAAAAGGGGAGGGAGCAAGAGCTATATCCTCTTGCACACCAACAACTTGTGATACATTGGTTTGAGGTTGAATTACTTGCTGTCTGGGGTTCATTGCAGACCAAACATACAAAATTGCAACAGACAAAATAATTGCTAAAAATAATCTCTTTTCCATAACAATATAGTCAACGCTTCGCTTGTCAACAAATACTTAATATCTTAAAACAAAAAGGTGTTTAGGCCTTAAATTAATTGAACCCGAACTTTAATAGCACAAAATCCGGGTCATATAGATACTAATATTATTTAGTAAGCTTTGCGCGGCCTTTGGCACGCCTTCTTTTTAAGACATCTTGTCCACTTGAAGTTTCCATTCTTTTACGAAAACCATGAACTCTTTTGCCTTTAATGTTAGTTGGTGTCTTTAAATTCTTTTTCATAATTTGTCAATTATAGCATACGACTTTTGTTAGTCAAGTTATTTTGGCTGTTTAGAAATTAAATCTTACATCCTTTTAAAAACTATGCGTATTCTTAATTTATCGTCGAAAGAATAATAAAAATAGGGGAAGGCCTACGCAACAAACAATATTGAATTAATATCAAACAAATATTTTATAAACAAAAGCTAAACAATCCGTTGGGTTTACAGCTCTTTTAAAATTTGATTTGAATTAAAAAGATTCTTTGTTATAATAATCAAACTTTTTACACAACAGACTTTTGTAGCGCAAAAATCTTATTGCATATTATTATAATAAAATATTTAAATTTTAAAACAATGTCTTCTCGGCAAGAATGTCTATTATAAAAATAAATCTTTTTGTTCTTTGTTTTTATTAATATTTTATTGTTTGTAAATAATAACCTACAAGAAGTACATTATATAAACAAGATCGATCAACAAAACATATGGCCATTGTGGAAAACTTGTTAATATGTTATTTTAAATGTTCTAACTGTTTTATTTTCAACTATTTACAAGCTTAGAGTTATCCTAGTCAATTGGCAATACTATAAGGAAATACAGCTTAATCAATATGAATCTTACAGACATCTGGCAAAAAGCCCAAACAGAAATACAACAAAAGGTTGGACAAACGTCTTATGAAACTTGGTTTGCCACCGTACAAGTTAAAGAATCAAGAGATAATATGCTCGCTATTTATGCTCCAGATGATTTTTTTAAAAACTGGATAATAGAGCATTATCAAGACCTCATCGTGGAGATAATGAGCAAACTTGCAGAATTTCCCGTCCAAGTTGAATTTTTAGTAAACACAAACATCCTCCCAAAAGAAACAAAAACTCGTCTATTAAAATTTGAACAAGACTTTACAAAAAGTGGTACTGGCAAATCCCCAAACAGCTTAAATTCTCGCTTTACTTTTGGAAACTTTGTCATAGGCTCGTCTAACAGATTTGCTTGTGCTGCAAGCCTAGCTGTTGCAGAATCTCCAGCAAAAGCATATAATCCTTTGCTTTTATATGGCAATGTTGGTTTAGGCAAAACCCATTTAATTCAAGCAATAACTCATAAAATTAGAGAGCTTCATCCGGAACTCAAACATTGCTACATGTCATCAGAAAAATTCACAAACGAGTTAATCGACGCTATTCGCCATCGATCAACACAACAGTTTAGAAAAAAATATAGAGATATTGATGTATTATTAATCGACGATATACAATTCATTGCCGGAAAAGAATCAACACAGGAGGAGTTTTTTCATACATTTAATAATCTGCACGACAATAGAAAACAAATTATATTAACATCAGATAGACCTCCGAAAGAAATAGCTAATTTGGAAGAGCGTTTAAGTTCGCGCTTTGCATGGGGATTAATTGCAGATGTTCAGCCGCCAGACTTCGAGACAAGAGTAGCTATTTTAAAGAAAAAGATGGAGAACGAACCCACTAAAATGCCAGAAGATATAATTTATTTTATAGCCGAACAAATAAAAACAAACATAAGGGAGTTAGAGGGAGCATTGATTCGCGTTGCAGCATATGCTTTATTAGAAGAAAAGCCGCTAACACTTGATGTGGCAAAAGCAACCCTTAAAGATATGGTTAAGGAAACCGCAAAAATTATCACAATTGAAATGGTACAAAAAGAAGTTGTAAAACATTTTAATATGTCTTTGGCTGACATAAGAGCAAAAAGAAGAAATAAAAACATTGTTTTAGCAAGGCAGATTGCTATGCATCTTGCAAGACAGCTGACCAACCTTTCTTTACCTGAAATCGGCAATGCGTTTGGCGGCAAAGATCATACAACAGTTTTACATTCTTGTAAAAAAATAGAACAGGCTTTAGAAAGCGACGTTGGGCTAAAGAACACAATAAGCCAGTTAAACACAACATTACAACAGTAATGCATGTTAGATTAACCACATATTAACAGGTTTTGTTTTGAATAAAGCATTGTATATCAACAACTTATATCTTTATTCAAAGGTTTTAAGGTCTCCTATTACAACGATTACTAGTTTAATTAACTATATAGATAAGGAAGGTTGTTAATAAAATGAAATTTAAAATACAAAAAGATATTCTCGTAGCAGGCATACAGACAGTTCAAAACGTTGCGTCATCAAAAACAACATTACCAATACTTTCTAATATATTACTTGAGGTGAAGGGGGATATATTAAAATTAAATGCAACCGACCTAGACATTGGTATATCTTGTGAAATTCCTGTGGAAACCCTTGAAGAAGGGGCAATAACTATTCCAGCAAAAAGGTTTAACGACATAGTTAAAGAATTGCCACCTGATGAAATATTGATCAATGCCAAGAAAAACAACCACATAGATATAGAAGGTAGAAATTGTAGATTCAAGCTAATAGGTTTACCAAAAGAAGAGTTTCCTAAATTTCCAGAGTTTAAAGATAAAGAAGTTTTTCAGATAGAGCAAGATATGTTGAGAGAAATGTTGTCTTTGACATGTTTCTCTGTTTCGCATGAAGAGTCAAGATATGTTTTAAACGGCATTCTTTTTGAAATAAACGGAGATATGATACGGCTTGTAGCAACAGATGGCAGAAGATTAGCTAAAAGTGAAAACAAAATAGTCAACTCTATAGGTAAAGAAATAGCTGTTATTATTCCAACAAAAGCAGTTCATGAGATACTAAAAAACCTAAAAACAGAAGGAAGTGTATCTTTTGTTGTTAGCGCTAATCAAATTTTATTTGATATTGATGGGGTTCTTATTGCAACACGTATAATTGAAGGAGAATTTCCCAACTATAATCAAGTTATACCAAAACCATTTAAAAACATAGTTAAAGTAAACACAAAAGAACTTCTTTCTTCTATAAGAAGAGCTAATTTATTATCTACACCAGATTTTCAAGCTATAAAGTTTGAGATCTTTAATGATAAGTTGGTGGTTTCTAAAACAACACCTGATGTTGGAGAATCAAGGGAAGAAATTTTGATAGAGTATGATGGTCCAGAAGCTGTGATGGGATTTAATCCTCAATTTTTAATTGATTTTTTAAAAGTTGTTGGAGAGCAGCAGATTGGAATAGAGTTTGGTGGGGCAGATAAACCCGCAGTTATGCGCCTAGAAAACTATCTGTATTTAGTGTTACCAATGAGAATATAGTGTTTGATTTTTTTGGTACAAAATAAAAAAATATAAATCTTCTAGCCAGAACACTTCTTATATGGATAATATAAAAGATATAATACATCAAGTTATTGGTGACATAGAACAAAAAAGGCCTGATAATGAAAACAAGGTCGAGGGTGTTTGGAGAAACATATTAAACGAAAAAGAGAGAGATAGTACTCAGATTGTTGGCGTTCGAGACGGTAAACTGTTGGTCAATGTAAACTCCGCAGCTTGGTTGTATAATCTTAAAATCAGAAGGTATAGAATTCTGTTAAGACTTCAAGAAGAGATACCAGAGATAAAAAATATTATTTTTAGGATAGGGAAGGTGAAATGACAAAAGTTAAGAAAACGCAAAAGCCTCTTAAAAAGGGCGAATATGATGCAACAAATATCCAGGTTTTAGAGGGAGTTGAGGCAGTACGAAAGCGTCCTGCTATGTATATTGGAGATACGGCTGCAAGGGGTTTGCATCATCTTGTTTATGAGGTTGTTGATAATTCTGTTGATGAGGCGATGGCCGGGCATTGTACGAAAATAGATGTTGTTATTAATGAAAATGATTCTGTTTCGGTTATTGATAATGGCCGGGGTATTCCGGTCGATATGCATAAGGGTGAAAAGAAACCAGCTGTTGAAGTTGTTTTAACAACTCTTCATGCGGGTGGAAAATTTGATCATGATTCTTATAAGGTGTCCGGCGGCCTGCATGGCGTTGGTGTTAGTTGTGTTAATGCTTTGGCAGAGTGGTTAGAAGTTGAAATTAAGCGTGAAGGCAAAATATACCATCAAAGATATGAAAAAGGTTTAACTAAAACAAAGTTAACTGTTGTAGGAAAAACAAAAACGTCAGGAACAAAAATAACATTTAGACCCGATCCTACTATTTTTCAAGAAACAACAACATATTCTTATGATATTTTAGCAAAACGATTACGCGAGCTAGCCTTTCTTAATAAGGGTTTGGTTATCTCACTTGCCGACACAAGAGAAGGCAAAGAAAAAGAAGCGATATTTGAATTTAAGGGCGGCATTGTTTCTTTTATAGATAGCTTAATTGGTAAAAAAAGTCCTTTGCATAAAAAAGTTATTTATTTTAATAAAGAAAAAGAGGGTGTTCAGCTTGAAGTTGCAATGTGTTATAACGACAGCTATGCAGAAAATATTTTTACTTACGCAAATAACATTAATACTTCCGAAGGCGGAACGCATCTAAGTGGTTTTAAGGCAGCTTTAACTAGGACTGTTAATGGTTATATTAAAAATAAAAATATTTCAAAGAAAGATATTTCTATTTCAGGGGACGATGCTCGCGAAGGTTTAACGGCAGTTATAAGTGTTAAAATTCCTGATCCTCAGTTCGAAGGACAAACAAAAACAAAACTTGGAAATTCAGAGGTTGAGGGGCTTGTTGCATCAACAACATTTGATGCGTTAAATACATTTTTTGAAGAAAATCCAACAGTTGCAAACAAAGTAATTGATAAGGTGATTACTGCGTCGCGTGCTCGTGAGGCAGCAAGAAAAGCAAGAGAATTGACTCGACGCAAAGGTGCTTTGGAAAGTGGCGGTTTACCTGGCAAGCTTGCGGATTGTTCTGAACGTGATCCATCGCTTTGCGAGGTGTAT
>JAVCCJ010000122.1 GCA_030765585.1 Candidatus Zapsychrus exili | reverse complement strand
TTTATTTTTTTCTTTTCCTTACAACTTATAACTTATCCACCGTTCATTTTACAATGAATGGCGAGACCTCGACAAAATTTACAAATTTTGGCGGGCCACTATTTTCTAATATCCAACACTAAATATCTATTTGAATTTTGTAGTATTTGAGTTTTGGGCTTTATTTTTTAAGCTGACAGCTTAAAAAATTAGTACGCCCCTCTACCTTTCAGCACAACAGGTATTGTTTGAAACAAAATACTTAAATCTAACCAAAAAGACCAATTATTTATATACCACATATCCCATTTGACTAATCTCATAAAAGAAATATCACTTCTACCTCTTATCTGCCAAAGACCTGTAATTCCAGGCCTTACCTCAAGACGCTTCAACTGTTTTAAATCTTCTTTTACAATTTGATCAATCGGCAAAGGTCTTGGCCCAACTAAGCTCATATCGCCTTTTAACACATTTATGATCTGAGGAAGCTCGTCTAAACTGTATCTCCTTAAAAATTTTCCAATCTTTGTAATTCTAGGATCATTTTTTATTTTAAATATAGGACCATCCACCTCGTTCTTTTCAGAGATTTCATGAAGAAGTTTATCGGCGTCTTTATTCATACTTCTGAATTTATACATATTAAAAATTCTTCCATTTCGCCCATATCTCTTAGATGTATAAAAAACTGATCCTTTGCTCGTAAATTTAATCGCCACAGAAACTATCACTAATACTGGCAACGCTAAAATCGTTCCAATTAAACTAGTAAGAAAATCGAACGTACGCTTACCCATTTGCTTTTTAAATTGAAAATTATCTGAATATTCTAATATAGGAATAATCCCTATATTGTAATTTGAAATTTGTCTAGGCATAAGCTCAAAACCTTGCGGAACAACTCTTATCGCTATTCCAAGTTCTTTTGCCTGTTCTAATATTTTTAAAAAAACTTCACTATTATGATGTATGGTTATAAAAACTTTATTAACAAATTCCCTTTTAACAACACTTTTTAAATTAGAAATCTTACCTAAAGCTTTTATATTAAGCTTTTCTATCTCTCCTGTTTTATAATCATCTAAAAATCCTACAACTTTAATCCCTAACCCAGGATTTTTACGTATCTCCTCAGCCAATGCTGTTCCAACTTTTCCAGCTCCTATAATAATTGCATTAAAATTGTTGTACCCTTTTGCAACAAGATATTTTACAAATGCCCTCTTTAATATTCTCCAAATAGAAAGAAAAGCAATTATCATAATGGTCCCTACAAGTAACACGCTTCTAGGAAAACCTTGAATTCTAAACCCAAATATAGCGACTACAGATACAAAAGAACTTAAAGAAACATACTTTGCTATTGCCCCTATTTCAAAGCCTTCTAACATCGCTCGCTTTGTTTGATATATAGGCTGAAAGCTCAACAATAACATCGTTATAGCAGTCCAAAATATAAAAATAGGACGAAATGGATTATCTACGTTTAGAAATAAGTTTTGGAAAGTGATGTCAAAAGATAGGGTTGTATGTCTTATCAAACAAGCTAAATAAATTGCAAAACATATGCAAACAATATCAATTGCGAGATATGCTAACCTTATTAAATAATTTTTCTTTGCTTTAATCATGTCAAACTCGCTGCTTTATTAGGTTTAAACCAATTTTTTATTAAAAGATAAATAAATAATGAATTTCCAAGCAAATATCTTCTCCACAATCTTTTTGGCTCGCTTATTAATCTAAAAAACCACTCTAAACCAGACCTTCTCATCCATATTGGAGCCTGTTTCTTGGTACCTGCTATAAAGTCAAATGCTGCGCCCACGCCTATCATAACAGTCGTATTAAGTTTACTTTTATGATTATGCATCCAATAATCCTGTTTTGGAGAACCTAATCCTACCCATAAAATATCAGCATTAGCATTATTTATTTTCTCAATCACGCCTGTCTTCTCAACTTCTCCAACCTTTAAAAAATCAGGGTTATGCCCGCCTGCTATCTGAATTCTAGGAAACCTCTCTTTTAAATTACAAATAAGTTTTTTATTTGTCTCTTCTGTACCACCATAAAAAAAATGTCTATATCCCTTGTCTTGGCTTAAATCACATAATAGAGACATCAAATCTGGACCATATGTTCTTGAAATAGCTTTTTTACCCTTCAATCTTCCTATCCACACAAGAGGCATTCCGTCAGGAGTTGTCATGCCAGAACCATTTACTATTTCTAGATATTTTTCATCTTTCTGGCAATCAACAATGGTAGAGACTGGCGCAATACATACATAATGCTTAGCTTTATTATCAATCCAATCAAATATAACACTAACTGCAGACTTCAAATTAGTAACAGCTACATTGACTCCTAATATATTAATAATTTTATTCATATTAATTATAAATATTTATTTTGTAAGATATTGATAATAAACAACTTTAGGTTGAAATAGAATACCATAAGAGCGGATTTAGGGGAAGAATTTTTATATAGCAATTATTTACAACTATTTTAAACTATTTTTTTATAGAATCGTTTGTAATCCAGAATTTTAGTATTAAGAAAATAACAAAATTAACTGAATTAAACAACATAGCTCACATCTCCAATCTTTACAAGTTATCATACAAGCATATACCACAAGAAATTTTCTTATTATGTGTTAAAAGCTACTTATTACTAATAATTAACCTCCGTCAACTCTTCGGGAAAATTATAGTTAAAAAACACCTTCTTTGGAAACCTTTCTTCCTTAACTGCTTTTTTCGCATATTCGTCTAAATTAAAATATTTTAGTTCTTTATTTTCAACGCGCATTACCCATTCTAAGCCAGCATCCGATAAATCTTTTACTATTAACTTTTCATCCTCGTAAGAATCCCATTTAACAAGCGTTGTGCTCCACAAGCCAACTTGAGGACGAGTAGGCAATAAAAATGCAGATAATTTCTGCATACCCCCTTCGCCTACATCCCAAGCTCCCTTTAAAAACTTATCTTTATTTTTCTTCAAACTTTTCATGACAATTGTATTGTATGGAAAATATTTTTCTTCAACATCTTCAAAATGAACTTTGTCGAGAATTACACCTACATTTTCCTCGATCAAGGGCCTTTTAAAAGCCCCCCCCTGATCAAACATTATTCTATAGTTAGCTACAGATAAAACAAAAATAACAATGCCAATAAAAAATGTATTTCTCAGACCTATAACCTTTTGAAAAATATAATCTATCGACAATACTGATGTAAAAGCGAGAATCGCAATTCCATATCTATAATGCCTAGGATCAACATAACTAACAATACAAGTACCTGCCACAACAATGATCGAAACAAAAAGCCAATAACAAAGCTCAAATACAGATTTTACCCTTACTCTATTTCTTGAAATTGAAAACATAATGAAAAGCGGCAACAATGAAATAGTTACTATAACTATTTTAGATACCTTGATTCCAGGCCATATAAACATATAATTCATATATTTTAAGAATTTATCTGGCGCTATGGATCCTAGATATACCTTGCCAAAAATATTAACCATCTCAGAATTCCAGTTTAAAATATCAAACTTGTCAGCTAATATAGGAAAGGTTGCCAAACCTACAGCAAGTTGATTCTTTATATACCATAAAAGCATTATTATTGCTGCAATGACAAGTGTAACCAATTTCTTCTTGTCAAATAAAATACTTCTTACATTGCTTAAAAGTTGCTTTTGAATTAATATTCCAACTATAAACATAGAAACAGTTACATAAAAGACCTGATATTTGTTTGCCATAAATTGTGTTAAGAAAATTAATGCCAAAAGAAATCTAAACGATCCACCTGTAGTTCTACTTTCTAGAAAATTGTAACTAACAGAAAAAAAGAGCGCTATCAAAGCACTATTAATAATAACGCAATTATTAGCTCCAGAATAATAGATGTGGTCATTAAATAATACAAACATCACAGCTGAAATTGCATACCACCGATTAAATCTATAACTTGTATATCCAAAAACCAAAATAGATACGACTACGGTCCAAAACGCAACAATCAATTGAGGAAAAAGAGTCTCTTTTGGGAAAACACTTAAGCCCAATCCATAGAATACAGCATTAAAATGTGGAACAAATATCTTAATATCCATAGAAGCATTTCCGAAAATACTCGTTTTATTCTCAAGCCATAACTTTTGCGCTAATAGATATGTAGAGTGAGAATCTCCATCAGACAAAAAATAACAGTTCCTAAACATGAAGAATCCAATAAGAAAAATAAATCCAAAAAGTGGAATATCCCAACTTATATTTAAAGAAAAAAGTTCTTTAACCTTAAGCCTGACATCTCTATTAATCAACACAAAATAATTCAAGAAAACTACTGACCATAAAAATTGTGCTGTATAGAGTTTCAAAAGAGACAATAGAAGCATTTCTCCTGCCAAAACAATACTTCCCAGCATAAGAACTTCTCCCAGATGTAAAAATCGATTCATATATCCAGCATCAACATTATTGATCATTTTGTAAACATAAACTCCCAAACAAAAAATAGAGCCAATGCAAACAAAAAACATGAAAAATTGAATATAATTCATTCAAACAACTCCCTTTAATTACCTATAACATTAAATTTATTTCGTCAAAATTATAGCTTTTCCGCAAAATAAATATCAAAAGTAACCTACTATTTATTTTCACACTTAACAAGCAAGATAACTTTCTTAGTCTACTAAAAAACTAACTCTATGGACTAAACATAAAAATTCATAAATATTAAATATGGTTAGCTAAATCTTTAAATCCTACTACTTTTTTGCAGAATCGTTTATAATCCAAAATTTTAGTATTAAGAAAGCGGCTTTAACACCGTCAACCCAAGTTATCTTCTTACCTTCTTCATAAGTTCTACCTCTATAGCTAATGCCAACCTCATAGATACGCAATTTACGTTTTGATATCTTTGCTGTAATCTCTGGCTCAAAACCGAATCGTGCTGAGCGTATTGGAATTGTTTTTAGGATATCACACTTAAACGCTTTGTAACATGTCTCCATATCTGTAAGATTTAAATTAGTAAATATATTACTTAAAAGTGTTAAAAACTTATTACCTAAAAAATGCCAGAAAAATAACACTCTCTTTGATTGCATACCAACAAAACGAGACCCATACACACAATCAGCAATACCACTTATTATAGGCTCTAACATAATTGGATAATCTTTTGGATCATATTCAAGATCTGCATCTTGAATAATACAGATATCACCAGTCATAGCATCAATCGCTGTTTTAATAGCTGCTCCTTTGCCTCTGTTCTTATCATGCACTAAGCTTATGACCTTACCATCATGTTTTGATATAAGAGATTTTATAATACCATCTGTTCCGTCGGATGAAGCGTCATCCACTATAACAATCTCAAGAGAATCTATTCCGTCTACTTTTTGAGATAAAACTTTACCTACAACAGGCTCTATTGTATCTTTTTCATTAAATACTGGTATTAAAACGCTTAATTTCATAATACGCTCCCTACTTTAAAGTTCTAGAATAAATGGTGGCCGACTTTTTACGACAGAGACAGGAAATCCTGCAAATGCGACATCAGGATAATCTAATTCTATTGGTCCCTTCACATTATCACTATAATATTTCTTTGATAAATCAATAAGCTCTTTATCTTTTTGTCTTAATACTTCAAATCCAGACTTACCAAAATCAATTTTATGCGAACGATAAAGTGACAATAAATTAAAAGTCATAGCTATTATAACAGCTAATAACAATATGTTAGTTGGCTTTACTTCTTTCAAAACAACGATAATCATAAGCATAATAGAAATAAAAAGAAAGCGTGATTGTTGCGATCCAAACCACCACGTCAACCAAGATAAAACAATATACAAAGGTATTAGCGGAATATGTCTTCTTTTAATAGATATCATAAAAAGAAAAATAAAAGGACCTAAAAAAAGTAGATATGGCAAACCAACTGGGTAATCAAAGCTATTGTTAACACCTTTTTCTGGCACGGATATTAGCCAAAAATGCTTTATAAAGTCTACAGGCGACCGGCCATGTCCATACGAATCTTTTGATATCATATGCTCTTTAGCACATAACTCTATTGATTTCCAATTTGCCGACTCATAATCTATATTCTTATTTATCTTTAATATTCCGGGAAAGAATGGATACAAAGGTGTCCCCGAATAATAAGTAGATTTAATCAAAAATGGCCCGCCTACAAGTAAACTTAAAATCACAAAAGCCATAGAAAGTCTTGCCTTCATTTTCTTATCCATAGAAAACCTTACCAGTCCTCCTTCATCTTCTAACACCAATCTTAAAGAAAATTTAAGTCTTATCAATATCTTATAAATTACAAAAATAGATATCAAAAGCACAACAATCTGTATCGGAATAAAAGATTTTGACCAAAATAAAAACGTAACCTCGGTCAAAGCTAGCAAGTAACGCTTGTTTAAAAAACTGTCTAAAGCGGCAATAAAAAGATAACATAAAATAATATCTAACATAGCTGTACCTGCCTGTACACCAAAAGCGTGCAGTCCTAAAATTGAAAAAACAATTGTTAGTTTACTTAAAAGCGACTTGCACTTTAAGGAATTAATCAAAGATACTGAAACAAACATTAATCCTATAAAAAATATATAGTTTGGAAATTTGTTAGGCAGGCTTGTAGAAAACCAATACGGCGCAAGAGCAAAGTCTATTGGCAAAGGGAACAAATCTGCCGATGACCATCTTATATGCTTAAAAGAATTTAAAATCAAATGCTGACGAGGCAAAGTCATATGATAATTAAGAGAATCATATTCCTGAATTAAATGCGGCGAAAACAACGATGCATAAAAAGTAATGCCAATTATGGCAGACGCAATTACGCATCCCAAAACAATAAACACTTTGCTAAATAAACTTTGTCTCAAAAAAGAATCTTTTATAGATTTTATAAATAATTTTATTTTAGTTAAATTGTTAACCAAAACAAAAATAGATACTAAAGAAAGAATCCCTGGCGCTAGCAAAGATGTTTTTCCAGAAGCAGTATTAAATAAATACAGCTCTATCCAAAAAACAACATAACCAATCACAAGAAGTGCTGTTGGGATATGCCCTAGGCTTAAAACATTCTTTCTAAAAATATTACAGCCCTCCAAACTATATATGTTAAAGTAACAATAACAAAATAAACATTCAACAGTTTCACCATAAGAATCCTACTTAAAAGAGCTTAAAACAATCCGCTCTTATTCAATATTTTCAATATTATTAATAGTCTCTATCGTTAATGCTCCACACTTATCTGAAACATAGAATTCTAAATATCTTTCACGAGGCATCTACCCCACCCTCTCCCTTAACTTAAGATCTTCAGACAATTTAATTATATTATTATCTAAAAACACACAATCTTGCTTAAGAAGCAAAATGCCTCACTAGTTCTTGCATCTGAAGAATAATATCCATTTGTCTGATTACCAACATCCATTTGACCATAATCCGATCTACTCGCATATAAATAGAAATGTCTAAGCCTGAAATTATGATAGACTACTATTTATTTAATAAGAACCTAATGTATAGCTAAAAACTTCATACTGATCAGGACCCAAACAACGAATAATTGCTGACCAAACCACTAAAGTTACAAAAATACTTCTTAAAACCTTGGCTTAATCCCACCTATTTCTTTGCCTCATAATTAGCGAATCTACACTTAATAAGAACAAAATATGCCTCTAATGCCTGTCCCCAAGTTATTTTCTTCCCTTTTTTTCTTGCAACATAGCTAATTGGAATCTCATGTATAAAATGACCCTTTCTTACAAGCTTTGCCGTAACCTCAGTATCAAATGAAAACTTTCTAGATTCTATATCCACGCTTTTTAAAACATCTGCTTTAAACATCTTAAAACAAGTATGAAAATCCGTTATCTTGCTTCCAAAAAGTAAATTAATAGTTAAATTAGAAATTCTATTTGCAGTACGATTAACAATTGTCATATTTTTTATATTGCCCATAAATCTCGAACCGTAGACAACTTCTTTAGCATCATTTAAAATTGGGTCTAAAAGGTCATAGTAAAATTCTGGAGAATATTCTAAATCAGCATCTTGTATTAGAATAAAATCACCTGCAGCCTCTTTTATTCCTATCTTTACTGCACTTGTTTTTCCCTCGTTCTTATCTTTTCTAATAATTCTAAAAGTATCTCCAGTTTCAAAAGACTTTAGCTTATCTTTGGTTCCATCATCCGAACCATCGTCTATAACTATAATCTCTTTTTCTACACAATCTTGAACTCTAGCATTTTTAACAAGATTAACTAGTTCAACTATAGTATCTTCATCGTTGTATACTGGAATAACTGTAGATAATTTAAATTTCTTCTCGGAAACTGGCATAAAAACCTTTCTTTTGAATAATTAATCTTGTTTTATTAAATTGTGCATCCAAAATGCTATAGACAATAAATATATAGGCACAATTGGAAACGCGTATCTTGTTAAAATAAATGTCATCATAAAAAATGATGTAAAAGCACAAATCAAGAAAAGCATTATAAACAATAATCTAGCCTGATCATTACAGCTTAAATGATTAAATATGCCCTTTCTTTCTCTAAAACAAAAAATAGCTAAGTATATAACTGATATAATAGTTACCAATGAAACAAGCAACCTTAATGTATCTTTAAATAATCCAAAGGAAAAAATATTTTCTAAGAAATCAGGATACTTAACAAAGCCTACTTTAGTCGACTCCCAAAAAGGCATTCTTGATGCCTCATAAAACATAAAAAGAACATATTGAACAGGATTTGTCAAAGCCTGTTCTACGGAAAGTCTTACCACCTCAGAATCCCTATCTTCAACTGAAATATTTTCAAGTAAAGCTGGCAATTTACTGGCTGCAAAATAATCAGCAGAATATGCTTCGCAATAAACACATTCTTCTTCACTAAAAAATCTTCTGCATACGCCCTTACCAGGTATTGTTGCTATATGCGCACCGATTATGCGAGGAGTAACTTTTTGAGTTCTCTTATAAGCAGTTCCATATAATATATCTGTAAAACGATTAGTATACTGAAAATGACCATTATATGTTTTATTTGCATTCATATAGCAAAACATGAAACTAAAAATCATACAAAGTGAAACTAAAATAAATATAAGTGAATTTAAAAAATATTTTATATCTTTTCTAAAATAAGCCAACACACCATTAATTAAAATAGCTGCCATAACTATCATAAAAACTCCCAAAAATACACCCTTACTCAGAATACACAATAAGAATGCAAATGAAGTAACTAGCCCCATCTTAACAGCGCCAGAAACTCTTTTATCTCTTATGCTGTTCCAAGATTTTATCAAGCATAAAACCAACAACAAAATAGATGGTAAAGTGCAAATTTCAGAAAACATGCTAAAAGCTGAATTCACTAATGCTGGAGAAAATCCACAATATAATAATGTAACTAAAGAAACCGCCCTATTAATTTTTAGTATATTTAATAATTTTAACATTAAAATTTGAGTTAAAAAAAGCAAGCCAACTTGAATAGCTTTAAGAATAAACTGATATGGAACATTAAACGCTTCTCCAATACTAATTGATGAAGATATGATGGCTGGATACATAGGCTCTCTGTTTGGACCTGTCTTAAAGAATTCCACCCAGCCCTTATTATGTATCATTTCTCCTATATCAAGATAGCCTTTAGCATCAAAAACAACATACATCTCAGTGGTAAACATCAAGAATATCCAGTAAGAAAAACACAATAAAAATACTATAATAAGTCCCATTTTAAAATTCTTAGGATTTTCTAGCCTGCTAAAAAATGATTTTACACAATTCATATGCCCTCCGGTAACCTACTTAGTAAAGTTTATTTAATTACTTATATTATTGTTTGCAATAGACTTTTCATAAATATTCATTAAAGTCTCAAAATTAGCTTTTGAAGAATACCTATAAGATT
>JAVCCJ010000052.1 GCA_030765585.1 Candidatus Zapsychrus exili | reverse complement strand
CAAAGATGCGTGTTCAGATGCGTACGGAAATACATAAATTACGACTAAGACTTCAAACAACATTTATATATGTTACACATGACCAAGTTGAAGCATTAACATTGGGAGATAGAATTGTTGTAATGAAGGACGGAGAAATACAGCAATGCGACGACCCTATGTCGATTTATGATAAGCCAGCTAACAAGTTTGTAGCTAGCTTTATAGGTTCTCCACCAATAAATTTATTAGAAGGTCGAATAATAAAAAGTGAACGTAAATATTATTTTGATGAAGGTAAATTTAAGGTCAAAATAGTAGAGGAAATGCATCAAAGTATAATGCCTTATGTTGGACGTGAAGTGACACTTGGTATTAGAGCTGAAGACATATATGACAAACTATTTGTCTCTGATGTATCGCCCGAAAACACTGTTTGTGCTGCTTGTGAGGTTGTAGAGCCTTTAGGATCAGAAGTCTATCTATATTTAAATTCTGGAAAACATATTTTTATAGCTCGTGTTGGAGCTCATAACAAGCCAGATGTTAATAAGGATATGGATTTCGTATTCGATATGAGCAAGGTGCATTTTTTTGACAAAGAAACTGAAAAAACAATTATTTAAGTCGCGAATTTTTATTATATCTGCGCTAACAATTCCTTTGGTGGCGTTTTATATCTACGCCACTGCCTTAAACAACTCATTCTTTATATTTTTAATAGTTGCTGCTGTAGCAGTTATTGCGTATCTAGTCCCCTCCAACCATAAGCTTTCTTTAAGAAAATCAGAGATAGAACTTCACATAGAAGACTTAAAAGAAAGAAAAAATCTAGAAGAAGCAGGGATTGTGTCTGAAAACAAAGCTATCGAATCGTTTAGAGAGAAAATTGTTAGTTTCTCAGAGCTTAAAGGTTTAACAGAAAAACTAAGTATGTGTGTATATTTAGATGAAACTTCAAAGACTTTTTCAGAGGAAGTTAACAAGCTTTTTGGTTACAAAGAAACTACGATAATTCTTTATTTGTTTCACTCAAAGACTGGAGATTTGGGCATATCGTCGTCACATAAAGGTGAGATGAGAGTTAATATTAGATTAAAACAAGGTGATGTGTTTGACCGATGGGTAGTTAAAACTATGCAACCGTTGTTTATTGAGGATATAAGAAATGATTTTCGTTTCGATACTGATAATATTCAGTATGATGAAGCAAGAGTTATTCGTTCTCTTATAAGTGTGCCGCTTGTAGTTGGTCACAAAGCGTTAGGAATTTTGCGAATTGATAGTTCAGTAGAAAAGCATTTCACCACGGAAGATCTTAGGTTTTTAATGACAATCGGAGATTTGGGAGCTGTTGCAATTGAAAATGCACAGCTATATGAGAGGGTAGAACAATTAGCGATTAGAGATGGACTAACTGATTTATATTTAAGAAGGTACCTTTTTGAAAGAATGCCAAAAGAAGTTAGTAGACATTTAAGAAGTAAGAGCCCTATGTCTTTTATTATGATAGATTTGGATTATTTTAAAAATTATAACGATAGTTTTGGACATATAGCAGGAGATATTGTTCTTAAATCTGTTGGGGAGATGTTAAAAGAATTTTTTAACGATCCGGGAAGCTTAGTATGTCGTTATGGTGGTGAAGAATTTTGTGTTCTTCTTCCTGATTGTGACAAAGAAAAGGCTTCAGCGCTTGCAAATGGGATAAGAGAAAAAGTGGCGAATGAAACTATTTATTTAAGGCGTAAAAAAACTAATATAACGATATCGTTAGGTGTTGCTACTTTTCCCGAAGATGCGCAAATAAAAGAAGATTTAATTCATAAAGCAGACTTGGCTCTTTATGAAGCTAAAAATACAGGAAGAGATAAGGTTTGTGTCGCTTAATAGTGAAATAATATGGAAACTATAATGCCAACAATTTTAATTTTTCTTTATATCGTTTTAGTTGTTGTTGTAATAAAGAAATTTTCTAAAGAATTCATTTTGGACTTTGATGATAAGTTTGAAAATGAAATGCGGGAGTTAAATGAACTTCGTGAAAAGAAAGATCTTTTATTTAAAGAAAAGATGGAGTTAGAAGAAGAGGCTATTAAAATATTTACTCTTTATGAAATTACAAAGGAAATTACACAAAGTTTAAGCGAAGAAGAAGCTTTTAAGACATTTAAGCGGAAATTAAGCGAGCATGTTTCTTTTACGGCATGTAATTTTTATAAAGCAGATTCTGAGGAGGTTAAAGATTTAGAAAGGGCAGAAGATAATTTTCTTTTTACATTACAGGGTAAGAGAAGAATAATAGGCTATCTTTTTGTAGACGGAGTTTCCGAGAAAGACAAAGAAAAAGTTGCTATTTTAGGACATCAATTTGCACTAGCATTAAGACGAGTAGATCTTTATCAGGAAATAGAAAGGGTTGCTATAACTGATAGTTTAACGGGAGTCCATACAAGGCGATATCTTTTGGAGCGTTTTGCAGAGGAAATTAAGCGTTCAAGGTCTATAGAAATTAATCTTGCAACACTTATGATTGATGTAGATTTATTTAAAAATCTTAATGACAAATATGGACATTTAACGGGAGATCAGGTTTTAAGAGAAGTTGGTTCAATGATAAAAGAAAATATTCGTGAAATAGATATCGCAGGACGTTACGGAGGAGAAGAATTTTGTATCGTACTTCCAGATACGGGATATAAGGGAGCAAAATATGTTGCCGAGCGTATTAGATCAGCAATTGAGCAAGACTCTATAAGAGCATATGATACATCTATTAAAGTCACTGTTAGCATAGGCATATCAAGCTTGCCTAAAGACGGATACTATGTAAATGATTTAATCGATAAAGCAGATTTGGCTTTATATCAATCTAAGAAAGAAGGAAGAAACAGGGTCTCCTGCTTCACGAAAGAAGAAACTAGCTAAAACAGCACATAAACTCCCACCTTTTGCTTTGAAAAGCATCATTTTCCACATAAGAATTGATTTTTAGCTTAAATTTCTTTTATTATGTTCTAATATGAGATTTGGGTTGAATATTAAAATTTTATCTTGTAGAATAGAGCCATTAATCTTCCATTATATTAATACTAATAATATTAATTTTTATATATCTATTTAAATTTATAAAAATAGGAATATAACTTTATGAAAAATTTTACTATTGGAGTTGATGTAGGCGGCACAAATATAAAGCTCGGTCTTGTAAATCGTTCTGGCAAGATAATTGACAGAAGTGATTTGACAACAGAGAGTTTTGCGTGTAATAAACAGAAGTTAATAAAAGCTATTGCAGACAATATTCTTAGTTTAATCGATAGAAACAATGTGTTGAAAAGCAATGTATTAGGAATTGGTATTGGTTTGCCAGGTCTTGTTGATGCTAAAGCTGGTATTGTTAATTTTTTGCCTAATATTCCTGGTTGGAAAAATGTTCCTCTTAAAAATATCTTAAAGAAAAAGATATCTCTTCCAGTTTTTTTAGATAATGATGTTAATCTTATGGCTCTTGGTGAATGGAAGTTCGGAGCAGGTCGTGGTTATAAAAATTTGATTTGTATTACACTTGGCACTGGTGTTGGTGGAGGACTTATTTTAAATAATAGTATTTATAGAGGTGAAGGTTTTGTTGCAGGAGAAATAGGTCATATTCCAATTAATGAAAAAGGTCCGAGTTGCAATTGTGGTTCGCAAGGATGTTTTGAACAATATGTAGGAAATAAACAGATTTTAGAAAAGGCAGCTAAAATTTTTAAGAATAAGAATATTATGTTAGAAGATGTTTTTGATTTAGCAGAGAAAGAAAATACTCGTGCTATACAGCTTTGGGAGGAAATTGCGGCACATATAGGGAATGGTTTAATTGGTGTAGTTAATGTTTTAAATCCTAGGCTAATTGTTATTGGTGGAGGGGTTTCTAAAAGTTATAAATATTTAAATAAAGTAATAAGCAACACCATAAAGTCAAGAGCTATGAAAACTCAGGCTGATATGGTGAAAATTGTTCGAGCTAAATTAGGTGATGATGCTGCTATTATTGGAGCACATGTACTTGTAAAGGGAGCATAATTGAATATAGTAAGAAATAAAACTTTTTGCTTAACATGCATTCTTGTTGTCTCAGTTAGTTTTCTTTTATTTGCAACAAATGTATTTGCTCAAGACAAAGAGCCAGTTGAAATAAATGGAGATATCGTAGAATATTCTATCGATGGCAATAAAGTTGTTGCTAAGGGAAATGTTTCCATTATTCATAAAGGTCAAACTCTTTTTTGCGATGAAGTAGAATTTTTTCGCGACACAAAGATAGCTAATGCAAAAGGCCATGTAGTTCTTAAGTCTGAACAAAGTGAGATTTCAGGATATAAGGTAACTTATAATCTCAATACAGGTTTAGGGGATTTTTATAATGCTAAGATTGTAGCTCATCCATATTACGGAGAAGGTGATAAAGCCACAAAGGTATCTAAAAATAAAATAGTTATAGATAACGGTTATATTACAACTTCAGATTATGATAAGCCTGGCTGGCGCATGAAGTCAAATAAAATAGATGTTTATCCAAAAGACAAAATAGTAGGACACAATGTCAAATGGATAGTAGGTAAGCTTCCGCTGATGTATTTCACAAAATATACTCAAAATCTAAAAGACAGAAGGTCTCGTTGGGTTTTAACCCCAGGATACTATAAGGATTGGGGTATATTTTTATTGTCCACGTATATGTATGATTTTAGTGAAAACCTTAAGGCATCAATACATTTAGATATTAGAGAAAGAAAAGATTTCGCATCTGGTATTGATTTAGAGTATAAGATTCCAAATATGGGGGATGGTATTATAAGAACTTACTATATGCATGAGCGTGCAATTGACGCAAGCAGGTTTTGGAAAATTAGAGCAACACCAACTGTTGAGACAGAAAGATATAAAGTAGAATGGCGTCACAAATGGGATATAGATAAGAGAACTCAGGCTGTGTTGCAGTATTATATGACAAGTGATACTAATTTCTTAAAAGATTATTTTGAAAAAGAATATGAAGAAGATGGTCAGCCATCAACGTTTTTTGTTTTAACAAAGAATTTTGATCGTAGCTCGCTTACTTTCCGCACAGACCTAAGAGTTAACCGTCACCAGTCTGCAGTAGAGAGATTGCCTGAGATAACTTACAATATGCCAAATAGAGAAATATTGGATACAGGGTTTTACTATAAGAATACAACTTCTTTCGCAAAACTAGCTCGTAAAACAGCATCACCATCAGAAGCTAGATTAAATACAACCAGGTTTGATACTGATAATCAAATATCTTATCCAATGAAAATAGCTTTCTTGGAAGTTAATCCTTTCGTTGGAACTCAACAAACATATTATAGCAAAACGAAGTACACTTCTAAATATGATGTAATAAGAGGCATCTTTAAAACAGGCGCTACTGTAAGTACGAAGTTTTATAAAATATTTGAAGTTTACAAGCGAGTGCTAGGCATTGATATAGAAAAAGCAAGGCATATCATAACGCCAACAATTTCGTATAATTATACAAATTATCCTACAATTTTACCTGCAGATCTAGATCAGTATGACAGCATAGATGCTTTAAATAATGTTCATAATATAAATTTATCTATTGAAAATAAACTGCAAGTTAAAAATGGTGGAGAGACAGTAGATTTAATTAGATGTATTTTAGCAACCGATTATAAATTGAAACAAGATCCTGCAGATTCAGGTCTTGACGGCATAACTTTAGACATTGATTTTAAACCAAAAGAGTGGTTAGAGTTTTATATTGATGCAGCGTATGATACGCATAAAGAAACATTAAGCACTGCTAACTTTGAAGCCTATATAAACAATGGAGACAAGTGGGAATTTAATATAAGCAATAGATACACTAATAATGCGGATAATCAAATATCAACAGAAATTTCTTATAGGTTTAATAAAAAATGGAAATTAGAACTTATACAACATTTTGATAGTGATGTCAGAAGTATGAAAGAACAACAACATACATTAACAAGAGATCTACATTCTTGGGAAATGGACTTTAGTTTTAGAGAAAAAAGAGGAGACGGAAAAGAGTTTTTGTTGGTATTTCGTCTAAAAGCATTTCCTAATATTGGATTTGATATTGGTTCAAGTTTTAATAAACGAAAAGCAGGGTCGCAATCAGAATAAGGAGTATCAATGGAAATAGCAATAATTGGAGCAGGGTATGTTGGACTTGTCACGAGCGTATGTTTAGCGCATATAGGACACAAGGTAACATGCGTTGATATGGATCGTAAAAAAATAAAAAAATTAAAAGATGGCCAGGTTCCTATTTATGAACCAGGCTTAGATGCCTTACTTAAAAAATATTTAAAGAATAAAAAAATAAGTTTTTCTACTTCAGTTAAAGATGCTACAAGAAAAGCTACTGTTATTTTTATTGCTGTTGGTACTCCTTCAAAAAAGAATGGAGATGCTGATTTAACTTACGTAGAAAACGTTGCAAGAGAAATAGCACGAGCCATGGATTCTTATAAGCTTATTGTAGAGAAATCCACTGTTCCGGCTGATACTGGTAAAAAAGTAGCAAGGACTATACGACTTAATTTGCCAAAGAAATTTAAACAAGGAAAGAAACTAAATATTGATTTTGACGTTGCCTCTAATCCAGAATTCTTAAGAGAAGGTTCTGCTATTGAAGACTTTATGAATCCGGATAGAGTAGTCATTGGAGTTGAGTCAAAAAAGGCAGAGAAACTGTTAAGGGAAATTTACAAACCACTTCGCGCTAAAATAGTTGTAACTAATATTAATTCAGCAGAAATAATTAAACATGCATCAAACTCATTTTTAGCAACCAAAATATCTTTTGTAAATGCGCTTTCTCAAGTTTGCGAAAAGGTTGGGGCAGATATATCTAAAGTGTCTGAAGGTATGGGACTTGATAAAAGAATTGGAAGAAGTTTTTTAGACGCTGGTATTGGTTATGGCGGAAGTTGTTTTCCTAAAGACGTTGATGCTTTTATTAGATTAAGTGAAAAAAGTGGATACAACTTTAATCTTTTAAAGGAAGTTAGAAATATAAATATAAATCAGAGAGAGTTCTTCGTAAGACTTATTGAAGATAAGCTTTGGATTGTAAAGAATAAAACTATAGGTATTTTGGGTCTTGCTTTTAAACCTAATACTGATGACATGAGAAACGCTCCTTCGCTTGATATTATAAAAGCGCTTGCGTCTGAAGGCGCAAAAATCAAAGCTTATGATCCGGTATCAATGGAGAATACAAAAAAGGTTATTCGTGGCATTACTTACGCAAAGGATCCATATGCGCTAGTAAAGGGTTGTGATTGCGTGTTGCTTTTAACGAAGTGGGATGAATTTAAAGACTTGAATTTTAAGAAAGTAAAAAATCTTATGAGACATCCTATAATCTTTGATGGTAGAAATTTATATAATGGTAAAGACTTAGAAGAGCTAGGGTTTGAATATTACGGCATAGGTCAAGGAGTATAAATATTGACCAAATAAATAGAATAAGGGAATTATGAATAATTTAAAACAAAAAATAATAACGAAGAAAGCAAAAATAACTGTAATAGGATTAGGCTATGTAGGGCTGCCTTTAGCTGTTAATTTTGCAAAAGCAGGCTTTAAAGTATTTGGTCTAGATAGTGATTTTGATAGAGTCGATAGAATTAATAAGAAGATAAATTATATATTAGACATACCAAAGAAGGAATTAGCAAAAGTAGTAAATAGTGGTAAATTAGTTGCTACAACAGATTTTAAAGTTATAGAAGAGTCTGACGTTGCACTTATTTGCGTACCAACTCCGCTTAAAAGAAAATACACTCCTGATATTAAATTTATATTAAGTGCAGTAAAAAGTATTAGAAAGTATTTGAAGAAGGGTACTCTTGTTGTTTTAGAAAGTACAACTTACCCTGGAACAACGGAAGAGCTGATAAAGCCAGAGTTAGAGAAGGGTGGACTTGTTTGTGATAAGGATTTCTTTTTATCGTTTTCTCCAGAAAGAATTGATCCAGGTAATAAAAAGTATGATGTTACGAGAATTCCGAAGATTGTCGGCGGAACTAGTTTAAAAAGTGGAGAGTTAACGGCAGAACTTTATAAGAAGATTATAAAAGAAGTACACATAGTTAGCTCAGCTAAAGCTGCAGAGATGACAAAGCTTCTTGAAAACTCTTTTCGTATTATCAATATTGGATGGATAAATGAAATAGCAATGATGTCACAGAAAATGGGCGTTGATGTGTGGGAAGTAATTGAAGCTGCTAAAACGAAGCCATTTGGATATATGCCATTTTATCCAGGATTAGGAGTAGGTGGTCATTGTATACCAGATGATCCATTATATCTTTACTGGAAAGCAAAGAGATATGGTTTTAATGCGAAATTTATAAAACTTGCTGCAGATATTAATTCTCATATGCCTAATTATGCAGTTGGACGCCTAACAGATATCTTAAAGGTTAAGGGCAAGAAAATAGAGAATGGTAAGTTTTTAGTTGTTGGGGTAACTTATAAGAAAGATGTTAAAGATTTAAGAAAATCTCCATCTCTAAAATTAATTGAGATGTTGCAGCAAAAACAGGCAAAAGTAGATTATTATGATCCGTTAATTCCTTATCTGAAAATAGGAAAGATTGATCAAGAATCTATAAAGTTAAATAAAGTAAAATTGTCTAAGTATGATGTTGTAATTATTGCGACAGATCACACTAAGGTTAATTATTCGAGAATATTAAAGGAGTCAAAGCTAGTCTTTGATACTAGAAATGTTTACGGAAAAACTAAAAGCAATAAGGTAATTAAAATATAGAGGGAGATGTAATGGCAAAGAACAAGAAGGTTGTTGTTGTAACTGGTGGAGCTGGATTTTTAGGTAGCCATCTTTGTGATAGATTAGTCGACGAGGGTATGAAGGTAATATGTGTCGATAATTTAATTACAGGAAATTTAAAGAATATAAAACATCAATCAAAGAATAAAGATTTTGAATTTATAAAACACGATGCATCAAAAGAGATAAAGATAAAAGGTAAAGTTGATTATGTATTGCATTTTGCATCGCCTGCAAGTCCAGTTGATTATCTTAAACTACCTATTCAAACTTTAAAAGTAGGCTCTCTAGGTTCGCATAATACTCTAGGCTTAGCAAAACTTAAGAAAGCACGGTATTTATTAGCATCAACTTCAGAAGTGTACGGCGATCCTTTGGTTCATCCTCAAAAAGAAACTTATTGGGGCAATGTTAATCCTATTGGACCACGTGGTGTATATGATGAGGCAAAAAGATTTGCAGAGGCAATTGTTTTAGCCTATAGAAATTATCATAAAGTGGATACAAAGATTATAAGAATTTTTAATACTTATGGTCCACGAATGAGAATAAATGATGGGCGAGTTGTTCCTAATTTTATTCATCAGGCATTGCACAATAAAGACATAACGGTTTATGGCAATGGGAAGCAAACTAGGTCTTTTTGTTTCTATTCTGATTTAATTGAAGGAATTATAAAATTACTTTATTCTAAAGTTTCAGGGCCTATTAATATTGGAAACCCCGATGAATTTACAATATTAGAATTTGCCAAACAGGTAAAAGCTCAAGCAAGTTCTAAAAGTAAAATTACTTTTCAACCCCTTCCGATAGATGATCCTAAACAAAGATGCCCAAATATATATTTGGCTCGCAAACATCTTAAATGGTCTCCAAAAGTGAAGTTAGAAAAAGGGTTAAAAGAGACTATGGAGTGGTTTAAAGAAAACAGATAATTATGAGTATTGATTCAAAAACACTAATTGAACTTTTTAAAAACATGGTTAGGATTCGTCAAGTCGAGCTTGTGATAGAAGAACACTATCATGAGGATCAGATGAAGACTCCCGTACATCTTTGCTTAGGTCAAGAGGCAGTGTCCGTTGGTGTTTGTTCTAACTTAAAAAAAGAAGATAGAATTTTTAGTAATCATAGAAGTCATGGACATTATTTAGCAAAAGGTGGAAATTTAAATTCTATGATGGCAGAACTTTTTTGCAAGGAAACAGGTTGTGCTCGCGGCAGAGGCGGCTCGATGCATTTAATTGATACATCTGTGGGGCACTATGGAAGCTCGGCTATTGTAGCGGGTTCAATTCCGCATGCGGTAGGTTCTGCTATGGCTTTTGTAATGCAAAAAAAAGATTTAGTAGCAGTAAGTTTTTTTGGTGATGCTGCAAGTGAAGAAGGCGTTCTACAAGAAAGTCTAAATTGGGCAAATTTAAAAAATCTTCCAGTTGTTTTTATTTGTGAAAATAATCATTATTCAGTGTGTTCTCATATAGATGTTCGTCAGCCTAAAGTGTCAATAGCAAAAAGAGTTTCTGGCTTTGGAATGCCAGCTATTACAATCGATGGAATGAATGCAGTTGAAGTTTATCAGAAATCTCGTGAGGCAATTGAATATGCCAGGTCAGGCAAAGGTCCATATTTTATTGAATGTATTGTGCAGCGTTGGCGTGGACATGCTGGGGCAGGAGATCCTTTAGCAGAACAATATCGTAGAAAGGAAGATGTGTTTAATGACGAAACGGTTTGTGACCCTATAGTTGGTTTAAAAAAAGATTTGTTAGACAAGAATGTTATTACACAAAAAGAAGTAGATTGTATAAATGAAGAAATTGATAAAGAAATTAAAATTGCATTTGAGTATGGGGAAACGAGTCCTTTGCCAGACGTGAAAGATTTAGAAAAATATTTATATTGTGAATAATAAATAGGGTTTATTTATGCCTTGGACAAAATTACAAGTAGAAAGAGAAGAGCCACATTTTGATGGCGATGCTGGTCGTGATGTAAGGAAGCTTTCGTTTGGCGACGCCTTAAAAGAAGCCTTAGATCAAGCTTTAGAGCAAGACCCTAGCGTCTATGTTATGGGTCAAGGTGTCAATGATCCAGGCGGGATGTTTGGTTCGACCGATGGTCTTTATAAAAAATATGGCACGACAAGGGTGTTTGACACTCCTTTGTCTGAATTAGGTATGACAGGTATTGCAGTTGGATCTGCTATGGCAGGTATGCGTCCAGTATATGTGCATAATCGCCCAGACTTTTTGTTACTTGCAATGGATCAAATTGTTAATCATGCATCAAAGTGGAGCTATATGTTCGCAGGGCAAGTTCCAATGCCAATTGTTATACGTTCTTGTATTGGTCGTGGTTGGGGATCTGCTGCGCAACATTCACAAGCTTTACAGTCTCTTTTTGTTCATATACCAGGATTGAAAGTTGTTATGCCTACAACAAGCTATGACGCTAAAGGACTTTTAATTACAGCAATCGCAGATAATAATCCAGTTATATTTTTTGAACAACGTTGGCTTTATAAACATCAAAGTTATGTGCCAGAACATATTTATTCTATTCCTTTCGGAGAAGGCGTTGTGAGAAAAAAAGGAACAGATTTAACAATATTAGCAGTATCCCATATGGTTATTGAATCATTACGAGCTGCAGAAGAATTAGAGAAACAAGGCATAAGTGTTGAAGTCATTGACCCAAGAACACTTAAGCCATTAGATGAAGATATTATTTTAAAATCAGTTAAGAAAACAGGAAAATTACTAGTTGCTGATTTAAGCTGGAAGACAGGCGGATTTAGCTCTGAAGTTATATCTGTTGTAGCAGAAAAAGGATTAAGCTATCTTAAGGCTCCACCAAAAAAAGTAGCCTTTCCTGGCATATCAACACCTGGTAGTTTTGTTTTAGAGAATGCTTTTTATCCAGGGGTCAAAGAAATTATTTCTGTAGCAAAAGAATTAGTTAAAGAATAAAATTATGGAACAAAATTCTAAAATACTTATTGTAGGGGCTAATGATGTTATTGAAAACTCTTTAAAAGATTGCTTGAAAGCTAGCGGATTTAATAATGTTTTCTCGTCTTGTAAAATGGCCTTAGATGCAGCAATACAATCTTCCGTGTATCATTTCTTTCAACAAAAACGTCCCGAGTATGTTTTCTTGTGTTCAACGCGTTCTGGAGGTATTGAGGCAAATCAAAAACAAGCAGCTGAATTTATTTATCATAATCAAATGAGTCAGAGTAATGTTTTGTATGTTGCAAACAAGTTTGAGGTTAAAAAGCTTATTTATTTTGCAAGTTCTTGTGTTTATCCAAAAATATGTGAACAGCCAATGAAAGAAGAATATATTGGAACAGGCAAAATGGAGGAAACATCTGTAAGCTACTCCACGGCAAAGCTTGCTGGGATAAGGTCGTGTCAGGCATTTAGAGAGCAGTACGGCTTAAATGCAATAGTTGCTATTCTGCCAACGATTTATGGGCCGCAAAAGAAAGTTAATTTAAAATCAGCACATGTTATTGAAGCTTTAATAGATAAATTTAAAACTGCTGTTGTAGAGAATCAAAATGAGGTTATTGTGTGGGGAACAGGAAAGCCTAGACGCGAATTTTTACATGCTGACGATTTTGCATCTGCAGCTTTATTTTTAATGGATAAATATGAGGATGTTGAGCTTATAAATATTGGTTGCGGATATGATGTAACAATTAATGAAGTGGTTCAAATCATAAAAGACATATCAGGTTTTAAAGGGAATATTATATTTGATGACAGTAAACCAGACGGAACAATGCAAAAGTTATTGGATAATAGCAAGATAATTGAGTTGGGCTGGAATGCTGAGCATGATTTATTAAAGGGAATAAAAGAAATGTATAACCGTTGACAAAAGGAATTTTTATGAATATTTTAATTACAGGTGGTGCTGGATATTTGGGATCTGTTATGGTTCCAGAGCTGTTAAAAGAAGGGCATAAAGTGACGGTCTTAGATAATTTTATGTACAATCAAACATCTCTTCTGGATTGTTGTAATAATCCGAATTTAGATATTGTTAGAGGAGATACAAGAGATAAAGTTGTTATATCAGAACTAATGAAAAGTGCGGACGCAATTTTTCCTCTTGCATGTTTGACAGGTGCTCCGCTATGTAAAAAAGAGCCAGATGCTGCTAAAGCTATTCTGTTTGATGCAGTTAATCTTATATTAAGTTTAAAAAGCAAAGATCAGATGGTAATATTCCCGACGACAAATAGCGGTTACGGAGTAGGAGAAAAGGGTAAGTTTTGCACAGAAGAAACGCCATTAAGACCGGTATCTCTTTATGGACAGCTTAAATGTGACGCAGAGAAAGCTATTTTAGATTCAGGTGGTATTACGTTAAGACTTGCGACAGCATTTGGGGTAAGTCCTAGAATGAGATTAGATTTATTAGTTAATGATTTTGTTTACAGAGCTGTTTATGACAGATGTATAATTTTGTTTGAAGCACATTTTAAGCGTAATTTTATTCATGTTCGTGATGTAGCAGGAGCATTTATACATTCTTTAAATAATTTTAAAGAGATGGAGAATGAACCATACAATGTTGGCTTATCTGATGCGAACTTAAGTAAGCTTGAATTATGTGAAGAAATAAAAAAGCAAGTTTCTGAATTTTACTTTGCGGAGGCATCTATTGGAGAGGATCCAGATAAAAGAGATTACATAGTAAGCAATGAAAAAATAGAAAAGGCAGGTTTCAAGCAAAAAGTATCACTTGCCGACGGAATAAAAGAGCTTATTAAAGGTTATAAAATTATTAAACGCAGTCAATATTCAAATATTTAAAGGGAGGTTGAAAATGAATACTTTTAGAAAGATTTATAGATGTATGGTTCAT
>JAVCCJ010000028.1 GCA_030765585.1 Candidatus Zapsychrus exili | reverse complement strand
TGTAAGACCGTCTTCTAAAACTAGTTTTGTCTCTTTTAGGCTAAGTGAATTTCCCTCAATTGCATCTGAATTGTAAGTCCATTCAACAATTATGCGTTCTCTTAGTTTTTTTAGAGCAGATTTAGAAAAAGGCCTTAATTTACTAAGCTCCATTTTCTTCTCTAGTATTCTGGTATATAAATCTTTATCTATAAACATATAACCTCCTAAAGACTATCGGATACACCTAAAATATACACTATCCGATACGATATGTCAACTAAAAAACATAAAAATGTTTAGACTGATTACCCTCCCCCATAAACAACCCGTTCTTCTCTCCTTCAGCTACGCCTCAAGGTCTACATTCCCCTTGCGGTAAAACCAAAACAACCATCTACTTAAACACTCATACCTTTAACATATCAATAACAGTCTCTATCTTTTGAAGGTCTTTAGGCTCATTAAGGAGTGTTGAGAGGCTTTTAGCCTTAGTAGTTATATATATTATAGGTATAGTGGTATTTAGGATATTTTAACGTGAATTTGGGAGATTTTCAAGGGAATTAAGCGGCTGAATTAATCAGGCTTGATAAGCCGTGCTCTTGTTTTGTATGGCGCGGCTTTGCTGACTGTATGTTTTGCGTGTTTTGATCTTCAATGGCCTCCAATACAAGGAGAAGTCTATTTACAGGGTTTCTTGATCCTATTCTTTCAAAGCCCAAATGCCTGTCTTCAATAACTCTAAAACCTGCCATTTTAAAGTCTTTTTTCCAACTTTCCAATGTCTTATAATTACCAGGCACCAATGGCTCTCTTGATCTGTTTACAAAGTTATGTATGAACCAATCTACAAACCATAAAAAAGAGAATCGATCTTCATCACTTGGCAATCGAAAGAACATATCAGATAAAACATCTGTTGATTCAGGTTGGATGGTGTTACTAAAACCATCCTCAAGCACTATAACCTTTCCATTTACAGGCAATATTCGTCGGACCTCCTTTAAGAAGTTTAATGTATTAACACTTAAGTGATGTAAGGTAAACGATAATATTGCAGTATTAACGGCCCCTTCAGCTATAGGTATAACTGAAGGTTCCGACATCTGTCGAAATTCAACCTGTTCTGGTAAACGAGCCTTTGCCTGCTTCTCAATATCTACACCTATTACACGAGAGACTTTGGGGTTATTTTGCAATATTTCTCTACCTAAAATATTCCATCCGCATCCCATGTCCGCAACAATAGGGCCTTCAATATATTCTTTTATGTATAAAGTCTTTTTTATTGCTGTTAACGGACTCTTTGCTAAGTTTGAATAATAATTATCATAAGATTGGCGCATTGTATTCAGAATAGGGAATAATCCACTAAGCTCTGTCATAAAATTAGCTGTTCTGTGATCAGCATCACTTAAATACTCTACAACCCTCTTGACTTTAATAGGATTTTTATCACCATTACTATTTGGATATTTACAAATCCAATGTGTGACTAATTCACGTCCTGCCTCTGTATGCAAGATTCTAAATAGACTAACTTCTGGTTTTTGAACATTATCAGCAGAACTTGTAAACTCCTTAACTACAAATTCCGCGCTTGAAACCTGTCCGCTTTTTGCTATCCAATCATTATCTCCTATGCTGGTCAAAGAAACTGGATATTGACTCCCTAAAGCTACCTCTAACCCTTCTTCTCTGTTCCCTGCTGAGGAAGTTTTAGGATTACTAACATCAATCTGCTTTTTAAATAGTAATAATTCGGCCTGCGGAGCATTACACATTAAAAACAAGTACTTTATAGCACTTGCAGAGCCAGCTAAATCAAATTCATTATCAACATTAATTTGTTCTAATGTTGCTTTGTGGTATCGTGTAAGATAGCGTTTTATTTGGCCTTTTTGCGTTATTCCTTTTGGCGAAAATAATTTACTGAAAATCTTGCTTTCATCATCTTGACCTGGTGTATTTAGTATAACCAAATAACCTGATCTTGACAGTAACGGGATAGCAGAGGACAGTACTCTTTTAAAATCAACATAATTCAAAACATCTGAGATCACAACAATATCAAAAACCCCCATAAATCTTTCGGATAGTAAATCGCTATTTTGATGCGGTGTTGTTAGATCAAAAAATTGATTGAAATTATTTGGTAGTTTTAAGCGCTTAAGCTTTGCAACATCACCCTTCAGTAAAACTAAATCTCCTTCCTTGTTAAGCTCTCTAGGCAGTCCAATATCTATACCTAAAACCTTAACACGGTGGCCTTTTATGCCTAAATCTGTACTAGCTTCACCTTTATGACCTCCAATATCTAAAATTAATATCGGTTTGCGCTTCTTTGATAATCTGGATTCCACAAGATGTTTTATTAAAGCTCTTACACCCCATTTTCCATTTGCATCTGAATAGCTTCTCTTCCCATATAATTTCTCCCAAACAGAACTTGCAGATGCCATAGGCCTTAAGGCATACCCCTGCCCTGCGCTGTTAACAGCAAAAGCAACCACTATTATAATTGTTAATATTCTTCTCATTTTATCCATAAATAAAAAAGACCCCTAGCATTATTGCCAGGGGTTTCATGTACTTAATTATGAAAT
>JAVCCJ010000108.1 GCA_030765585.1 Candidatus Zapsychrus exili | reverse complement strand
TGATCGATGAGAATTTAGGTGCTAATAGCAAGCAAAAGTTTGATTTTGTAATAAAAGAAACTGTAGAGAAGATAGATGTATCAGCAGTTTTAGGAAAGGAAAAAGACAAGGATTCTCTAGAGCGCGAAATAATAGAATTGGAAGAAGTCTTGTTTAATAAGACAAAAGAATCTAAGAAGAAGATTGAAGAACTTGTAATCGAGAATGCTGAGCTTAAAAGTCAAGTAGAGATATTAAATAAAAGTGATGATTCTGCAAAGCAAGAAAGCAATCAGGATGAGATAGTAGGAAATATTGAAGAGTACGACAGAATTGTGCAAGAAAAAGAAATGTTAGCCTCTGAGTTAGGGCAAGTAAAAGAATTAAATGATCATTTATTAGAAAAAGAAAGATCTCTAAATCAAGAGTTAGCTAAACATAGAGCACAGTCTTTAGGTTTAGAGAGAATGTGTGAAGATTTTAAGATTCAGATAGAGGAATTAAGCAAGAAACAAAAAAAAGAAGAATAAAATAACATTAAATTTGGAGCTCTCTTATGGCAGAAAAAGAACAAAAATCTAATGTAAGACCTATTTTCGCCGAAGATATTATGACGGAGAATGCGCAAGTTGTTAATAAAAATACTACAATTGTGGAAGTTGCGCATTTAATGCTTAGAATAGGGGTAAGTGCTTATCCTATTGTCGACGACACAGGAGATGTTATTGGAATTGTTACGTTGACAGATCTTTTTAAACTTCTTAACAATATTGTAGAAGAAGAAATGTCAGAAGATCATTTGACCCCAGAAGAAAGAAGAGAAATTTTTCACAAAAATGTATCTAAGTTTAGAGATAAGCCTATAAGCGATATAATGTCGGACAATGTTGTTTTTGTAAAACCAGATACAGAGTTAAATGAAATTGTTGAAGCAGTAGCAAAGCTCAGTGTGCATACATTTCCGGTAATGCAGGGGAAACATTTAGTTGGTATTATAGGAAGACATGATATGCTAAACGCTACATTCTCTTTTGGATAAATATAAAATGAATAGCGAACAAAAGCCGTATCATTTTAAAAGACTTATTTTAGAGTTGAGAAATGGGCAAGAATTAATTCTAGATGCACTTAAAGAAATTTCTCCAGCTATTCGTTCTTATAAAAATGTAAAGCCTAAGTTAAGAGATTTAGAAAAAATATTGTTGGATCATTTTGAAAGACAAAATAGGCAGACGTTTGATGTCTTAGAAAAGGTAGTAAACATAGGTGGGCAAATTGGCAGTGATGCGAAATTTCTGTTGCAAGATTTCAAAGAGATAAAAGTCAAGACATTGATTTTTATCGAAGATCATCCAGCAGATATGGGAGATATTAATCCTAAGAATTTTGTTTCAGACTTTCGTGATTTTTCTTCAAGCCTAGCACTAAGGATAGAGGTTGAGAAGAGTTTATTAATTCCTATTTTAGAAAGCTTAACATTTTAATATATTTATTAAATTATTATAGTGGGTGATTATGAATAAAAAACCATTCTTGTTTTTAATTTTAATTTTAATTTTATTTGGGGCGGGATGTTCAAATCTTATTTCGAATTTATTTGAGTCGCCTAAGATTATTTGGGGTTCATCTACAAAAGAGCTCCAAGAAGCACGTGTACGCGCTGTAAGTAAGGTCTATAAATGCAGTTTCGATCAATGCTATGATGCTGTTTTAAGTCTTGCTATTAACGAAGAAGAGTTGGAACCTTTTACAAAAAAGCTCTATGAAGTATTTTTAAAAGATCCTATAAAGGGTATAGTTGTTGTTATGGGTATCAAAGGTAATATAGACACGACAGAGGTAGGTATCTTTTTAACTGAATTAGAGGATAATATGTTGGAAATTGACATAGCATCGTCAAGTTCAAGCGCTAAGAGAAAAGCTGTCGATATAGTGTTTAATGAACTAGATGTTCGTTTTCCTGCAAAGAAATAAATATGAAGTGAGTAAGTTTGACCATAGCCTAGAATATAGAAGAATTAAGATTTTCTAGAAAAATAATAATATAAGAAGGGTAAGTTCGATTACATTTAAGAATACAGAAAGATCGAAATTCTTCGCGAAGGATAAAAATTATATGAAGCGAGAAAGCTCAGCTACATTTTAAAGACAGTAAAGCTGAGATTCCTCGGAGAAACAGTAACAAAAAAGGATGTTTTATGCGACGAGAAACCAAAATAATATGTACACTTGGCCCAGCAAGTTCTTCTAAGAAGATTTTAAGCGATATGGCGGCTTCTGGATGCGACGTAGTGCGTCTTAATTTCTCTCATGGCGATTATACTCAACACAAAAAGATGATAGATACGATTCGTTCTATTAACAAGAGCGGCAGGAAGATTAAGATATTGCAGGATTTGGAAGGATATCGTATAAGGCTTGGGCATTTTCAAGGTAGCAAGATTTTAGAGAAGAATAAGATATTCTATATGTCTAATAGCAAAAATAAATCTAAAAACCATATACCATTTGATTATTTGGGCAATGTTAAGGATATAAAAAAAGGTTCTGATGTCTTTATAGATGATGGTAATATTCATCTTAAGGTTTTATGTATATCAGATAAAAGGCTAAAGCTAGAAGTTGTTCAGGGAGGTATTTTAAAACAAAGAAAAGGTGTGAACATACCAGAGCTTAAATTGCAGGCAAACATAATAACAGAAAAAGACAAAAGGGACCTTGAATTTGGAATAGAAAATGGCGTTGATTTTATAGCTCAGTCGTTTGTTAGAAATAAGAATGATATTTTAAGAATAAGCAATATAGCTAAAGCTAGACTGCCTAAGGTCAAAATAATTTCTAAGATTGAAAGTCAAGATGGTGTAAAGAATATAGATAGCATAATTGATTCGTGTGATGGAATTATGGTTGCAAGGGGGGATTTAGGAGTAACATTTCCGATATATAAAGTTCCTATAATACAAAAATATTTGATACATAAATGTAATAGAAAGTCTAAATTTGTTATAACTGCAACACAGATGCTTGAAAGTATGACAGAGCATAGTAGACCTACTAGAGCAGAGGTCTCAGATATAGCCAATGCAATCTTAGATGGAACAAATTATGTCATGTTATCTGCAGAAACAGCTGTAGGAAAGTTTCCTGCGCAAACAGTAAGCATTATGCGTCAGACAATTGAATACGCTGAAAAGTACGAAAATTCCCTTCCTAAATAAGACACTTCGTGTCCACACCAATAGTATTTATATTAATAAAAATATTCAAAATTATAGTTAAGGCTTCTCTGTGTAGATGTAAAAGAAACCGCTTTCTTCAAAGCTCCCTAGATGCCCCTATTTATTAAGAAAGTATTTTATACTTATATTAGATTTTGATATCAGTATTATGCGTTGTTAAGTTTATCAATTGGGGGGTATCTGAGAAGCATGTTTATCAATGCCAATAATAAAAATATTAATTTTTCTTTAAAGATAATTATATATTTTGTAGTTATTTCTTTTCTTTCTACCTGTATATTCCCGACGCCAAGTTTTGCACAGGGGTTATTGGGTCTCCCGCAGCCTGGAGCTATAGTAAACTTAAGTTCTGGTTTTGCTCCCGCCATATTGCGCGGTATTAAAATCTACCTTGATAACCCCTTACAATTTGATTTTATAGTTGATTCTGGAGACTCAAAGGCGCAAGAGGACACATTAGAGGAAGAAAGTCAGAAACTTATAAAATATTTCTTATCAGCTTTAACTATCCCAGAAGATAATTTGTGGGTCAATTTGTCTCCTTATGAAAAAGATAGGATTATCCCAAATGCTTTAGGTCAAACAGATATGGGTCGCGATATGCTTGCGCAAGATTACCTGTTAAAGCAAATAACAGCGTCTCTTATGCATCCAGAAGGCGAAATAGGAAGAAAATTTTGGGACAAGTTGTACAAAAAAGCATATCAAAAATATGGAAAGATAGATATTTCTACGGATACTTTTAATAAGGTATGGATAGTACCAGAAAAGGCTGTTGTGTACGAGCAGGGAGATAGGGCGTTTGTAGTTGAGTCTAAATTGAAGGTTATGCTTGAAGAAGAATATTTGAATAGTGGGCAATTGGCAGTAGGCAGTAAGCAAAAAGCAAGCAATGTTTTGCCAACTGCAAACCGTCAACTGCAGACTGAAATAATTAAAGAGATAATTATTCCAGCTATAGAAAAAGAAGTAAACGAAGGAAAGAATTTCGCAGAATTAAGACAAATATATAATTCTATTATCTTGGCTCATTGGTTTAAAGGTAATTTAAAGGATGCTATTTTAAATAAAGTATATTCAGACAAGTCCAAAATAAAAGGTATAGACATAGAAGACAAAGATGTGTCAAAGAAAATATATAGTCAATATGTAGAGGCTTTTAAGAAGGGTGTTTGTAATTATATAAAGGAAGAATATGACCCTGCAACAAAACAAATAATTCCAAAGAAATATTTCTCTGGCGGTCTTTCATGGAAAATGGATGAAGCTATGATAACAACAACAAATCGTAGCGTGGGGAGAAAGCTTGCAAAGGCCATTGCTGTAGGACTATTTGTAATTACAACAGGAGTTGCTTTACTATCACCAGATGGTGTTATCGGAGAGAATATAGAGTTAGATCATGAGATTTTGATGCCTGATATAAGCATGTCTCAAGAGCAAATACTTGAGGAATTTCGCGAAGGTTTTTATGAGTATGATTATAGTAAATATGTAGAAGGTGAAGGTCTTGGCGTATTTCCTGAGAATGCAGAAAAAGAAAAAGTAGAGGATGAGCGTTTTCCTATAGAAAATCTTAAAGGCCCTGTTTCGGTAGAAAACGTTAAAGGTGTTATGCATGGTTTCCGAGAGCTCCTAGAGGATAATATTTATAGAGAACAAGATTCAAATATAAAAAATAGAATATGGGAGCATAATACTAAAATTTTTAAACATGCATTAGAGCTTATATATAGTGGTATTAACGGAGATCTTGTTTGGGGAGATGCAGCGGTTCCTGATGTAGTTCCGCTATCAAAACTTGGTCAGATGTTAAGAAGCGCAAGAGATGGTGACCCAAGAAAAGAAGAAGTATTAAAGGTATTTTCTTCTCTTAACAATATTTATATTTTAGGAGAATTCGATAACTCTAAATCAACAGTATTTTTACTTCATGGCGCAGGAAGAGGAGCTAACAGTACTTTTTCAAATATTATAGATGAGATTAAAGGTGATTTTAATGTGGCAGCTTTTATTTATGACAATTATCTTCCGATAGATGATATTTCTAGAATATTAAAAGAACAGATGTATAAGTTTCATAATGAATATTCACCTAAAGAATATAGCGTTATTGGTTATTCTTTAGGGACAATCGTTTACAGGAATTTTGTAAATAAAGGATATCATAAAGAGCTTTCTTCTGATGTAAAAGCATATATAGAAATTGCTGCTCCTATATCTGGCTCTAATGTAGCTGCATGGACGACAATGCCAGAGCCTAGTTTTATTTATGGAATAATTAATAAAGATGCTCGTGATGCCTACGAATCACTAAGTCCTCATAGCTATAAGATGTTGGAGTTGTTTAGTGAAAAGAGCGTAGCATCTTTTTCTAGGGAGATTCCTAATAGTATAAGTATAGTTGCAGATGGAGATTCTCATGCCCCACCTAAAAACAGTGGCCTTAAATATCAAAAGAGTTTCTTTGAGGGATATGTAGATAGATACAATAATACATTAAATTCTGTTAAAGAATCTTTTATTATAAAAGGCTTAGAAGATCCTCACACAAATGTTTCTAATAGCGAACAAACTTTAAAAATTATTAAAGAAGCGCTCGAGATAGATGGTAAGGAAAAAGATAAAGCAATGGTTTCTGAGAATAAAGATGTAAGAAAAAGTAGGGATTTGAAGTATGATTCTTGGCGCGATATATCTGTAGATTTAGTTGAGGAGGCAAAAAAAGGAAACGTTAAAACTCTTTTTGTTGATTTAGACAATACCATGGTAATGCCTATGGGATTTGTTGGTTCTGAGACTCAAAAAGTTCGCAGTATTAATATATTTGCTCACAATTATATTGTTGAAAAAATAAATAATGGAGAAATTTTTGATGTAAATACAAAAGGGGGTCAAGCCATGCTTGGATGGGCTATTGGTAAAGCTCAAAAGGTTGTCTATGCTCAGGGAGATAAAGACGAGGAAAGGATGGCAAAGCATAATTTCTTTAAAATGCCAACCCATCTCAATGCAGATATTTTAGATACATTAAAGAATTTTGGTGTAAATGTTGTAGTTTTTACAGCAAGACCTAAAAGCGATGGAAAAGGTAGGTTGACGCGTAAAGTGCTTGCATCTGTAGGTATTGTTGAAGGCAAAACTGTTACAAGAATACGTTTTACATCCGGAGATGGAACAATAAAGGCTAATGTCTTAGAAGAAGAAGTAGAAAGATTGTTAAAGAAAAATAAAGGATTAAAAAGAGATCAGATATATTTTATAGATGATTATATAAAAAATATTGATGCAGCTAAGAAGAAAGACTTGGGCATAAATATTATACAGTTTCCTTTAGTAGAGGGCGTAAATCATGAAGATGAAGCTTGGCACTATGCTTATCGTACTGCAAAGTCGTTTAAAAATATAGAGAGCAATGACAGATATGTTTTTGAATATCTTGTTGATGCGTATAGTAGGCTTCCAAAATTCTCTCGTCAAGGAAAGAAAATAGAAGGTTATTTTAAGGAGTATTTTGGAGATAAAAAAGACTACAATGATGTTTTGCTTAAACAATTCAAAGAAGCAATAGCTGATAGAAGAATAAGAAATCCGTTTAAGAGAGCAATATTGTTTAATTTTAAAAATAAAACACCTCATAGTAGTGATTACATAATAAAAGCAATTGCAAAGCAGTTAAGCAATTCTCAATCTTTTGATAAAGATCAGGCGATGACGACGGAAATTAATGAAACAACTTTTAAAGTTGGATATGATAAAGATGGAAGGCTTGTAGCAACATTAGGAAAAGAAGAGGGTTTTGATAAGTTTGAAAGTCACACGTTAGCTGGAACTAATTTTGTTGATATTGGTGAAATTCGTTCTATTTTAGATGAGCTTGGATTTTCGCATGAAGTTAATGTTAAGAGTTTTAATAGCAAGGATATTAGGCGCGATGATATATATGGAGCAATATAGAGGAAAAACTATATATTTAAAGAATGAGATACTTATTATGGGCACTAAGGAAGAGATTCAAGGCGCCATTGTTTTTCTTTTAGGAAATAAAGATTCTAGGTGGAACAAGTATGAAGTTCAGCGTAAAAGTTTTGTAGATTACTTAGTTAAGACTTTTAAAAAGACAGCAGAAAGTAATATGCAACAGAAAATTTCTTTAGACGATTCAAAAAGAATTAGAGCGTTTAATATTAGAGAAAATGATGATATAGAAGAAGTATACAAGAGCATTAAAGGGGAATCTTCTATTTTTAAGAAAAAGTTATTAGCTAAGTTAGAAAAGAAATTATTTATTGATAGTGATAAAGCTGATCAAGAAATAGATTATAAAAATAGTTATACTTATAGGGCTGTAGGTTTTTTATCAGAGGCGTTTGACGACAAGCTAACTGTGAGAAAGATGATAGGCAGGACTTTGTTTAAGAAAAAGGAGTCATACGAAAATCATAAATTAGGAAGAAATATCTATCATTTATTTGAAAAGTTTGTTGAAAATTCTGAAGAGGATATTCTCCCCCAGTATTCTAGAATAATATTTAGACACAAAGAAAAAGTAAAACAGCTAAAAGAAAGTATTGTTAAATCTTTTGTTGAGATGGAAGGTAGAGAATTAGAAAATAGCAGTGAAGAATTTGTGGTAAGAGCCGTTATGCGCTCAATAGCGCATAGGTTTTATAATATGAAAGGTTATAATGTAGAAGATTTTGATGAGAACATAGATAATTATATAAAGATAGCAAAAAATATCTTACCTTATGTATTAGAAGATGTAGGGGCGTTTTCTAAGCTTAAAGCCAGAGGGAGTAACAGTTTTTTAATATCACAAGAAAGGCTCAGGATTGTTCAAGCTGTTTTAAGAGCTGCTTATAGGAAAAGTTTGATCTATGAGGATGAATTAGCGAAGTCAGATGAAGTGAAAGAATTATTAAATTATATTTATCAACATCATGAGTTGGGGCTTGTTAGGAGTTTAGTATGGTCAAAAGAAAGAATCAATATTTTTGGTAATGAGACTTCTGTAGGGGATGAGATTATTCGCAACAGAAATAATATTAGAAATAAAAAGATTGATATACGTCCGAAAGTTGTTGTTATTAACGCTACTGCAGATCACAACGCAGCTTTTCTTGATAGTAGTAGTTTAAAAACTTTTATTGAAGGTGGATTTAATGTGTTGTATTACGAAGTTGAAAGTAAGGAGAAAATTGTTGAAGCATTACGTGAAGCAACATTTTTTGATTCAGAAGATGACGAGCCTAGGCTTGCAGATGTTATTGTTTTTGCAGGTCATGGTAAGGATGGGAAAACCATTGACTTAGATTCAATGTTTAAATCAATAAAGAATGAAACTTTTAAATATTTAAATCAAAGAGGAGTTTCGAAGGCCTTAAAGAGAAACGGTAAGATTATTTTAGATTCTTGCGAGACTGCTTTTAAAAGGGAAAAAAATAAAATTAATGTTTTGCAAAGAATGACAATTTTGTTTCCTGATGCTTCTGAAGTGGTTGGCATGAAGGATAGTTATAGTGGAAGTATTGTTAAGAGCATCAAGAAAGTTTCTGAAGAAGGAATTGTTGACGAGGATAAGTTTAAATTTAAGTATAGAGATGGAGTTGTTGCAACTAATTTATCAAAACTCTTGAAGGACAATGATTTTTCTGAGAAATTTTTGAAGGAGAAAAGAAATGGGACTATATCGCAGAATGTAATAAATATGCTTTTAATGGTTAAAAAAATTAGCGGAGATAATGCAATGGTGTCGGACAATAAAGACGAAAGTATTGTAGGGCCTTATATATCTAAAGAAGATTTTTTAAGAAAAATAAAAGATGCAGGTTATAAGGATATTCTTAGTATGATTCAAGAAGCTATAGCCGATGGTTCGATTAATTTTATAGGTTCTGGCGGAGAGGGGACAGTTTTTGCTATACCGAATATTAGAGAGTTTGTTATTAAAGTTCCTGCTAAATATTATTTAAAGGGAAGTTCGTTAGAGATGGTCGACGATATTTTGCCTGGATATAATGTTGGGCAAGTTATAGCGCGTATTGGAGGAGTTGAAATTTTATTAAACCAAAGAGGAGTTGCCGCAGGAGTTTCTAATGAAGTTGCAATAAAACTTAATTATGATAAAGAGTCTATGGAAGAGTATTATTTGAATTATTTAGATATGGTTTCTAATATGCCACAGTCTTCCTACAATAAGTTTGTTAAGCTTTATTTTGTTATTAATGATGCTGGACATAGCATTGATCATGCTAGCACTTCAAACTTATTAGTTGATTTTAAGAATAAAGAATTCAATTTTGTTGATATTAGAGCTAACGAATCACATAAAGATACTATGGATTTATCATCGCTTCTTTTGTTTTTTATAGATGCTGAACACCTTTCTTTTTCATATCATCCAGAGCATATTCCGAGACCCATAAGAACTCGCATTCAAAGAATTGCTCAGAAGATTATAGTTGCTTTTAATCAGCATAATTTTAATCTCCCTAGATTGGAGCATTTTTCCAAACTGTTTAATGAGGGACTTGTTTTTGGTAATTACTATGATGATATTTCTTCAGATGTATCATCATTTGATATTATTTTTGGAAATAAGTTAGATGATAAGTTGGAATTATCAAAAGCAGACGAGGCGATGATAACAGAAAAAGAAAAATATGATTTTAAGGGATATTCTGAAGCATTGCATGAGCCATTTAAATATAGTCCAATAAATAAGCTTCCTTCTAGCGCAACTCAAGCTTTAAGCTTAGCTTGGAAAATGATAAAAAGCAGCAATGATGAAAGGAAGAAGATTGTGCAAGACTTAAGAGATGCTAATATTATTGAGCAAACCAATAATATTTTAAATGTAAAACCAAAAGATGAGCGCTCAGCAGAACTTGTTCAAGAGCTTGTGAGCTTAGTGTCCAAAGAGGGCCGTGAGAAAAAATTTGTTGAAGTTCTCATTGAGTTAGCTGAACGTAATCCAGAAGCTGATTTCTATTTTCATGCTGATAGAGAAGTAAAAGATAATAAAAGTTTATATCAATATATTGAGAAGATTTGTAGAGAAAAAAGAGTATACAATGTTTTAGAAGCCCAGTTAGATACATTTATTGGTCTAGAGTCTGCTAATAATTTGTTTCAATATGGAGAGTTTGGTGCTTTAATTCATAACTTAGAGTGTGACATCGGCAATAGAAAACTATTTGCAGATATTACAATTAATCGAAGCACTATGGGTAGAGCAGTTGATCCTATTTTTAATAAAGTGCGTTATCGAAGCGGAGGAGACAGCATGTCAAATCAGCATAATGCATTGGCAAATATTGCTTCAAGTAGTCCTTTTATGGCAGTAACATCCGCAGAAAATAATACAACTCTATTGCATGCTCAAGGAGCAACTTTAAAGAGAAAGAAAAATAATATTATTCAGAATATTTTTGAATATCTTTTTGTCAGACCTCATAATGTAGCATCTCCTGAGAATGGTGCTAACATATTAAAACAACAAGAAAAGATTGTAAGAAAGCAATCTAGAATTGCTGAGATACAATTTGATAAAAGTCCTATTGTAGGGACTATGATTGTTTCTCTCTATGATCCTGCAGAAAATATTGATCCTATTTTTGTGAGAAAAGAAAAGCCTTCTGAAATAAAGGCGGAAACATTAAAAGAGAAAATTGTTAATTGGTTGCTTTTAAAGCCTTTTTGGTTTTTTGTAGGTGCTGCATTTTATTTGGCTCCAGCAGCGATTGTTGATGATATTGTTAGCGACACAGGATCACATACTTTGGATTGGTCTTTTGTAGGAAAATTCTTAATTTTCCAAACGGCTGGATTAATAACTTCTTATATAGCCTACAAATCATGGGCATCTATTAAGAAGCAGACTAACCTTAAAGATAAAGGTGAGACACAAAAGCAAATTAAAGAAAAGTGGGAAGAAGAGAAAGGGTTTTATGGTAGCTATAGTTCTCGCAGAGAACATTATAATATGAATCTTGACTTTAAAGGCTTAGATAAAGAAAAATTTGTTAGTAAAGTTAAAAAGCAAAAAGATCAGGCGATGACAGCAAATAAGGGTGGAATTGATTTTAATGCGGATAAGATGAACATAGAAATAAAAGGACAAGGGGTTGATTTTAATCTTCCAGAGTCTCTTCGTGGCATAGATTTGGATAATATTGAAGGTGTCATGCCTATTATTATAAATATTACTCCTGTTACAAATATATATAATTTGCTTGGATTAAATGAAGAAGAGGACAGTGAGAGTCAAGATTTGATCGGTCAAGTCGAACACTATAACAAGCCACAAGGCGCGCGTTTAGCGCGTGTTGTCATTGCAAGAAGCGTAGCTACGAAGCAATCTCATAAAAAACAGGGATTGTCGCGTTAGCCTGAAAGCTAGCTTTCAACGACAAACATTATTATCCTGCCTATAATATAATATTATTAATATTTATCATATAATATATAGCTTGACATTTATAAGTATTTTAATAAAATCTAGATTAAATAATAGGTGCCAAGCACCTAAAAGAAACCTACAGGTGCCAGGCACCTAAACTTATGAATATAAAAGAATCTTCATTATTTTGGCCTGCGAAATTAAAGGCTGGTATTTTAAGTGTATTAGATGAAACGCTTATACCAAACAAATTTCGCTACATTTCAGTTAGAAATACTAAAGGCGCAGTTGATGTTATACATAACGCGAAAACTCGCATTTTTGGCCAGTTCTTAGTAGTTTTAAACACATTCCTGCTTGAGCTTGGAAAGATTAAGTCTCCTAAAAAAGGTGATTTTAAATCTCAGCAAAAAGTATTGAAGAAAGTGCAAGATGTCGCGCACGATCTTAATAAGAGTCGCCAAGGGTTTCCTTTCTCAGATGTAACGTTAATTATCGTAAGATGGGCTATTATGGCAATAGACAGTGGTCTAGATGTGAAAAGCTTTGTTAAGAATAATACCGAAGGTTATCTAGAAAGCATAAGAATAAAAAGATTAGAACGAGTAGAAAAATTATCTGAAATAATAGAAGATGGCGACAGTATTCTTACTCATTATAATGTCAGTGGTGAACTTGCAATGGCAGCGTATCTTTGTAAAAAGCAAAAAAAGGATATTAGGTTTTTTGTAGCGGAGACTCGTCCTAATTTTGAAGGTGCAAAGCTTACTTGTTGGGAATTAGAAGAGATGGGCGCAAGGGCAACGTTGATAGCTGATAATGCGGTTGGCTCTGTTATGTCAGATAGATTGGTAAACAAAGTAATTGTTGGATCAGATAGATCATGCGCTAATGGCGACTTGTCTTCTAAGGTAGGAACATATCAAATAGCAGTTGCTGCAAGGCATTTTTATATTCCATTTTACGCTTTAACGCAGCCGTCTGATTTGATAAGAACGGGAAAAGATATTCCTGTTGAAATAAGACATTCTTCAGAATTGCTTAAATTTAACAATAAAAAGATTATTCGAGGAGAAGTTGATGGATTTTATCCTGGCTTCGACATTGTTCCTCATGATTTAATAACAAAGTCTATACCTATAAGTGTAACTGAAAATGCGTAAATTAAATATTACAGATAGCGATCTTGCACAAATGAAGAATTCTTCCATTGTTTTGCATGGAGAATTTGATGCTAGTTTTTTTGATTTATTAAAAACAAAAGATGTGAACAAGATATTTGTTGTTGAAGGCAGACCAAATTTAGATTCTTCGAAAATAATATGTAAAGAGCTTCTTAAAAGAAAGCTTAAGCCAACAGTCATTGCAGACAATATGGTAGGTTTTTTATTTTACAAGGAGTTGGTTAAAGAAGTGTGGTTGGCGTATGATCAAATAGATTATCGAGGAGCATTTTGTTTTATTGGTGCGTCAATAATCGGAGCGCTTTCTAAAAGACATAGCGTTCCTGTTTTTTGTTATCCAGCAAAAAGAAAAAGAAAAAAAGAACTTATTGGAAAGACTAAAGATGTAACGTTATTTCAGGCTATATCAATTGCACCAAAGGAAACTGAAGGATACGTTCCTCTGTATGAATGGGTTCCAGGAAAGAATTTTGTAGTGAAATAGTGTAGGGGCGGGCCTTGCGTCCGCCCTTTACAAAAAATATTATTGTTATTTGGGCGGACGCAAGGCCCGCCCCTACGAAAAAGTATTATTTAAAGAAATGGGAAATTTATGAAGGTTTCAATGTATTATAGCAATAAGGATATTAGATTAGAAGATATGCCAATTCCTAAAGTATCATCATCGGAAATACTTATGAAAGTAACCGCAAGTGGTATTTGCGGATCTGATGTTATGGAGTGGTATAGGATTCATAAAGTGCCTTTGGTTTTAGGTCATGAAGTCGCAGGTACAGTTGAGAAAGTAGGTAAAAATGTTAGTGGCTTTAAAAAAGGAGATAGGATAGTTGCGACACATCATGTCCCTTGTTATAAATGTCAATATTGTTTAAACGGGCATGAAAGTGTTTGTGATACAATTCGTAGTACAAGCTTTTATCCTGGTGGATTTTCTGAATATATACAGTTGCCTAAAATTAATGTAAAAACAGGAACAATTAAAATTCCTAAAAATGTAACAGATTGTGATGCAACGTTTGCCGAGCCTTTAGGATGTGTTCTTCGTGGACAGCGCTTATTGGGTAGCGCTAAGGGTAAAAGAGTGCTTATCATTGGAAGCGGCATATCAGGACTACTTCATGTAAAGACAGCAAAATATAGCAAAGCAAAATCTATTGTTGCAACAGATATAGATTTGTATCGATTAAAACAGGCTAAAAAGTTTGGCGCAAATTTTACTATTAATGCAAAAGAAGATGTTTCAAAAAAAGTTAAGAAGTATTTTAAGGGCAAGTTAGCTGATCTAGTTATTTTATGTGCAGGGTCTACCACTGCGATAAAGCAAGGTCTAGATTCCGTTGAGCGCGGAGGTACTGTTTTGGTGTTTACAGCGGCAGCTCGTGGGGCAGGTTTTCCAAGAAGCATTAATGAAATGTTTTGGAGAAACGAGCTAACTGTTTTAAGTTCATACGCCGCAAGCGGCCCAGATTTAAAACAAGCAATAGATTTAATTGCAAAAAAGAAAATCGTTGTCTCAGATATGATAACGCATAAGTTTTCTTTAAAAGATACTAAAAAAGGTTTTGGGCTTGTGCTTAAGCCAAATAAATCAATGAAAATTATAATAAAACCATAAAGCTATAAACTCGAAATTCGAAGCTCGAAACACGAAACAAATTAAAAGTAATAAATTCAAATGTTTTGAATTTCTGGTTATTCGAATTTCTTATTTGTTTAGGATTTTGAGTTTAGGATTTAGGATTTTTAACAAACAAGGAGGAATCAAATGGATTGGGGAATGGAAAATAGATTAGCAAGGATAATCAAAAAAGATACAGGCAAGGCTCTTATGCTTGCTGTTGACCACGGATATTTCTTAGGACCTACCAGCGGTCTGGAAAATATTTCTAAAACTATAAAACCATTGTTGCCTTATACGGATTCTTTGATGTTGACGCGTGGTGCATTAAGAAATTGTGTCGATCCATCAATTGATACGCCGATTGTTATGCGCGCAAGTGGCGGTAATAGTGTGCTTGATGAAGACTTGTCGAATGAAGATATTACGGTATCAATTGAAGATGCGATCAGAATGAATGTGTCTGCGCTTGCGCTTTCAATTTTTGTAGGATCAGAATATCAGCATAGAACGATTGTTAATTTAGCTAAGCTTGTTGATAAGGGGCAAAAATATGGAATACCAATTTTAGCTGTCACAGCTGTTGGAAAAGAAATGGTTCGCGATCTTCGTTATTTAGGTTTGGCTTGCAGAATAGCAGCAGAGACCGGAGCGCATATTGTTAAAACTTATTATTGTAAAGGTTTTCAAAAGTTGGTTAAGCAAACTCCAATTCCTGTTGTTATAGCAGGGGGTAAGAAAATTCCTGAATTAGATGCTTTGAATTTAGCTTATAATGCTATCAATGATGGAGCTGTTGGAGTTGATATGGGAAGAAATATTTTTCAGTCAGATGCGCCTGTGCCAATGATAAAGGCAGTTCGCTCTATAATTCACGAAGGCTCATCTGTTAAGAATGCGTACAATATGTATAGTGATTTAAAAAAGAAGAAAATAGGGAAAGCAGGGAAGTAATTAAGGGCACATATTATATAATAGATATATTATTATAATAAAATTACTATATATTATAATTAAGGCTAATAATAAATTTTTGTTTACAAATAGGAAAGTTTGTATAATATTAATAATAAGATAGTAATATATATACTTATTTGTTTAGGTTGTATTAATATATCTTTTAATGCAGCGGCTATTGCTGCTGTTATTCCAGAGATTAGTATTGATTTAAAAGTATCAGATTTTTTGGCAGCAAAGATCATTCCCTATTATATTATGTCTTATGGTATTGGAGCGCTTATCTATGCTCCTATTACCAGGTATATAAGGTATAGAACAGTTCTTGTTATAACCATAGCTCTTTTTGGAGTATCTACACTTGCTTGTGGTTTTATAGGTTCATTGCCTAAGCTTTTGTTTGCCAGAGTAATTATGGGAGTTACTGGCGCAAGTATAATTCCTTTAGGACTTATACTTATTGGACAGCTCTTTGATAAACAAATACGTGGAAGGTTAGTAGGAGGTTTTTTTGCCTGCAGCTTTCTATCAGCTATTGTTGGGATTGTTCTTAGCGGAATAATACACTGGCGTTGGTTATTTTTTATACCAGGCATATTTAGTTTGCTTGTGGTGTTGAGTTTTGTGTTATTTAATTCTGATCTGATAAAATGCGTACATAAGGGAGAAGTAAATTATTTTAAGGCCTTTAGCAATACTAGAATCAGAGATGTCTTTATTTTTATCGCAGCAATAAGCTTTCTTTTTCATGGGGTGCATAAGTGGTTCGGTATTTATTTAAGTCGAATTTATCAAATGGATAAGTTAAGTATCAGTATGTTTTTTCTTTTTGCTGGTATCGGTGGATTTGTTGGTCAGATTGTAGGTGGATATATTTCCGATAAGAAGGGAAGGGATACTGCTTGTTATATTGGCATTGTAGGTTTAGCTATAGGCATAATGTTGCTCTTAGGCGTTTATAATAAAATTGTTCTTGGTATTATTTTTGTTTTGATCGCAATGTCATGGACGATAGGGCATAATGGCATATCGACTATTTTGACGGACTTTTCAGAGGAGAATAGACCTATTATTGCGAGTTTAAATTCTTCGGTAAGATTTGTAGCAGGGGCAATAGGTTTTTTTGTAAGTAGCTTTTTTGTTGAGAAAAGTTTTTCTATTACGTTTTTTGTTATTGGAGTTTTAATTTTATCGTTAACTTTTATTTTGAAAAAAACAGTCTTGCAACAGAGGTTTTAATTGCAAGTCTTTGATATATAGAAAAAGTAGGTAGTACAAAAATATAATTACATTTGTTATTTAACAAATAAAAAGGGGAGATGGAAGATGGATAAAACTATTACGGTTTTTCAAAAAAACAAGTTTCAAGAAATTCGAGTAGGTATAAGAGAATTTAAGGGTAACGATTTAATCGATATTCGTACTTGGACAATGACTCAAGGAACTGATGAAATGGTTCCAACAGCTAAAGGGGTTTCAATAAACGTACACCTTTTGCCTCAGCTTAAAAAAGCTATTGCAGAAGTTGAAGCTATCCTAAAAGAAAATAATATGGAGTAGGTCAAGTTTAAGATATTTGTAGAATCTTATTGTTAAGAAATAGTAAAATAAATAGGCAAGAATTTTAGATTAAAAAAAGAAGTGTCTCTTACTGCACGTATATTTACTCTACCTTTGAAGTTGTCTATAATATATATTAAAAATACCTATTATAAACCAATATAATATAGTTTTGTTTAAATAATAAATTTCTCTTATTTTAAGAGGCTGATAAGCTATTTTGTTTAAATCGTAACATGTTGAATTTGCCCTAATTTAGGTAATTTGGCAGTAAAATAATTTTTTTAAATTTATCGAAGAAAAATACTTGACAAAGATATAATTCTCTGGTATTCTTCAAGTCCCCATGAGGGGAATGTTGTAAATTTGTAACGATCTTTGAAATCTTATTGTTTTTTATTAAGGTCATTTTTCAACCTGGAGATGATCTTAAGATTCTTTTTTTGAAATTTTTTAAAGTTTTTTAGAAAAAAGAAACAAGCCACGTTTATAATTTTAAGAGTTAAAATAAGCCAAGTTTTTTGGAGAGTTTGATCCTGGCTCAGAGTGAACGCTGGCGGCGTGGATTAGGCATGCAAGTCGAGCGATCCTTGTCTGAAATATTTTGAAGTGCTTGCACGGATAAATACGGAAGACGCTGGATAGCGGCAAACGGGTGAGGAACACGTGAACAATTTTCCTTAAAGACAAACATAGCTTCGTGAAAACGGAGGTAATATTTGATGTGCTCTTTTTATCGCATGATAGTTAGAGTAAAGGTAGGGACCCTTCGGGGCCTGCCGCTTTGAGATGAGTTCGCGTCCTATCAGCTTGTTGGTGAGGTAATGGCTCACCAAGGCGTTTGACGGGTAGCTGGTCTGAGAGGATGGTCAGCCACACTGGGACTGAGACACTGCCCAGACTCCTACGGGAGGCTGCAGTC
>JAVCCJ010000023.1 GCA_030765585.1 Candidatus Zapsychrus exili | reverse complement strand
CTTAGGAACTAGTGGAGAAATCCATGGAGGTTCAAGTCCTCTTCCGCCCACTAACGTTTGTTTGATAGAAAAAAATATATGCGGCGGTAATTCAGTTGGCTAGAATGCCACCTTGCCAAGGTGGATGTCGTGGGTTCGAATCCCATCCGCCGCTTTTTTGTTAAAAAAATTATAATAACGATATTGTCTTGTAAGGAGAGTTCCTATATGAAAACTAGTGATTTTATTTGTTCTAAAGCCATCTCGGCAGATCTTAAATCCAAAACAAAGCCACAAATAATAGAAGAGTTAGTAGACTTATTAATAGAAGCAAATGCCATTGAAAAGAAGCATAAGAACAAGGTTTTAGAAGTATTAATGGCCCGCGAAGCTTTGGGCTCAACTGCAATTGGACAAGGAATTGCAATTCCTCATGGAAAATGCGATTGTGTAAATAAACTTGTTAGCTGCTTGGGCATAAGTAAGGAGGGAGTTGATTTTAGCTCTCTAGACGGAGAATCTGCTCATATTTTCTTTCTTTTGATTGCCCCTATTGATTCCGCAGGACCTCACCTTAAAGCGTTGGCTAAAATTTCTCGTTTGCTTAAGGATAAGCATATAAGAGATAATTTAAAAGCAGCAGAAGATAGCAAAACTATATTGAAAATTATCCAGCAGGAAGATGCACAGCTGGCAGGTTAAAAGATGCCTAAGAATCCTTTTAAATGGCTGTACCCAGGTATAAAGGTTAAACGATGGTTGCTCGCTTCTTTTTGTGGGATTATTGTTGTTGCCGTAGGCGCTAGCTTTGTATCTGCACCATATCCTTTTGTAAAATCGTTTGGAATACTTTGGATATTATTGGGTCTTGTTGTTATTGTTTTAGGCGTTGGCAATATGATAGTGTCTCTTTTGACTTTATTTTTACCAAAAGGAGAAAGAGATCTTATAAATATTCTTTATCAAAAGAGATATTTAGAGAGAGGTCCTAAAATTGTAGTTATTGGTGGAGGGCATGGTCTTTCTCATTTAATTTTTGGTCTTAAGGATTATACAGCGAATATAACAGCTATAGTAACAGTTGCAGATAGCGGAGGCTCATCAGGTAGATTAAGGGAAGAATTTAATATTGTTGCTCCAGGTGATATTAGGAATTGTCTTGTAGCGTTAGCGGATGCACCAGCTCTTATGGGCGAGCTTTTTCAGTTTAGATTTTCAAAAGACTCTGAGCTTAAGGGTCACAATTTTGGAAATTTGTTTTTAACGGCTATGGTACAATTGACAGGCGGAGATTTTGAAAGAGCAGTAAAGGAGACTAGTAAGGTCTTAGCTATTAGAGGAAAGGTTGTTCCTTCGACTGTAAGAAATGTTCATCTTGTCGCAGAGTATGAAGACGGAACTAAGACAGAAGGCGAAGCTAAGATTCCAAATCCAGACTCTAAGGTAAAAAGATTATTTTTAACGCCAAAGGATGCAGCGCCTACAAAAGAGTCAATAGAGTCGATAGAAGATGCAGATATTATTATTTTAGGACCAGGAAGTTTATATACTAGCGTTATTCCAAATTTACTTATAAAAGGAATAAGTGAGGCAGTTTCAAAATCGCAGGCGTTTAAGATATATATATGTAATGTAATGACCCAGAGTGGAGAGACGGATGGATATTCGGCTAGTGAGCATTTAAACGCGATTATCGATCATTCAGGTGAAGGCATGGTTAATGCATGTCTTATAAATAATACTAAACCTCCTGAAGAAGCTTTAGAAAAATATAAGGAAGAAAATTCTTATCCTGTTGAAGCAGATGCTAATGCCATAAGAAATGCTGGTTGTGAGGTTTTTGCTACAGATTTACTTGGTGTGACCGACTATGTAAGGCATGATTCTTCTAAGCTAAATAAAGCCTTAATTAGAATGATAGAGTCTCATAGAGTTATAAAGAGATAAAATATGCCACGAATAGAAAAAGAAATAACAGTTGAAAATGATCAAGGGCTACATGCACGTCCAGCCGCTTTGCTTGTACAGGTTTGTTCTAAATACAATTCTATTGTAAACATCAGCAAAGATGGAGAGAAGGTTAACGGAAGGTCTATAATGGGTATTTTGGCTCTTGCCGCACAAAGAGGTAGTGTTATATCTGTCGAGGTTGAAGGTGACGATGCAGAATTGGTTATAAAAGAATTAGAAGATTTATTAAGTGGAGATAAAACCTAATGGAAGAAATTATTTTAAAAGGTATACCAGCAGCACCTGGAGTTGCAGCTGGAGCAGCATTTATTTTAGATAAGCAAGAGTTTGTCGTTCCTCCGAGGTCTATATTGGAGGAAGAGGCGCCTGTTGAAATTGCTCGCTTTGAAGAAGCCTTGATTAAGACTAGAGAAGAAATTATAGAAATACAGAAGAAAATAAGTGCAGGGCAGGATGCTAAGCATGCTCAAATCTTGGACGCTCATTTATTAGTTTTAGAAGACAGGTCATTAATTGAAGAGGTTATACAGAGAATACGTGCAGATAAATTATCAGCAGAGTATATATTCTTTGATGTGCTTAAGAAATATGTAAAGATGTTTTCAAAAATAGAAGATGAATATTTAAGGGACAGAGTTATTGATATTAATGATGTTGGTAGACGTGTTTTAAAGAATCTTATGGGCGAATCAAAGATGCATGAATTTGATAATTTGACAGAGGAGATGATTATTGTTAGCCATGATTTGTCTCCATCAGATACCGCAAATATGTATAATAAAAACATAATTGCTTTTATAACAGATATAGGTGGAAGAACATCGCATACTGCTATTATGGCTAAGTCTTTAGGGGTTCCTGCCGTAGTTGGTCTTAAAGACTCTACTTTACGCATATATAACCAGGACTACATTATTGTCGATGGTAGAAAAGGTTTGGTTATCGTAAATCCAACTGAAGATACAATAGATTTGTACAAGAAAGAACAAAATAGGATTGTTGAATTTCGCGATCAATTTGAAGGTATTAAAGAATTGTCTGCAGAAACAACAGATGGAAAGAAAGTTGTGATATTTGCAAATTTAGAATTAGCAGAAGAAATTGAAAACATAAAGAAACATTGCCCAGAGGGAGTAGGTTTATATAGAACCGAATATTTTTATATGAATAGAGTAGATCTTCCTTCTGAAGAAGAGCAATTTGAGGCCTACAAACATGTTGTTGAGAGTATTAATCCGAGTCCTGTTACTATTAGAACTTTAGATTTAGGTGGTGATAAGTTTATATCGAGCCTTCAAATTCCAAAAGAGATGTATCCATTTTTAGGATGGAGGGCTATTAGGTTTTGTTTGGCTCGTCCGGATATTTTTAAGACTCAGTTAAGAGCTATTTTAAGAGCGTCTGTTTTTGGAAAAATAAAAATGATGTATCCGATGATTTCTGGTCCACAAGATTTAAGGCAAGCAAATGCTATTTTAGAAGAGGTTAAAGCGTCTTTAAGAGAAGAGAATATTGCTTTTGATGAAAATATCCCAGTAGGAGTTATGATTGAGGTGCCTTCTGCGGTTATGACAGCAGATATTTTGGCAAAAGAAGCCGCATTCTTTAGCATAGGAACAAATGATCTTATACAATATACTTTAGCTGTTGATCGTGTTAGCGAGCAGACAGCTGAACTTTACGAGCCATCTCATCCAGGAGTCTTGAGAATGATTAAGGCTACCGTTGATGCTGCTCACAAAGAAGGAATTAAAGTAGCTGTATGTGGAGAAATGGGGAGCGAGCCTATATTGGTTTTTGCCTTATTAGGCTTAGGCGTAGATGAGCTTAGCATGACGCCTTTAAGTATTTTGCAAATAAAGAATGTTATAAGAAGTGTGAGCTTTAGTGATGCGCAAGAATTGGCAAATAAAATTCTTTCTTTAGCGACTGGTCAAGAAGTAGAAGATGTCATAAAGACTAAACTAAAGCAAATATCACCAAATCTTTTTGGTATATAAATAATTGTATTATTTAAGGTAGTAAAACTACTATAGGGACAATTAATGAAAGCTTTGATATTAGCTGCAGGTTATGGTACGAGATTATATCCCCTAGTTCAGAATACTGCAAAAGCTCTTTTAAAAGTAAAGAATAAGCCTTTAGTTGATCATATTTTAGATAGAATTAAAGATCTTGATGGATTAAATGAAGTAATTGTTGTAACTAATAATAAATTCAATAATGATTTTAAAACTTGGGCAGAGACACATAGCGACATTGGTTTTAATATAGAAATTGTGAATGATAAAACAGAAACTCCTGATGATAGGCTGGGATCGATTGGAGATATAAATTTTGTTTTAGATAATGTTAATGTAGATGATGATTTGTTGATTGTTGGTGGAGATAATCTTTTTAATTTTAATTTGGACGATTATGTTGACTTAACAAAGCAAAAGCCGAATTCAGTAACAATAGGGCTTTATGATATTGAGAATTTACAAGACGCTAAAAAGTTTGGCGTTGTTGTAATAGATGATAGTAGAAAAATAACTTCTTTTGAGGAAAAACCTCAAAATCCAAAGTCTAGCTTGATTGCGATGTGTTTTTACTATTTACCCAAAAATACATTAAATCTTGTATCAGATTATTTAAGAGAGATAGATAAATCAGATACCGCTGGAGATTATATACGTTGGTTGTGTAAAAATAATGAAGTATATGGTTTTAATTTTACAGGTAAATGGTATGATATCGGAAGTATCGAGGCGTATCAGACAGCAGAAAAAAATTTCTAATTTATAGATTAAAAAGAAAGGAACAGAAGTGAAAGGACAATATTTTATTACATCAGAGTCGGTAGGTAACGGACATCCAGATAAAGTTTGCGATCAAATATCAGATGCTGTTTTAGATGCAGTTTTAAAAGATGATCCTAAGGGAAGAGTTGCTTGTGAAACTTTCATTAGTTTAGGGCTTGTTATAGTAGGTGGAGAGATCACAACAAAAACATATGTCGATCTTCAACCTCTAGTTAGAGGCGTTTTAGCTGATATAGGTTACAATGATAATAAGTATGGGTTTGATGGGAAAACATGCTCTATTTTAAACGCTATAAATCGTCAGTCACCTGATATATCTCAAGGTGTTGATGTTGGCGGAGCTGGTGATCAAGGAATTATGTATGGTTATGCTACAGATGAAACGAAAGAACTTATGCCTCTTCCGATTACTATTGCTCATAAGCTAGTTAAAAGAGTAGAAGATGTCAGGAAGAAAAAAATATTAGACTATCTTGGTCCAGATTGCAAAAGTCAAGTTACTGTTGAGTATGTTGATGATAAGCCGAAGCGTATTGATGCAGTTGTTTTAGCTTGTCAGCACACAGAAGACATTGTTGACAAAACAGGTAAGAAAATTACAGCAAAGGCTCGCCGTGAGATAATAAAAAATGTTGCTATGCCAATTGTTGGAAAATTTATTGATAAGAATACGAAGTTCTATATAAACGAAACAGGAAAATTTGTCGTAGGTGGGCCTGAATCAGATACAGGCGTAACAGGTAGAAAAATTATAGTTGATACTTATGGAGGTATTGTCCCTCATGGTGGTGGAGCTTTTTCAGGAAAAGATCCGTCTAAGGTGGATAGATCAGCTACTTATATGGCACGCTATATTACAAAAAATATAGTTGCTGCAGGCTTAGCTAAAAAATGTTTAGTTCAGTTAAGCTATGCTATTGGCTATCCTGAACCAGTCAGTATTTATGTAGATACTTTTGGAACAGGAAAAGTTTCTGAACAAAAACTTGTTGAGTTGATTAGAAAGCATTTTGATTTAACCCCAAAAGGTATCATAAAAACACTAGATTTATTAAAACCAAAGTACAAAAAGACAGCTTCTTATGGTCATTTTGGTCGCAATGATTTTAGTTGGGAAAAAACAGATAAAGCTGCAAAATTAAAGAAAGACGCATAAAAGTAAGGGATTAATATCATGACATCACCAGATTATAAAATTGCAGATATGTCATTAGCTGCATTTGGACATAAAGAAATTGAGCTTGCTGAAGCTGAAATGCCGGGCTTAATGGCTATAAGAAAGCAATATGAAGCTGCAAAGCCTTTAAGTGGATCCAGAATAATGGGCTCTCTGCATATGACAATACAAACAGCAGTTCTTATAAAAACACTTGTTGCTTTAGGAGCTGAGGTGAGATGGGCTAGTTGTAATATCTTTTCAACCCAAGATCATGCAGCAGCAGCTATTGCTGATTTAGGTGTTCCTGTTTTTGCGTGGAAAGGTGAGACGCTTAAGGAATATTGGTGGTGCACGAAAAAGGCATTAACTTTTGCAGGCGGTAAAGGTCCAAACTTAATTGTAGATGATGGAGGAGATGCTACCTTAATGATACATATAGGTTGTGATGCAGAATCTGATTCTAAAGTTCTAGACGTTAAGGTAGGTGCAGAAGACGAAAAAGAACTTTTTGGAATTCTTAAAGAAACGTTGCAAGAGGATTCTCAGTTTTGGACTAAAATGTCAAAAGAGATTAAGGGTGTCTCAGAAGAAACTACAACAGGAGTACATCGTCTTTATCAAATGAAAAACGATAGTAAGTTGCTGTTTCCAGCTTTCAATGTAAATGATTCAGTAACAAAATCTAAATTTGACAATTTATATGGATGTCGTGAGTCTTTAGCTGATGGAATTAAGCGTGCGACCGATATTATGGTTGCAGGAAAAGTTGTTGTTATTTGTGGTTATGGGGATGTTGGAAAGGGTTGTGCTCACTCTATGAAAAGTTACGGAGCTCGCGTAATAGTTACAGAGATCGATCCTATTTGTGCTCTTCAAGCAGCAATGGAAGGTTTTGAAGTAAAGCCATTAGAGGAAGCGTTAGATGAGGGTAATATATATGTAACGACTACCGGAAATTGCGATATTATTACAGCTGAGCATATGTCAAAAATGAAAGATAAGGCAATAGTTTGCAATATTGGTCATTTTGATAATGAAATACAAGTAGTTGAATTAGAAAAAATACCTGGGATTAAAAAGGAAAACATAAAGCCACAGGTTGATCAATATTATTTTAAAGATGGACGTTCTATAATATTGCTTGCTGAAGGAAGATTGGTAAATCTAGGTTGTGCTACTGGACACCCATCTTTTGTTATGAGCAATTCGTTTACAAATCAAGTTTTGGCTCAAATAGAGCTTTGGAAAAATGATTATGTTATAGATGTATATATGCTTCCTAAGAAGCTTGATGAAGAAGTGGCGAGGTTGCATTTAGGACTAATAGGTGCTAAGCTTACTAAATTAACAGATAAACAAGCTAAGTATCTTGGAATAGACAAAAAAGGCCCTTATAAACCAGAGCATTATAGGTATTAATTATTATTCTTAAAATAGGAGAATAAATATGTCGCTTTTCAATCTTAATTTGAATAAGAAGGCAAAAAAAATTGGTGTTTTAACTTCCGGTGGAGATGGTCCAGGAATGAATGCTGCAATTCGTAGTGTAGTTAGGTCTGCTTTGAATTCTGGTATTGAAGTTGATGGAATTATGAAGGGTTATGCTGGGCTGTTAAACGAAGAGATTATTCCTCTTAATCATCGTTCTGTATCAAATATTATAGGAAGAGGCGGAACAATACTTAAAACAGCTCGTTCAAAAGAATTTGGAACAGACGAAGGTAAAGAAAAAGCAGTTAAGATATTGCACAAGCACAATCTAGATGCGCTTGTTGTGATTGGTGGCGATGGAAGTTATAGGGGAGCAACAGCTCTTTGGGAAAAATATCATTTTCCAACAATTGGTTTGCCAGGAACAATTGACAACGATTTAAACGGAACAGACCAAACCATTGGATGCTATACAGCAGTAAATACTGCATTGTATGCAATAGATAAGATTCGTGATACAGGTCATAGTATGGAGAGAATCTTTATTATCGAGGTTATGGGTAACAAGTCTGGATATATTGCAGTTGAGGTTGCTTTGGGAGCTGGCGCAGAGGATGTTATCATTCCGGAAAGACATTTCGATTATGAGCGTATGTGTCATGAAGTGAAAGAAGGGCATGCTAAAGGAAAAATTAGTTGGATGATTGTTGTTGCAGAGGGCGCTGGAAAAGCTCATGAAATTGCAAATACCATCACAACTATGACAGGTCTTGAAAGTCGTTTTGTTGTTTTGGGGCATGTTCAGCGAGGCGGAACTCCTATGGGACAGGATAGAATTCTTGCAACAAGGCTTGGAGCGGCTGCAGTAGATTTAATTAATCAGGGCATTTATGGTAAAGCTGTTGGAGTGCTTCAAGATCAAATAAATGTAATTGATTTAAAAGATGCAACAGGAAAAGAATTTGAGCATTTAGATGCTTTTGTTAAATTACTCAAAGTATTGATATAATAACTTTAAGAAAACTTTAAAAGTAAGGAGAAAAAGAAATGCCAAAAATGTATAACGATAATGATGCAAACTTAGATATTTTAAAAGATAAAATAATTGCCATCATAGGGTATGGTATCCAAGGAAGAAGCCAAGCGCTTAATTTGAAAGACAGTGGGTTAAATGTTATCGTAAGCGAGATAGAAGAGTCTCCAAACTATCAAATAGCTATAGACGACGGTTTTAAACCAATGGATGCAAAAAAAGCTGCAAAAAAAGCTGATATAATTCAAATATTAACTCAAGATCATGTTCAAGCATTTGTTTATAAGAAATCTATAAAAAGACAATTGAAGCAAGGCAAGTCATTGGTTTTTTCTCATGGGTTTAATATTCATTTTGAGCAAATTGTTCCTCCAGAAGATGTAGACGTTTGGATGATAGCTCCGAAAGGACCAGGAGCTTTGGTTCGCGAACAATATGAAGAAGGTAAAGGTGTTCCTTGTTTAGTTGCGATCTATCAGGATGCATCAGGTAATGCTCTAGCAGAAGCTTTGGCTTACGCTAAAGGTTTAGGCGGAACAAGAGCTGGAGTAATTGAGACTACGTTTAAAGAAGAAACAGAAACAGACTTATTTGGCGAACAAGTAGTTCTTTGTGGTGGAGTATCTGAGTTAGTTAAAGCTGGTTTTGAAACTCTAGTTGATGCTGGATATCAACCAGAAATAGCTTATTATGAATGCTTACACGAGCTCAAACTGATTACAGACCTTATTTGCAAGGTTGGTATTGATGGAATGAGAAAAAGAGTATCTGATACGGCCGAATACGGTGATTATTCTAGAGGTCCAAGAGTAGTTACTGATAGAACAAGAAAAGAAATGAAAAAGATATTAGCAGAGATTCAGTCTGGAAAATTTGCTCGTGAATGGATACGAGAAAATAAAAAAGGACGTGTAAATCTGGATAAATATAGAGAAGAATCAGCAAAGCATCCTATAGAAGCAATAGGAAACACTTTACGTAAGCTGATGCCTTGGATGGAATAAAATAACACGCAACTCATAGGCCACAAGGTCACAGATTGCATGTGACTTTGTGGCTTTTTATATTTATGGATAAAGTTAAATTACATCTTGGTTGTGGTAATAATAAAATCAATGGTTGGGTCAACATAGATTCCGTTAAGGATCTTTGTCCAGATTTAGCTTTAGACATAAGCCAGCCTTTGCCTTATCAGGACAATACAGTTGATGAGATATTGGCAGAGGATTTATTAGAACACTTTGATAAGTATCTTCGTTTTGTTGTATTCTATCAGTGGGTTAGGGTTTTAAAGGTAGGAGGTACTGTTAATGTTCAGGTTCCGAACTTAAAAAAAATCCTTTTTAAATATTTTAAATTCGGTTATGATAATTTTGTTGATTTTATTTTTGGAGAGAACTTATTAGCTTCAAAAACCTATATAGGTCACTTTGGAAATCATAAATGGGGCTATTCAAAGAAGACATTAATTGATTTTGTAACAACTTTTGGCATAGAGCCACAAGAAGTGCAAACCAAAGGCTTGAACATAAGATTGATTGGAAAGAAAGTAAAACACCTAGAGTTTGACGACATTAAGGACATAAAAATATATTCACATGCAAATAAGTTTGGTACAGGGTGTGAGTATGTTACCCTTGGATACGTTGAAGAAAAAATAAGAAGCTTTAAGGAGAAGGAACTATAAAAATGAAAAGAAAAGATAAAGTATTGATATTTGATACAACTTTGCGAGATGGAGAGCAAGCTCCTGGTGCAAGTATGAACGAAAAAGAAAAGTTAGAAATAGCTTTTGCTTTAGAGAGAATGGGTGTTGATATAATAGAAGCAGGGTTTCCTGTTATATCCGACGGAGACTTTAATGCTGTTAAGACTGTTGCTCGTAATATAAAAAATTCTTATGTTTGTGGTTTAGCGCGTTCAATAAAAAAAGACATTGATGCAGCAGCTCTTGCTTTAAAACCAGCTAGAAAGAAAAGAATACATGTGTTTTTGGCAACATCGAAGATACATATGAAACATAAGTTAAAAAAGAGTAAAGATGAAATTGTTAAAATGGCAGTTGATGCTGTTAAATATGCAAGAGATAAGGTGTCTGACGTAGAATTTTCTCCAGAAGATGCATCAAGAACTGAAAAAGAATTTTTGTATCGTATAGTAGAGGAAGTTATAAAAGTAGGTGCAAAAACAGTAAATATTCCAGATACCGTAGGATATGGTGTACCTTCTCAATTTGGGCAGTTAATATCTGATATTAAAAATAATGTTCCTAACATAAATAAAGCAATTGTTTCTGTTCATTGCCACAATGATTTAGGATTGAGTGTTTCTAATTCTTTAGAGGCTATATCTAATGGAGCAAGACAAGTGGAATGTACTGTAAATGGTGTTGGGGAGCGTGCAGGAAATGCATCTATGGAAGAAATTGTTATGGCATTAAAGACAAGGGAAGATTTTTATAAATGTGTAACCTCTATTAAAACACGTGAAATTTGCAGAACATCACGTTTGGTTAGTAAATTTACAGGTTTTGTGGTTGCTCCTAATAAAGCTATAGTTGGAAATAATGCTTTTAGGCATGAGGCCGGGATACATCAAGATGGAGTATTAAAGGAACGTTCAACATATGAAATCATGACTCCAGCAGATGTAGGATTTGTGGAGACTGGTTTAGTTTTAGGAAAACATTCTGGACGTCATGCATTTAAAGAAAGATTAAAATTGTTAGGAATCAAATTAAAAGATTCTGAAATAGATAAGGCTTTTGTTCGTTTTAAAAGTGTCGCAGATAAAAAGAAACAAGTCTATGACGAGGATTTGCTTGCTATAGTTGAAGATGAAGTTAAAGTGTTTCAAAAAGTTTGGAATTTAATTAGCCTTGAAGCACATAGCGGAACAAATGTTGAACCAGAAGTAGAGGTTGCTTTAAAACATAAGGGCAAGACTTTTAAAAAGGTTTCGTCTGGCGATGGGCCAGTTGATGCATGCTATAATTCAATTGACTCTATAGTTAAAATAAAAGGTGAATTATTGGACTATTCGATACATTCGGTTACTCGAGGAAAAGATGCTTTAGGAGAAGTTACTGTTAGGGTTAAGATAAAGGGAAAAACCATAGTTGCCCATGGAATAAGTACAGACATATTGGAAGCTTCTGCTAAGGCGTATATAAACGCGGTTAATAAAGCACTATCTAAAGAGTCTTAGTGGATTTAATTTTTTTCGTGAAAGATGAAAGTTTTTTGTAGAAATAAACTTGTTTAATTTGTAAGAAAGTTAAAATATTTATGGATCAAAATAAATCAATATATGGTCTTATAGGATATCCTGTTAAGCACAGCCTGTCTCCACTTATGCACAATACTGCATTTAATGAGTTGGATGTGGATGCATCATACGAACTTTTTTCTTTGAAGGAAGAAGAGTTAGATTCGTTTTTATCGTCGCTAAAAGATGATAAAAGCTCTATATTTGGTTTAAATGTAACAATTCCTTATAAGGAAAAAGTTATAAAATATTTAGACACTTTGACACCTTTTGCAAAAAAAGTAATGGCTGTAAACACTATTGTTATATCTTCAGAAAGAAAGTTGATAGGGTATAATACTGATGGTCCAGGGTTTTTAGCTCATCTTGGCGAGCTTGGTTTTTCAGCTGATAATAAAAGAGTAGTTATCTTAGGGGCAGGTGGTGCTGCAAGAGCGATTGTAAGTGTTTTATGTTTAATGCCTGAGCGTCCTGAATCTATTAAGATTTTTGATATAGATAAAGAAAAATGTAGTCTTCTGATATCTGATTTAAAAGAAAGAATTGACTTAAGTATTGTTGAGTCCGTACAAGCAATTGATGATTTAAATATTGAATTGTCAGATTTGCTTATAAACTGTACTCCTATCGGAATGAAGGATGACGACCCTGTTTTAATAGAAGAAGAGTTGTTTCATTCAAATATGTTGGTTTATGATCTTGTTTATAATCCGAGAAAAACAAAGCTTCTTAAATTAGCAGAAAAAGTAGGTGCTCAAACAGCGAATGGTTTAGGGATGCTTTATTATCAAGGAGTTCTTGCTTTTCAGCATTGGGCTGAATTAGATTTAGATGATACAACAAAAAGCAAAATGCGCAAAGCTTTAGAGGAAGGTTCAAAATGATGGAGCATATCATAGGTTCATTTATTTTTTTATTAGGAATTATCATAGGTAGCTTTCTTAATGTTTGCATAGTAAGAATGCCTCATGAGAAATCAGTGGTTTTTCCTGGATCACATTGTCCTTCTTGCAAGAAGCCAATAGTTTGGTATGACAACGTTCCTCTTTTAAGCTATATATTTTTAGCAGGTAAATGTAGGCATTGTAAGGATAAAATATCTCTAAGATATTTTTTAGTAGAATTTCTTACTGGGTTTTCTTTTTTAGGATTATATCTTTATTTGGGATTGGACATACTTCTTCTGCCTTATTTGGTAATGATATCCTGCTTTATAATTGCCACTTTTGTTGATTTTGAGCACAGAATTATTCCTGATGAAGCAAGTGTGGGGGGTATGTGCGCTGGTTTGATTTTTAGTTTATTTATACCTAAATTGCATGGAGTAATGCCTAATTTAGAATATCCAATATTGGCATATTTTCATTCCTTTGGTTTGTCTATTTTGGGGGTTTTAATAGGAGGCGGATGTATTTATGCTATGGGAGTTTTAGGGGACTTTTTATTTAAGAAAGAGTCTATGGGCGGAGGAGATGTAAAACTATTGGCAATGATTGGCGCTTTCTTAGGATGGCAGATAGCTTTGCTAGCATTCTTTATTGCTCCATTTTTTGGAGCAATATTTGGAATAATTGAGAAGATAAGAACAAAGGATAATACTATACCTTATGGTCCATTTCTTGTGCTTGGAGCTTTAATAAGCTTATTTTGGGGGGATAAAATAATCATGTTCATTATGAGTGGTTATGGCCTCTATTAAATAAATAATATAAGTATTATAATAAATATATGAGCCTGGTTTTAAAGCCAGGCTTTTTTGTGTATTTATGACAATGTTAGTGCTTATTTTTGATTAATTGACAGCTTTCTCGCCTTGTGTTAAAATTCACCATTAGTTAAAGCCCTACTTTTAAGGGCAAAAAGGGGGTTTTAGAATATGCAAGACAAAAATATTTCTTTGGTTGGATTTATGGGAGCTGGCAAGTCTTTGATATCTAAAGAGTTAGGTAAATTGCTTGATAGAGAGATTATATCTTCAGATGATCTTATTGAGAAAAAAGAAGGAAAAAAGGTAGCAAAGATATTTGAAGATTCTGGTGAACAGTATTTTAGAAAGATTGAAGGTGCTGTCATTGAAAAAGCTTCAAAGATGAAAAACGTTATTATTGATTGCGGAGGAGGTGTTGTATTAAATTCAAAGAATATAAGTAATTTGAAAAAAGGTGGGATTTTGGTCTATTTGTCAGCGACAGCTGATGCTATATATAGTCGTGTAAAAGATGAGAAACATAGGCCACTACTAAACGTTAAAAGCCCTCGAAAGAAGATAAAAGAACTCTTAGCCGCGAGAACTCTTTATTATAAACAGGCTAATTACATAATAGAAACCGACAATAAAGAGCCAAAACAAATTTGTGCTGAAATAATAAAATTATTATCTGATGAATGAGATTGAATCTTTTTTAGTTTTAAACGCTATATCCGGTTTGAGTAATATACGGATTAGAAAGATGCTAGACTTTTATGGATCTGCTGAGAAGGTTTTATCTTTAGGTAAAAAAGATTTAGAAGATAGTAATATATTACCTGAAAAAACAATACAAAATATTCTCGACTTTTCTAAAGACATTTTTCTTAAAAACGAATATAATCTTATAAATAAAAATCAGGTTAAAGTTATAACTTGTAAGGATAAAGATTATCCGAGGAGTTTGCTTGAAATACCTGATGCTCCAATTGTTCTTTATGTTAGAGGAGATATTTCAAAACATAACAAAATGTCTTTAGCTATTGTTGGGTCTAGAAAGGCATCTTTTTATGGAATTTCAATCGCCGAGAAGTTTGCTCGCGAACTTAGTCTTTTAGGAATAAATGTTGTATCTGGTATGGCAAGAGGTATAGATACTGCAGCTCATCGAGGAGTTTTAAGATCAAAGGGCACAACAGTTGCAGTTTTAGGAAATGGTTTAGCTGGAGTATATCCTCCTGAGAACAGGAAGTTGTTTGAAGAGATATCTAAAACTGGCGCTGTTATATCAGAGTTTCCAATGGAGACTCAACCATTGCCTTTTAATTTTCCAAGACGCAATAGAATAATTAGTGGCCTATCGTTAGGCGTTATAGTTGTCGAGGCGGCACAAAGAAGCGGAGCATTGATTACAGCAGATTTTGCATTAGAGCAAGGCAAAGATGTTTTTGCTATTCCAGGCAAAATAGATAGCTTAGCATCTAAAGGAGTAAACAATCTTATAAAGCAAGGAGCTAAATTAGTTACTTGTGTTGATGATGTCTTAGAAGACATTGAGTTGGGAATATCTGAGTTCTTGAAGGAATCAGAAGATAAAAAAGAAGTTAAGAATTACAATTCTTCTTCGTCTAGTTTAAATAAAGAAGAGGAATTTATTTATGGGTATGTTAGTGATAGGCCATTACACGTTGATGAAATTACTAAAAAATGTGGTCTTGCGCCAGCCCTTATGGCATCGGTTTTGATGAAATTAGAATTAAGAAGAATGGTAAAACAGTTACCTGGAAAGTTATTTATACGTTAGAAAGAGGAAATTTGAATGGTAAAAGCGATAGTTATAGTTGAGTCTCCTACAAAAGTTAAAACTATTAATAAAATTTTAGGACCTAAATTTAAAGTTACTTCATCTATGGGGCATTTGATAGACCTTCCAAGGTCTACTTTAGGGGTAGATATAGAGAATAATTTTGAACCAAAGTTTATTGTAGTGCGTAGTAAACAAAAAATATTAACAAAATTAAAAAAAGATAGCGAGAAAGCTAAAGAGATATATGTTGCAACCGACCCTGACAGAGAGGGTGAGGCGATAGGTTTTAATCTTATAAATCATATAGGTAAGGGTAAGAAAATATATAGAGTTACTTTTCAAGAGATTACAAAGACCGCTGTGCTTAAGGCGTTTGAGCATCCTAGGGAATTTGATAGCAAGAAAATAGAAGCTCAAACAACGCGTCGCGTTTTAGATAGAATAGTAGGATATAAAATAAGTCCTATTTTATGGAGGAAGGTAGGTTCACGATTAAGCGCTGGAAGAGTTCAATCGGTTGCGTTGCGTATTATAGTTGAGAGGGAAAAAGAGATAGAAGTGTATGTGCCTAAAGAATACTGGAAGATAAAGGTAGATCTAAAAAAGCAAGAATATGAAGATATCTTGCCAGCTATTCTAGAAAAAATAGACAACGAAAAGTTTGAGCTATGTTCTGAGCAAGATACATTAAATATAGTAGAAGAAATAAAGTCACAGGAATTTAATGTATCTCAAGTCTCAGAAAAAGAAATAAATAGAAAAGCAAGTCCTCCGTTTAAAACAAGCACGATGCAGCAGGACGCATTTAACAAGCTTAGATTTAACGCATCAAAGACGATGAGAACAGCTCAGCAGCTTTATGAAGGTATTGATTTAGGAGACGGTCAGACAGAAGGTCTTATAACCTATATGAGAACTGATTCTGTTAATGTATCTAATGAGGCTATAGATAGCGTGAGAGGTTTTATTAAAGAAAATTACGGTGAGAAGTATTTGCCTGAAACACCAAATAAATATAAATCTAAAAAGTCAGCACAAGAAGCGCATGAGGCAATTAGACCAGCGAATGTTAATTTTAGGCCTGAAGATATAAGGAAATTTCTTGATTCAGATCAGTATAAGCTTTATGAGCTTATTTGGAACAGGTTTGTAAGTTCACAAATGGTACCAGCTGTTTATATTGCTAAAAAGATTGAAATCATAGCAGGTCGCTTTCAGCTTGGGGCATCTGGTTCTACGCTTGCATTTGATGGATTTTTGGCTGTTAACGCAGATGTAAAGGTTGATGGCGAAGAAGATGATGATAAAGATCAAGATGTTAAGGTCGATTTTTCTCATTATGCTCAAGATGATAAGCTTTCTTTAATTGACACAAATCCAACACAACATTTCACTAAACCGCCACCTCGTTTTTCTGATGCTAGTTTGGTTAAGGCTTTAGAAGAGGATGGAATAGGGCGTCCTAGCACGTATGCATCAATTATACTAACGCTTGTATTACGTAATTATGTTGTTCGTGATAGAGGTTATTTTAAACCTACTGAACTAGGAACTCTTATTTGTGATTTATTGATTGAATATTTTCCTAAGATTATGGATGTAGGATTTACTGCCCTTATGGAGGAACATCTTGACTTGATAGAAGAGGGAAACTTGCATTACGCTGATTTATTGCAGGAGTTTTATAAGCCATTTAAAGAAGAATTAGATTATGCTGATCAAAACATAGTAAAACAGGAAAATTTTATAGATAAAGAGTGTCCCGAGTGTGGTTGTAAAATGGCTATTAAATGGGGCAGAAGAGGTAAGTTTTTAAGCTGTTCAGGTTTTCCTAAGTGTAAATTTGCCGAACCATTTACATCCGGAGTTAAATGTCCTCAAGAGAATTGTGGCGGAGATTTAATTAAGCGTAAATCTAAAAAAGGCATGCATTTTTATGGTTGCAGCAAGTACCCTGAATGTACTTATGTAGCTAATGAACTCCCTTCAGGAGATAGCGATTAGCGCATATAAAGTTAAGCTAGTTTAATAGCTAGGCTTATGCGCAATTATGCTTTTATAAAATATGAACCGCTATATTGATAAGTTTCTTTCCTACCTTGAAATTGAAAAGAATTACTCAGAACATACTATTTTGAATTATCGTCTTGATTTAGAAGAATTTTTTAAGTTCATTGATAATGTTCAGATTGAAAAGGTTGACTATTTGCGCTTGAGACGTTTTCTTGCCCATCTAAGATCATATAATCATAAGCCAAGGACTCTTTCTAGAAAGCTTTCATCTTTAAGAAGTTTCTTTAAATTTCTTCACAGAGAAGGTCATGTTAAAAACAATCCTGCAACTCTTTTAATGTCACCAAAATTGGATAAGCCTTTGCCTAAATTTATGTCAGAAGAAGACATGGTTAAATTTATAGAGGCTCCTAGCAAAAAAACTTTGGCGGGAAAAAGGGATAAGGCTATATTGGAAGCTCTTTATAGCTCTGGAATGCGAGTAAGTGAATTGGTGGGGTTAGATATTTCTGATATTGATTTTATTGGAAATATTATAAAGGCTAAAGGAAAAGGAAAGAAAGAGAGATTGGTTCCTGTTGGCGATAAAGCAATAATGGCAATTAAAGAATATTTAGATAGTAGAAAAGAAAAAAAAGATGCTGTATTCTTAAATAAGAGCGGAACAAGACTGTCTGATAGGAGCGTACGAAACATAGTAAATAAATATATGCTTGCTGCAAGTTTGATTCAAAATATTTCACCGCATGTTTTGAGACATTCTTTTGCTACGCATTTATTAGATAGAGGAGCAGACCTTCGCTCAGTTCAGGAACTATTGGGGCATGTTAATTTATCAACAACACAAATATATACACATGTAACAACGGATAGATTAAAAAAAGTTTATGATAAGGCACATCCAAGGGCTTAAGTATGTTTATTATTTACGATATAATTTCTTTTTTAATAACAATATGCTATTTACCATATGCTTTGATTAAAGGTAAATTACATAAGGGTTTTTTGTTGAGGTTTGGTTTCTTCTCAAAAGAGCTAAGAAAAGTTTTACCTAAAGACAATGTAATTTGGGTTCATGCGGTTAGTGTAGGTGAGGTATTGGTTGCTTTAAGGTTGATAGAGGAAATAAAAAAGACAACACAAGAGTATAGTATAGTTTGTTCAACAGTTACTAAGACAGGGAACGATCTTGCTAAACTTAAGTTTGGCAGTAGTGCTGTTGTTGTTTATTCTCCAATTGATTTTAGCTGGGTTGTAAGAAAATTTATTAAGATAATCAAGCCTGTAATATATATATCTACTGAGACTGAAATATGGCCAAATATATATACAGCTTTGTTTAAAAGCAATGTTCCAATTGTTCAGATAAACGGAAGGATATCAGATAAAGCTTTTGGTGGCTATAAAAAGGTATCTTTTATTACTAAAAAGATTTTAAAGTGCGTAAGTTCTTTTTGCATGCAAAGTGAGATTGATTCAGAGCGTATTATAAGCCTAGGAGCGCAAGTTAAGAAAGTAAATATTGTTGGTAATATTAAGTTTGATGTATCTTTTGATAGTGAAGATTACTCGTCAAGCGAATTAAGCTTTTCTGATGATAGCGATATAATTGTTGCAGGTAGCACACACCCTGGAGAAGAAGACATTATAATTAATGTCTATAAAAAGCTAATCGTAGATTTTCCTGGCTTAAAGCTTGTAATTGCTCCTAGACATATTGAAAGATCAGATGAGGTTGTAGAGATAGTTCAAAGCAATGGCTTTAAAACAGTTAAGTTTTCTGAAGCCAAAGACTTGAGCACTGATAATACCGTAGTAGTTGTTGATACTATAGGTCATCTTAAGGATATATATAAAAATGCTAAGCTTGTGTTCGTGGGAAAGTCTTTTAAGATTGGCGGAGGACAGAATGTAATAGAACCTATTTTATTCGGTAAGCCAACAATAGTTGGACCAAGAACTGAAAACTTTAAGGACATTGTTAGAATTCTTACAACAGAAGGTGTGTTAATACAAGTACAATATGTTGATGAATTATTGTTTGAGATGAAAGATTTACTCGGTAATCTTGATAGAATAAAAGACATAGAGTTAAAATCAAGTAGGGTTATAGAAAAATGTAGGGGAGCTACCTTAAAAACAGCAAATATAATTTTAAAGATACTTGAAAGTAAATAATAATGAAAAGATTTATATATCTATTGGCTACTGACAAAATAAAGAAAAGTATACTTTGCAGTATTCTACAGTTTATTTTATGGGTTTTATCTTTGCTTTACTCTTGTACGGTAAGATGCATTTCTTTTTGCTATGATAGAAAAATATTTAAGTCTAAAAAGCTTCCTCATCCAGTTATAAGTGTGGGAAATATAGTTTTAGGCGGAACTGGCAAGACGCCAGTTGTAGAATTTATAGCCAAAATGCTTAAGAGTAAAGGATTTAAGCCAGCTATTCTAACTAGAGGGTATATGGCAAAAAGCAAAACTTCTAAAGAAAGCGATGAAGCTAAAATGCTTCAAGAAGAGTTGAAAGACGTTCCAGTTATTATTGACCCTAATAGATTTAGAGGGGCCAGCAGGTTTTTAAAGGATAATTCAGTAGATGTTTTTATTATGGATGATGGTTATCAACATAGGAAGCTTTATAGGGATTTAAACATAGCTTGTGTTGATTCAACAAGTCCATATGGCAATGGAAATTTGATACCTAGGGGAATATTAAGAGAGCCGTTAAATTCTATATCTAGATCGGATTTAATATTGTTAACTAAGGTTAATGCGAGTAGGTCTAAGGGAAAAGATTTTATAAAATATTTAAATAATGGGTCAATATCAGCTCCTATTGTGGAGGTTTCGCATAAAGCGGTGATGTTTATAAATATCAGGCTAAAAAGCGACGTAGAGTTGTCTTTTGTAGACGCTAAAAATATATGTTGTTTTTGCAGTATTGCAGACCCTAAGTATTTTGAAGATACCTTAATTGGTCTGGGTGCTAATATAAGAAAAAGTTTTCAATTTATGGATCATCATATTTACAAGAGAAAAGATTTAATGCAAATTAAAAATTATTGCAAAAGGCATGGGATAAAGACAATTGTAACAACTGAGAAAGATTCAGTTAAATTAGATAAGTTTTTTGATATTTTTGAAGATGATATATCGATTGTAGCTTTAAGGATTGAAATTTTTATTGAAAAAGGAAAGGATGTTTTTGTTGATAGAATTCTTGGTGTACTATCTAGTTAAAATATTTGGCATTATATTGAGAGTTATGCCAGTCAGGCTTGCTTTGATCATAGGCAATATAGTAGGCGTATTCGCTTATTCTGTGGGCTTTAAGCGCAGAAAACAAGTGTATGCTAACTTGAAAATGGCCTTTGCTGATACTAAAAGCCCCGAAGAGATTAAGCGCATAACTAAAGAAGCGTTTAAAAATTATGGCAAGAATTTGGTAGATCTTATGCGAATGCCCTTGCTTGATTCTAATGTATTTGAGAAATCCGCTAAAGTTGAAGGGAAAGAGCATATTGAGAGCGCTTTAAATGATGGCAAAGGAGTTATTTTGCTTACTATGCATTTTGGAGCTTGGGAGGTAGCTAGTTCGTTATGTTCGCTCATGGGGTTTCCTTATAATGTTATGGTTAATCCTCAGAGCAAATATTCTAGGCTAGATAAATTGTTGAATTCTTACAGATCTTTTAAAAATTCTGTTGTCTTACCTCGTGGTTCTGGGACTCGTGAACTTATAAGAAATTTAAGAAATAACGAAGTTGTTGGGCTAGTCGCAGATCAAGGCGGCAAAGAAGGCAAATTAGTTTCGTTCTTAGGCAGGACAGCATCTTTACCCATAGGAGCTATAAGGCTAGGGCTTAAGTTTGGAGTTGCTATTTGTTTTTCTGTTATTGTCCGAGAAGGTGATACAAAGCGTAGAGTTATTTTTGATAAGCCGCTAGAACTTGATAGGACAGGGAATTCAGAACAAGATATAGTATCAGGTCTTAATAAACTTTCTAAAAGAATGGAAGAATATGTTCGCAAATACCCCTCAGAGTATATGTGGTTTTATAAGGTTTGGAAATATTCAAATGAGACAAATATAGTAATATTAAATGATGGAAAGGTTGGGCATTTAAGGCAGTCACAGGCTTTTTCTGAAATGATAAAAAAGGCATTATCAGAAAGAAACATAAAAGCATCAATTAAAACCGTAAACGTATCTTTTAGTGATAAGTTTTCTTGCAAATTGTTTTCTTTGTTTGGCGCTTTGGCATATCCTCTTATATCTTTAAATAAAATAGGATTCTTGAGAAGGTTTCTTTCAAAAGAGTCTTTTGATGAAATTGCATCTCTTAAGACAGATTTTGTCGTTTCATGTGGTTCAACTATTTCAGGGATTAATTCTTTTTTATCTTTTGATCACAATGCAAAGAGCGTAAATATACTTAAGCCTGCTTTATGGAATTTTAATAAGTTTGATTTAATTGTGGCTCCTTATCATGACTATGCTGACAAAAACAATAAAAACGAGAAACTTGTATTAACGTATGCCGCGCCTAATTTGATAGATGATAGTTACCTTAAGGAGCAATCTGATTTATTGCTCAATAGATTTTCACACCTTAAAGATAATTTAAGAAAAAAGGTAGGGTTATTTATAGGCGGAGATTCTAAAGATGTATATTTAGATGAGCAGCAAATAAGAATACTTATTCATCAAATAAAAGATATTTGTTCGCAAATATCAGCAGATATACTAGTTACAACTTCTCGTAGAACGCCTACAAAGATTGAGAAGTTGTTGCAAAAAGAGTTGAGCAAAGAGTCTATTTGTCCGTTACTTATATTGGCAAATCAAAAGAATGTTGAAGAGGCGGTCGGTGGAATTTTAGGGTTATCTGACATAGTCATAACTTCTGGAGACAGTATATCTATGATATCTGAAGCAGCTAGTTCAGGAAACAAGACAATTGTTTTTCCACCTAAATATAAACAAAAAATGTTTGATGGGCCTAATAAGCATAAGCAGTTTATAAAGAGACTTGAGAGTGAGAGTTTTATCGTAACGTCTGATGTTAAAAATATGGGTCAGACAGTATGCGATGTTGCAAAGAATAAAATTATCACGAAGGTAATTAATGACAAGCAAGTTATGCTTGATGCAGCACGTGATATAATTTAATAAATATTTTATTTTATATTGATGGTTTGCAGAAATATTGCAAACCATCAATTATTTTCAGGATTAAGGATTTATGAATATTTTACAGATATTACCAGAGCTAAATGTTGGAGGTGTAGAGACAGGTACGGTTGATTTTAGCAAGTATCTTGTTGATAATAACCACAAATCCGTTGTTATATCTAACGGAGGGGCAATGGTTCGTGATTTAGAGGCTTCTGGTACTAAGCATTACACTCTTGCGGTGCATAAGAAATCTTTATGGACTATTATCTCTATGATAAAAGAAGTGCGTAAAATAATACGAGAAGAAAAAATACAAATAGTGCACGCTCGTTCACGAGTTCCTGGATGGATAGGGTATTTTGCGTGCAGAAAAACTAAAGCCTCCTTTATTACAACATGTCATGGTTATTATAAAAATAAAATATTTAGTCAAGTTATGGGGTGGTCAAAGCTGGTTATTGTTCCTAGTAAAGTCATAGGAAGACATATGATCGATGATTTTAAAGTAGCTGCATCGAGCGTTAGATGCATACCTAGGAGCGTTGATTTTAATAGATTTAACATAGAAAGGAAAAAAAGAGAAGGAGAGCTTAAGTGTACTATAGCTATTGTTGGAAGAATAACTCCGCTTAAGGGACACAAGTATTTTTTAAAAGCTATGGCTCGTGTTGTAAGAAATATGCCTTATGCAAAGATATGGATTATCGGAGATGCGCCAAAAAGTAAAAAAGCCTATAAGCATGAGCTTGAAGTTTTAGTAGATAGATTAGGTTTAAAAGAAAATGTAGAGTTTCTCGGGAATAGAAGAGATATACCAGAGCTATTGTCTAGTGTTGATGTTGCAGTGCTTTCTACGGTAACACAAGAAGCATTTGGAAGGGTAATTTTGGAAGCTCAAGCCGCAGGAGTTCCTGTTGTTGCTACAAAAGTTGGAGGAGTTGTAGATATTATTGATGATGGGGAAACGGGATTATTGGTTATGCCAAAAGATCCTGAAGGTATGGCAAAAGAAGTAATGCGACTTTTAAAAGATAAAAATCTTTCGCATAGAATAGTTGAGAAAGCAAAGGTAAAGTTAAGAGATAAATTTACGGTAGAATATATGTCGTCAGAGACATTAGGTGTTTATGAAGAGCTGTTAAGCTCGACGAATATATTGGTTATTAAAATAACATCCATAGGTGATGTAATACTAGCCACACCTTCATTGAAAGCTATAAGAGAGAACTTTCCTAAGGCCAAGATATATTGTTTAGTTGGAGGAGAGTCTAGAAAGATTTTGCAAAATTGTCCTTATCTAGATGGTCTCATTGTTTATGATATAAACGAAAAAGACAAGGGAACCTTAAATTTATTTAAACTTTCTAGTAAATTGAGGAAATATAGATTTGACAAAGTAATTGATTTTCAAAATAACAGAAAAAGTCATTTGTTATCTTTTTTAAGTTTTCCTAGAGAAAGTTACGGATACGATAATGGTAAGTGGGGATTTTTCTTAACGAATCCTTTGAAGAAATACAGAAATGATTTGCCTGCAGTGGATCACCAATTTCAGCTTCTTAATACAATAGATATACAAAAGAATGAAAATGCTTATGTTGAATTATGGCCATCTAAAAAGGATGAGAGATATGCGCAAGAACTGCTTGATTCGGAATGGCTAGGAAGCTGTAAAAATATTGTTGGTATTAATATAGCTGCATCTAAGCGATGGGATTCTAAGAATTGGCCAGTAGAATATATTGCGCAGGTATGTGACATATTATCTAATAAGAATATTAGGGTTATTGTAACTGGTATGGAAAAAGATAGAGTGGCCTCAAAGAAACTTCTGTCATTAACTAAGTCTAAGCCTGCAATTATAATTGGTAAAACAGATATTATGCAACTTGCGGCTATTATTAAAAGATGTCAGGTTTTTATTACTCCCGATTCAGCCCCAATGCATTTAGCTGCTGCAATGAAAGTGCCGTGTATAGCTTTATTTGGACCAACAGATTCTAGCAGACATATACCGCCTGCAGAGAAAATTATTGTTTTAGAAAAAATGTTAAAATGCTCTCCTTGCTATAGTCCAAGTTGTGAGATATCTACTCACGATTGTATGAAAGAAATATTGCCGGAAGAAGTAGTTTGTGAAATAGAAAAATTAATGGAGCTTAAAGAAAATGAAAATTCTTCTGATATCGACGCATCTTAATGCTGGAGGTATTACAAGTTATCTTTTGACTCTGACAAAAGGTTTTTTGTCTCTCGGTAATGAAATGTATATAGCAACAGGTGGGGGGGACACAGAGGAAAGCTTTGTGTCGCTAGGCGCTAAGATTATAAAATTAGATATACTGGCAAAATCAGATTTGGATCCAAAAATTTATATGGCATTGCCTAAATTGAAGCGTTTAATAAAGAGTTACGGAATTGATATCATACATTCTAATGCAAGAGTGACTCAAGTTATGGGAAATATTTTAAAGAAATTAACAGGAGTTCCTTATGTCTCTACTTGTCATGGTTTCTTTAAAACGAGATTAACTAGAAGAATGTTTCCTTGTTGGGGAGATAAGGTTATAGCGATAAGTGAAGCTGTCGAGAATCATTTAAAGAATGATTTTAAAATTAGCAAAAAAGATATAATTAGAATAGAAAACGGTATTGAGCTTAATAAATTCTCTGTTGCTACAAAACAAGTAAAGCTTGCCAAGAGGGTAAAATTTGGATTAACAGATGAACCTGTGCTAGGCATTGTTGCAAGATTGTCCATAGTGAAAGGTCAAGATATATTGGTGAATGCAATGGAAAAAGTTGTTTGCAAAATTCCATCTGCAAAGCTTTTTATAATAGGGCAAGGCAAAACAGAAGATGATCTTAGAAAAGCAGTAGTTAAATTAGGTTTAGAGAATAATGTAATATTTTCGCCAATATTAGGGAGCGTACAAGAATCACTGTCTCTTTTAGATATTTTTATTATGCCGTCGAGACAAGAAGGGCTTGGAATATCTGTTATGGAGGCACAGGCGTCAGGTCTTGCTACAATTGCGTCTAATGTTGGCGGAATTCCTAGTTTAATTGATAACGGAAAGACTGGTGTTTTAGTTGAACCAGAAAATATAGACGAATTGAGCGATGCGATTGTTAATCTTTTAAATAGTCCTGATAAAATCAAACAAATCGGAGATGATGCTAGAGATTTTGCTTTAAAAAATTACTCTTCAGATTTAATGGTTGGAAAAACGTTAAACGTGTATAAACAATTGATAAATTTATGAAAAATATTCTTGTTGTGAATGTAAATTGGATAGGAGATGTGGTTTTGTCATCCCCTATATTTAAAGCTTTAAAGGAGCAGTATCCGAACGCTAAGGTGTCTTGTTTAGGTCCTCCAAGAGTCAAAGATATTCTGGAATGCATACACGGGGTTGATTCTGTTATTGTTTATGACGAGAAGGGCGCACATCTAAGCATTTTCTCAAAGATAAAATTAATTTATGAAATTAGTTCTATGAAGTTTGACATTGTGTTTTTGCTGCATGGGTCTTTCACAAGAGCTCTTTTGGTTTTTCTAGCTGGAATTCCAAAAAGAGTGGGATATGGTACAAAAAAACGTAGCATGCTATTGACGCACAAAGTTCCATTTTTAGGAAAAGATGTACACAGAAGAGACTACTATCTTAATGTTATAGAATCTTTTGGAGTTTCTGTTAGGGATAGGGCAACATTTATCAAGTCTGACGAAGAATCTCAATCGGTTGTTAATAATATTTTTAGAGAAAATAATGTTGAAAAATCGGATTTTGTTGTTGTTGTAAATGTTGGAGGCAATTGGGATCTTAAGCGTTGGCCTAAAAATAATTTTTCTATTCTTATTGATCGTTTAATAAAAGAATATAAGGCAAAAGTTATTATGTCTGGATCTTCAAAAGATATCGAACTGACAAAAGAAATATGTTTGGATTTAGAATATAGACCTTTAATATTGGCAGGCAAACAAAAATTAAAAGAGTTAATTGCTCTGTTGGAAAAGTCAGATTTAGTTATTTCTGCAGATTCGGGGCCAATTCATTTGGCTAGCAGTGTAGGTGTTAAAGTTGTTGGAATTTTTGGGCCTACTCGTCCAGAAATAACCGGACCCAGGGGAAATGAGCGTGGTGTTATACTGCAACGCGATGTAGGATGCAATAGAGAACCATGCTATCATTTAGATTGTAATGATAATGTATGCATGAAAGCAATTACCGTTGAGGATATCATAGATGAAGTTAAAAAAGTTAAAAGTAAATAAAATATTAGTCATTTCCTTATCTAATATAGGCGATGTTGTTCTAACATTTCCAGTTATTGATATTTTAAAGAATGATTTTCCAGATGCAGAGTTATCTGTAGTTATTGGTCCTAAAGCAAAGTTTCTCCTTGAAGGTAATCCAAGTTTTAAAAATGTGTATATTTACAATAAGCATCAATCTTTTTTAAAAACAGTTTTTTGGATATTTGAACTTAGAAAAGAAAAATTTGATCTTGTTGTTGATTTAAGAAATACAGTTATACCTCTTTTAGTCTCTCCAAAATATAGAACAAAATTGCGAAAGACAAAAGACAAGGGTGCGCATATGAAAGAGAAGCATCTTAAAAGACTTAGATCTGTTTATTCTTATGAAAAATTAGATATCATAAATAAATATTCTTTTTTTGTTTCAAGACAAGATAAAGACTATATAGATCAGGTAATAAAAAAAGAAGTACAAGGGGAAAATGCTTTCGCTGTTGTTGCGCCGTCTGCTGCAGATAGTGCAAAGCAGTGGTCAGAACAAGGCTTTGCTCAGGTATGTGATGAGGTTGTAAGAACTAAAGGCTTAAAGATAGTCCTTGTCGGAGACGAAAATGATAGAAAGATAGCGCAGTCTGTAGATAAATTTATGGAGAATGAGTCGATTAATTTATGCGGTAGAATAAACCTTGCACAGTTATCAGAGCTACTTAATCGATCTACATTAGCTATTACAAACGATAGTGCTCCAATGCACTTGGCAAGCTATTTAAACAAGCCTGTGCTGTCGATTTTTGGACCAACTAATCCTTTAAGGTATGGACCTTGGGGATATAAAAGCGTTTATGTTAAGAGAAAAGATAATTGTTTTGTATGTAATAATGCTAAATTAAAAGAAAAACATCGATGTATAGAAAGTATTTTAACCTCTGATGTTATAGACAAATTAGAAGAGTTATATAAACATATTTAAATTTATTATGGAAGAATATAAAAATATACTCATAGTTAGGACAGATAGGCTAGGAGATGTTGTCTTGACAACTCCGTCGATAAAAGCCTTGCGTAATGCATATCCAAAGGCACAGATTTCAATAATTGTTGCGTCAGCTACAAGGGAGTTGTTAGAGGCAAATCCTTATTTAGATGAAATAATTGTAGATGATAGAAAAGGCATCAATAATGGTTTTGTTGGATTTTTGAGATTGGTTGATTTTGTTCGAAAGAAAAAATTTGATTTGGCAATTTTGTTTCATACAAAAAGAAGGACAAATCTATTGTGTTTTTTAGCTGGAATAAAAAATAGAATTGGATATAAAAATAATAAATTTGGATTTTTATTAACAAAGCCTATAAATGATGAGAGACATTATGGAAAAAAACATGAGGCTGAATATTGCTTAGATGTTTTAAAACATATTGGACTTGAATCAAAAGATTTGGATATGCATGTTTCTGTTAAAAAAGAATCTGAACAGTGGATGTATAGTTTTTTGCATCAAAACAAAATATCTGATGACGATTGTTTTATTTGTATACACCCAGGAGCAAGCGATCCAGCTAAAAGATGGCCTAAGAATAATTTTGCTGAGCTTATAGATGAGCTTGTTAAGAAATATAATAGCAAGATAGTTATTGTTGGATCCTCTGATGTTAGGCCTATAGCCAAAGAGATATTGTCTTCAATAAATAGCTCTATTTTGGATTTATCAGGAAAAACAACGGTAGGTGAGCTAGCTAGCCTACTTATGAGGGCAGATCTCCTTATATCCAATGACTCTGGACCAGTTCATCTTGCAGCTGCCTTAAACACTCCAGTTATATCTATTTTTACCAGGAATCAGCCAGGAATAAACCCAGAAAGATGGAAACCTTTAGGCGATAAATCGATAATTGTTAGCGTAAAACCACATAAGCCTAGAAATATCTTTCAAAAATCCCAGAAAATTGATTCTAAAGACCTAGAATTAATAGCTACAAACGAGATTCTAGAAGCAGTTGACTCAGTATTTAAACTGTGATAGAATCAGCTTCTATTTTAATAAGTGTTTTATATATATTTATAAAATGTTAATATCTATTAACTTAAGAGTCTAATAAAATGCAAAATTACGCAAAAATTATATCTAAATTTAGCAAAAAGAATATATTAGTCATAGGTGATATTATATTAGATCAGTATATACAGGGCAGCGTGTCTCGCATATCTCCTGAAGCTCCAGTTCCAATTGTATTAGAAGAAAATTCTTTCTCTACTCCTGGCGGGGCGGCTAATGTTGCTCACAATTTAAGAAGTTTGGGAGCAAATGTTACCTTGGCTGGTATGGTTGGAAAAGACCCAGAAGGGGAGATTTTAAGGAAAGAGCTTTCAAAAAAAGGTATAAATACTAAGGCTGTTTTTGTAGACAGCAAACTTCCGACAATATTGAAATTAAGGATTATCGCACAGCATCAGCAGGTTGTAAGGGTTGATAAAGAAAAATTCTGCAAACATCAGAGTAAGATTATATTTAAGAAAATAACAGATTTCTTAAAAAGAAATATAAAGAATTATGATGCAATAATTGTTTCCGATTATGGAAAGGGTTTGATTTCTAAAGAGCTGATTAGTTTTGTTTGTTCTTTAGCTGAGGAAAAGAACAAAATTATTACAGTTGATCCAAAGGTTGAGAATTTTAATTATTACAGAAAAGTAACCGCAATAACTCCTAATCGTAGCGAAGCAGAGAACGCAATAAGGAATATAAAAATTACGGCAGATTCGTCGGAAAGTTTGGCTATTCGTACAGAAAAGTTAACGAAAGATTCTGATATAAATTTAGCTGGTAATGAGCTTCTTAAATATTTAGAGCTAGAATCATTGCTTATAACATTGGGCGAAAACGGAATGCGCCTTTTTGAAAAAGGCAAGAAACCGCATTCTATAAAGACAAAAGCTCAAGAAGTTCATGATGTTTCTGGTGCAGGCGATGCTGTTATATCAGCATTTACCTTAAGCTTAACTGCAGGTTCCACAAAGATTCAAGCAGCGGAGATATCTAATTTTGCTGGTGGTATTGTTGTTGGGAAAATGGGAGCTGTTGCTGTAACTAAAAAAGAATTGTTAGAAGCAATAAAGTCACATTAAACTATGAAAGTAATTGGTATAATTCCAGCTAGATGGGGTTCAACGCGCTTTGAAGGAAAGGTATTGGCTAGTATCGCTTCAAAGCCAATGATAGAGCATGTGTGGAGCAGATCTTTAAAAAGTAAAGTTTTGAGTGAAGTTATTATTGCATGCGATGATAAGAAAGTTTTTGATACGGCAATAAGTTTTGGTGCAAAAGCTGTTATGACATCTAAGGATCATAATACAGGAACAGATAGAATAGCAGAGGCAGTAGAGAATCTAGACGCAGATATCGTTGTTAATATACAAGCAGATGAGCCGTTAATTGACTGCTCTATTATAGATAATTTAGCTCAAGCTCTTATTGGCGATGAATTAGCCTCAATATCTACAGCAATTAAGGAGATAGAGAACAAAGAAGATTTAGTTAATAAGAATGTGGTTAAGGTTGTTATAGATAATAGTGGATACGCACTATATTTTTCGCGATCTTTAATTCCTTTTAATAGAGTTGGCGAGCAAATAAAAGATGTGACTTATTATAAACATTTAGGTATTTATGCGTATAGAAAAGATTTTATTCTGAAATTTAAAAGTTTGCCACAGACAAGCTTAGAGCAAACTGAAAAACTAGAACAGTTAAGGGCAATTGAGGCAGGGTATAAGATTAAAACAGTTTTGACAGATATTGAAACAATTGGAGTAGATACAAAAGAAGATTTAGAAATAGTTGAAGGAATTTTAAACAATCCCCGTTAGAGATAAAAACTTCATGAAGTTTTTATCTCTAACGGGGTAAAGGATGAAAATGGGAAAGATTATTAATGTAAAAAATATAAAAATAGGAGATAAGAAGCCGTTTGTTCTTATTGCTGGTCCTTGCGTTATTGAAGGCAGGCAGATGGCTTTGAAGATAGCAGCTTCAATAAAGAAAATAACTAAGAAACTTGGCGTGCCTTTTATTTTTAAAATCAGTTATGATAAAGCAAATCGTACTTCCATAAAGTCTTATAGGGGACCTGGCTTAGTTAAAGGTCTAGATGTTATAAAAGAAGTAAAAGATAAAATTGGTGTTCCAGTGTTAAGCGATGTTCATAGCCCTCTTGAAGTTGAGGCAGCAGCAAAAGTTTTAGATATTATGCAAATACCTGCATTCTTATGTCGTCAGACAGATTTGCTTGTTGCAGCTGGCAATACAGGAAAAATAGTTAATATCAAAAAAGGACAGTTTTTAGCACCAAAAGATATGGTGCAGGCTATTAAAAAGGTAGAGTCAACTGGCAACAAGAAAATACTTTTGACAGAGCGTGGAACAAGTTTTGGATATAACAATTTAGTTAGCGATTTTCGTTCTATTGCAATTATGAAGGAAACAGGGTATCCGGTTGTTTTTGATGCAACTCACAGCGTTCAGCAGCCAGGAGGATTAGGTTCAGTATCAGGAGGATTAAGCCAATATGTACCACTTTTAGCAAGATGTGCAATTGCCTCTGGATGTAATGCTATTTTCGTAGAAGTCCATTCGAATCCAAAGAAAGCTCTATCTGATGGCCCTAACATGTTGGCATTAAATAAACTTGAGGAATTTCTTATTGAACTTAAAGCAATTGATAAAGCGATAAAGAATAGGTAAAACAAATGACTATAAAAAAAGCAAAAGAAGTTATAAATATTGAAGCTCAAGCTGTTAAAGATTTGGTGAAGAGAATTAATAAAGATTTCTTGAAAGCTGTTGATTTGATATCTGAATGCAAAGGTCGTGTTGTAGTAACTGGAATGGGTAAAACAGGCATTATTGGACGTAAAATAGCGGCAACATTATCTTCTACGGGAACTCCTAGTATGTGGATGCATAGTGCTGAGGCTTTACATGGAGATTTGGGTCAAGTTACAAAAGATGATGTATTGATTCTTATATCAAATAGTGGTGAAACTGAAGAAACAAAAAGATTATTGCCTTTAATAAAAAGAATTGCGATTAAAACAATAGCACTTACTGGAAATACTAAATCTGCCATAGCAAAACATTGTGATGTTAATTTAGATGTTTCCGTTAAAAAAGAGGGATGCCCTTTAGGACTTGCTCCTATGGCATCAACTACTGCAACGCTTGTTATGGGAGATGCTTTAGCTGCATGTTTAATTGTAAGAAGGAAATTTAAAAAAGAAGATTTTGCGTTTTTTCATCCAGGCGGGGCTTTAGGAAAGAAGCTCTTGCTTAAAGTGGAAGATTTGATGAGAAAAGGTGCGCATTTTCCAAAAGTGAAAGATGATACGGCCGTTAAAAATGTTTTACTTGCTATTACTAATTATAGATGTGGTTCAGCTTGTGTAATGAATAAAAATGGAAAATTTATAGGTATTTTTACTGATGGAGATTTAAGGCGTCATATTGAATCAGACAGTGGATTGTTAGATCGAAAAGTAAAAGATGTAATGACAAAGAACCCTACCACTATATCAAGAGATAAACTGGCAGTTGAGGCACTTAAAATTTTACAAGAGAAAAAAATAGACGAGCTTCCGGTGGTGGATGATAAAAATAAATTAGTTGGATTATTAGATGTTCAAGATTTACTAAAGGCAGGTTTGGTGTGAAAAAAACATTAATAGACAAAATAAAGAAAATAAAGGTTTTAGCTCTTGATGTGGATGGCGTTTTAACTAATGGAAAAATCAATATAGATTCAAAAGGAAAAGAGATTAAAGTTTTTGACGTCCAAGATGGTTTTGGTATATCACTTTTTAAAAAATCAGGAGGCAAGACTGCAATAATTTCAGCTAGGTCTGCAGAGGCTGTTACTGCAAGGGCAAAAGATTTAAAAATAGATAAGGTTTTCCAAGATGCATATCCAAAGAAAGTGGCATACAACAAATTACTTAAAGCACTTAAAGTAAAGAATTCTGAAGTATGCTTTGTTGGCGATGACATTCCAGACATTTGTCTTTTAAAACAAGTTGGATTTTCTGTAGCTGTTAATAATGCTGCTATTGAAACTAAAAAGAACGCAGATTATGTGACTAAAAAATGTGGCGGAGCAGGAGCTGTTAGAGAGGTTGTAGAATTAATTCTTAAGACTCAGGGAAAATGGAAGGAGATAATAAAGCCGATATGTGGTTAAAACGAATTTTACTAATAGCAGTATTTGTTTTAGTTTCTAATGTTGGAATTTATGCTCAAGAGGTAGTTTCTGATACTGACACAGATAAGAAATTTCAAGGATTTAATTTGCAAGGATATACAGAAGAGGGAGAAAAGTCTTGGGATGTTAATGGCGATACTGCCGATATAGTTGGAACTACGATAAACCTTTCCAATGTAGATGCTAATTCATATGGCGAGCAAAAAGTAAATTTAAAGGCTGGGATAGGAGTAGTGGATCAGATTAGTGGAAATATGCATTTAGAAACGGATGTTGTCATAACAAGCGAAGAGGGGCAGCAGTTAACTACTGATTCTTTGGATTGGGATAAAAATAAAGATTTAGTATCAACAGAAGATGATGTTTTAATTACTGACGAAGGTTTTACTTTGACAGGTACTGGGCTTGAAGCAACACCTGGTTTAAATAATGCGCAGGTAAATGAAGATGTTACTGTCATGGTTGATACAAAGCCAGAAGAAGAAGATAAAAGTGTTTTAACTATTACATGTGATGGTCCTATGATTGTTGACAGAACAAATTCAGTAGGAATATTCAATAAAAATGTCGTAGCTATTCAAAAAGACAGAACTCTTAAGGCTGATAAGATGGAAGTTTATTTTAGCGAAGAGATGAAAAAAATAAAGAAAGTTATTTGCATAGGAAATGTAGCTATAATACAGGGCGAAAATCAAACCTTTTCCGATAGGGCAGTGTATGATGCGATAGAGGAAAAAATTACCTTATCAGGCAGACCAAAACTTATTTTATTAACAGAGGATACTGATGTCGATTCATCTCCTAGAGACTAAAAATTTAGTTAAAACATATGGTGGAAGAAGAGTTGTTGATCGACTTAATATATCTGTTGGTCGCTCAGAGATAGTTGGGCTATTGGGTCCTAATGGTGCTGGAAAAACAACGACTTTCTATATGGCTGTAGGAATTATCAAACCAAATGAAGGGCAGATATTTTTTGATCATGAAGATATTACAAAAAATACAATACATGAAAGATGTCGTTTGGGTATGGGATATTTGGCTCAAGAGGCTTCTGTTTTTAGAAAATTGACAGTAGAAGAAAATATTATGGCAGTGCTCGAGACTTTGAATATTAGTCCAAAAGAAAGAAAAAGAAGATTAAACTCTTTGTTGGAAGAGTTAAATATAGCTCATTTAGCTAAAAGTAAGGCATACACATTGTCTGGTGGAGAAAGAAGACGTCTTGAAATAACACGTGCATTGGTGACAAATCCGTCATTTCTTCTTTTAGATGAGCCTTTTTCTGGAATAGATCCTATTGTGGTTGCAGAAGCTCAGGAAATTATAAAAGATTTAAAGAGCAGGGGATTGGGTATTCTTTTGACAGATCATAACGTAAGAGAGACATTATCCATTACTGATAGAGCATATTTGATAGCAGATGGCAAGATATTGATTTCTGGTACGGCAGAGGATCTTATTAATAATCCTGAGGCCAGAAAAATTTATTTAGGAGAAAAGTTTACAATGTAGTATTTTTTGTGTATACTATCGTTTTTTCACTGCTTGTAAAATTAATCTGCAGCAAAGAAGGTAAAAGAGATCCAACAGATAAACGAATTTTATTGAACACTACACTTAAAGCACTTAAGGGGGCAATTACAAAAATGAAAGTTGAAGTTAAAAAAATTGATACAATAAAAAGAGAATTAAGTTTTGAAATTTCTAAAGAAAGAGTTTCTAAGAAATTTGAAGATGTATATAGGGATATAGGTAAGGTTGCAAAAGTTAAGGGTTTTCGAGCAGGAAAAGTCCCAAAAAATATTTTAGAAGCACAATTTGCAGATACAGCACAAGAAGAAGTGGTAAAAGCAATAATTCCAGAGGCCTATCAAGAAGCAATAGATAAGGAAAATATTTTACCAATTGATATGCCTGAAATTCATGATGTAGATTTTAAAGATGGAATTATAAAGTTTAAAGCAAAGTTAGAAATTAAGCCAGATGTTAAGGTTAAAGACTATAAGGGTATAAAGGTTAAGAAAAAAAGTTCTGAAGTTACAGAAGAAGAGCTGAACAAAACTTTAGATTATTTTAAGAAAGGCCAAGGAAAAGAGGATGTTGCAATTGATGATGAGTTTGCAAAGGGTCTGGGATATCCAAGTTTAGAGGAATTTAAGAAGACATTAACAGATCAGATGGGAACGGAAAAGGATCGTCAAAATCGTACTGATATAGAGAATCAAGTTGTAGACTTTCTTTTAAAGAAGACGAAGGTTTTGGCTCCGAAAACACTTACAGAGAGACAACTTGTAAGACGTTTAGAGGAGTGGAAAAACCAAGTTAAAACCTACAATAAGATGACAGATGAAGAGATAAAAGAAAAAGAAGAGGGCGTTAAGAAGGATTTGCATCAAGCTATTGAAAAAGATATTAAAGTCTATCTTATTCTAGATAAAATTGCTCAATTAGAAGGTATTGAAGTAAAGCAAGGAGAAAATCTTCCAGTTAAGGTTATGGAATTCTTATTAAAAGAGGCCGTTTGGTCTTAAATGTCATAATGGAGGTTTAAAATGAAATCCAATTCTCAAATATTAGTACCTATGGTTGTAGAAAAAACAGCACAAGGTGAAAGAGCATATGATATTTATTCACGTTTGCTTAAAGACAGAATCATCTTTATTGGAACAGCAATTGATGATAACGTTGCAAACCTTATAATTGCTCAGATGTTGTTTTTGCAAAGTGAAGATGCTTCTAAGGATATTAATGTTTATGTTAATTCCCCGGGAGGTTCTGTGACGGCTGGACTTGCGATTTATGATACTATGCAATTTGTAAAGCCAGATATATGCACTTATTGTATTGGACAAGCCGCTAGCATGGGATCACTTTTGTTAACAGCTGGAGCAAAGGGTAAAAGATTTTCTTTGCCTTATTCTCGCATTATGATTCACCAACCTTGGGGTGGAGCTCAAGGAACAGCAAGTGATATTTCTATCCAAGCTCAAGAAATTATTCGCATGAAAGAAGAGCTAACAAAGCTATTGGCTAAACATAGCGGACAAGATTATGATAAAGTTTTAGCTGATTGTGATAGAGATTATTTTATGTCGTCGTATGAGGCTAAAGAGTATGGTCTTATTGACGAAGTTCTTGAATCGGTTTAAAAACTGATTACGCAGAACGTTTATCTTGCCTAAGGTTTCTACTTAAAGTGGATATTTAGCATTGTTTTGGTTTAAAGTAGAAAGTGTTTTTATAGCAGTTAATTAAAATTAAATTATTTACAAGAAAGAAGGAATAAGATGAAAAGAAATTTATTATTGACTCCTGGACCAACTCATATTCCACCACAAATATGCGAAGCTTTAGGAAAACCAATCATTCACCATAGAACTCCTCAGTTTCAAGAGGCTTTAAAAGAAGCGATAGAAGGATTGAAGTATGTTTTTCAGACTAAGAACGATATTTACATAATGGCTTCTTCTGGAACTGGAGCTATGGAAGCAGCCGTTGCTAATTTGTTATCTGCTGGTGATAAAGCAATTACAGTTGAAGGCGGAAAGTTTGGTGAAAGATGGGCTGAACTTTGTAAGGCATATAATGCTGAACCTACAATTATAGAGGTAGAGTGGGGTAAGGTAGTTAATCCAGAAGATATAAAGAAAGTTTTAGACGAAAATAAAGATGTAAAAGCTGTTTTTATTACTCTTTGCGAAACTTCAACAGGTGTTACTACTGATGTTCGCGCCATTGCCGAGATAGTTAAGAAGACCGATGCTGTTTTGGTTGTAGACGGCGTAAGCGGTGTTGGAGTAGATGAAATAAAGACAGATGAATGGGGAGTTGATATTGTTGTATCAGGGTCTCATAAGGGCTTTATGTTGCCTCCTGGCGTATCTTTTGCTGCAGTAAGTGATAAAGCATTTAAATTAGTAGAGCAATCAACAAGCCCAAGATATTATTTTGATTTTAGAAAAGCTAAAAAAGTAGTTGATGTTCCAGATACTCCTTTTACTCCTGCAATAGGAATCATTGTTGCATTAGTTGAATCTCTAAAATATTTTAAAGAGTTAGGCTTAGAAGGAGTCTTTGCTAATTACGCAAGACTTGCTCGTGGAACAAGAGCAGCAGCAAAAGCTTTGGGACTTACGCTTTTAGCTGACGAAACGTGCATAGCTAATAATTTAACAGCTATTAATCTTCCTGAAAGTATAAATGGAGGTAAAGTTGTTAAATTAATGAGAGATACTCATGGTATATCTGTTGCTGGAGGACAAGCACAGTTAAAAGGAAAAATAATTCGCATTGCATATGGGATGCGTAGATGAATACGATATTCTGTCTGGAATATCATGCTTTGAGAAGGTTTTAAAAGAGTTGGGCTATGAGTTTACTTTAGGTGTCGGCGTAGCAGCAGCACAAAAAGTATTTAACGAATAGTTCTAGATCCTAGATTCTGGATCCTGGATTCTGGATAATGTATACCAGATGTTTTATTCTTGCTAGCATCTAGTATCGAGCATCTAGCATCAATCAAATTAGTTAAAGTAGCACCTGGTACTATCTCTCTCAGGGGATTGATCAGTAAAGAAGGGAAACAAGCATGAAGATTTTAGTAAGTGACAAATTAGCAAATGAAGGGGTCGAAATTCTAAAAGCGGTTAAGGAGTTCAAGGTTGATGTCAAAATAGGCATGAGTCCAGAGGAACTGAAATCAGTTATTAAGAATTATGATGCTATCATCATAAGAAGTGCAACCAAGCTGAAAGGTGATATCCTTGAAGTTGCGGACAATTTGAAGTTTATTGGACGCGCAGGAGTTGGACTAGACAATGTCGATTTAAAAACTGCTACTAAAAAAGGCATTGTTGCTATGAATACGCCCGCAGGAAACACAACGGCAACAGCAGAACAAACTTGGAGCCTTATTTTAGCTCTATCTCGCAATATTCCTCAAGCATGTGCTTCATTAAAAGGAGGAAAGTGGGAAAGATCTAAATTTGGTGGAGTTGAGCTTTACGGAAAAACTATAGGAATTATTGGTCTAGGTCGTATAGGTTCAACTGTGGCTGGATTTGCTAAAGCATTCGGCATGAAGGTGCTTGCATATGATCCATATCTTTCTATGGAAGCCGCAGCAAGTAAAGGCGTTGAAATGGTCGAACTAGAAACTTTATTAAAAGAGTCTGATTATATATCAGTTCATATACCTAAAAGTGCAGAGACTGTTGGTCTCATATCAGATAAAGAGTTTGATATGATGAAGAATACAGCTCGTGTTATTAACTGTGCTCGAGGAGGAGTTGTTAATGAAAAGGCATTAGTTAAGGCCTTAGAAGAGAAAAAGATTGCCGGTTGTGCGGTTGATGTTTACGAGCAAGAACCACCAGACTTTGATGCTCCTATTTTTAAGTTTGATAATTGTGTTGCAACTCCGCATTTAGGAGCTTCTACTACTGAGGCTCAAATAAATGTGGCAGTTGAGATTGCAGAAGCAATTCGTGATGCTTTGTTAGGCAAAGGAATTGTTAATGCGGCTAATTTTCCGTCTGTCAGTGCTGAGGCTCAGAAAGTATTAGGACCTTATATTGATTTAGCTTTTAAGATGGGAAGTTTCAGCGGACAATTAATAAATGGAAGAGTTCAAGAGATAAAAATTACTTATAGTGGAGAAGTTACTGAATATAAAACCGCACCTGTTGCTCTTGCTTTGGTTAATGGGCTTTTAAAGCCAATATTGGGTGAGACAATTAATTCTGTAAATGCCCTTGATCTAGCAAAAGAGCGTGCAATTAATGTTCAGGAAATTCAATCAAGCAAAGAAGAAGAATTTGTAAATTGTATAAAATTAGAGGTCAATATGGACAAAGATCCTTTTGTTGTTTGGGGAACTTTGTCAGGAAATAATCAACCACGTATTGTTAAAATAAATAATGTTTATGTAGAAGCTATTCCTGATGGAGATATGTTGCTTATTAATAATAATGATAAGCCAGGTATCGTTGGAGCTGTTGGAACGATATTAGCAGAAGAGAACATAAACATTGCGGCTATAACTTTTGGTCGTGAAGAAAAGGGAGGCCTTGCTATAAGTGTTGTTAATGTGGACAGTGAGGTTTCAGAAAAGACACTTGATAAATTAAAGGAAACAGAAGATATACTTTTTGTTAAGTTTCTAAAAGTATAAAATATTATTAATGTTAGATTATATTAATAAAAATAAAACAGAGTGTTGGCCAGAGAGATGTTTTACTCTCTGGCCAACATTTTGTTTAGGGTTTTCCGATGGATTTAACCCTTGCTCATTAGCAAATATTTTATTATTTGTGATGATTCTTTTCGATTTTAGTGGTAGTTTAATTAAGGTAATTATTTCAGGGGTATGTTTTATAGTAGCATCTTTAGTCGCAAACTATCTTTTAGTTATAGGTGCTTTTGATTTCTTTCTTTCTAGCGCAAGTTCACTTAAAGCGATAAGCATATTTTATACGACGATAGGCGCTATCTTTTTAATTTTAGGTATTTTAAATTTTTACGATTGGATACGCTATAAGAACAATAGAGACTCCCGTAAATTTTTGCTTAAGTTACCTATATTTTTAAGATCTCAAGATGACTTGAGAAAGAAACCTACTTCAAAATTAAGATTTTTTATTGGAATTTTGTTTTCGGCAATTATTTCGGCATTATTCGGATTTATAGTTACTATAGTTCAGTCTGTATTGGCGCAGGATTACACTCTTTTTGTAAATTTATTGAATCAAAAAGATAGTTCAACATCGCATTCTTTAGCTATTTTTATATATGGAGTTTCTTTTGTTTTGCCGTTTATTTTTGTGTGGCTAGCTATTATTGCGGTTTTTACTATAAAAAAAGCCAAAGTTATTTTTACAGAGCAGGGTTCTCTTGCTAAAATTATATCTTCAGCTATATTATTATCTATTGGAATAGGGCTTATCTATTCTTTTTTGTAATATATAATACATAAAACATTATCCTATAAAAATCAATTTAACATAAAAAAGGAAAAATAATGAATACAGTTGTCATAGGTTCACAATGGGGAGATGAAGGAAAAGGAAAGCTCATTGATATTCTTTCTCAAGATTCCGATATTACAGTTCGTTATCAAGGAGGAAACAATGCAGGACATACGGTAGTTGTAGGAGAGAAGACATATGTTTTTCATTTGCTTCCTTCTGCTATATTGCATAAAGGGAAAGTTTGTGTCATAGGAAATGGCGTTGTAGTTGATCCAAAAGCATTAATTTCTGAAATAGAAGAGCTAGAGGAAAAAGGGTTTAAGATTCTTAAAGGGCGATTAAAAATATCAGGATTATGCCATATTGTTATGCCTTATCACAGAATTTTAGATGGCTTAAGAGAAACAAAAAGAAAAAACAAAATAGGGACAACAGGCCGAGGCATTGGTCCATGTTATGCAGATAAAGTAACTAGGTGTGGAATAAGGGCAGTTGACTTGCTAAATCCCAGAGTGCTTAAGGCAAAATTAGAAGATAATTTAAGAGAGAAAAATGAAACCTTTAGAAAAGTTTATAATAAAAAGAATTTTCCTTTTGGTGATATTTATAAAGAATATTTGAATTATGGTAAGAAATTAAAACCTTATATATGTGACACAGCTTTGTATCTTAATGAAGAGATAGATAAGAAGAAAGACATATTATTTGAAGGCGCTCAAGGCACTTTCTTAGATATAGATTTTGGAACATATCCATTTGTTACGTCTTCTAATTGTACTGTTGGAGGTGTTTGTGTTGGAACTGGTGTTGCTCCAACCAAAATTAATAAATCTATAGCATGCGTTAAGGCATATACTACCAGAGTGGGCGAAGGTCCGTTTCCTACAGAATTTTCTACGCTTCTTGATCAGAAAATAAGGAAAAAAGGAAATGAATTTGGAGCGACCACTGGCAGGCCAAGGCGTTGTGGATGGTTTGATAGCATATTAGTAAGACAATCTATGATTATAAATGGAATTTCAGAGCTAGCTATTATGAAGTTAGATGTTTTAGACGAATTGGATGAAATCCAGATCTGTACTGCTTATAAGTACAAAGGTAAGACGTATAAGAATTTCCCTATGGATTCTGAGGCAGTAAGCAAGGCAAAGCCTGTTTACCAGAAGATGAAGGGGTGGAAAGCTCCAACAACAGGGGTAAGAAAATATAAAGATCTTCCTAAGAACGCAAGACTTTATGTTGAAAAGCTCGAAAAGCTTTTGAAAGTAAGAGTAAAATACATATCTATTGGTACGAGAAGAAGTCAAATAATCGTTAGGTAGAGACGTATCTTGTTGAAGCTATTACAGTTGGTATAAAATTCTTGACTTTAAATTTTCCATATGATAATGTGTGATACTGATATCGCAGTCCCCTAGAATAGGTTTATTAATAAAAGAAATTATTTATTATATATACTCTAAAAGGTTTTTTCTTTAAAAGGAGGAAAATAGCATGCATAAAAGATCAACAGTTTTCTTATTAATACTAATTATTATGATAAGCTTTATTACAAGTGGTTGTACTGTAATATTCCAAAAAGGCAGACGAGTTGATGTTGAGAAAATTTCTAAACTAAAAAGTGAATTGAGTAATATAGAAAAAGCAAAAATAGAGCTAGAAAAACGTTTGAAGAAAGAAATTGGAGACAGTCAAGTTAAGGTAGAAATGTTGGCAAAAGGTCTCGTTATTACGTTTGTTGCTGAGGTTTTGTTTGATTCAGGAAAAGCAAGCTTAAAAGAAGGATATTTAACTACCTTAGACAAGGTTGCACAAGTATTAAATACTACTGTAAAAGATTTAAATGTTGGAATAGAAGGTCATACAGACAATGTTCCTATTAAGCATTCAAGTTGGAAATCAAATTGGGAATTATCTACAGCTCGTGCATTAAGCGTTCTTCATTATTTATCTGATGAAAGAAAAGTGCTTGCTAAAAGATTATCTGCTACTGGATATGGAGAGTTTAGACCAGTTGCACAAAATAGTGCAGAACAAGGAAGACAACGCAATCGTCGTGTTGAGATAGTTATCCTTCCTCCTGTAGACAAGAAAGGTCGCTAAAGGCGATTGATATATTGATATGAAAATTGTTTCAACGGTTTTTATAATTATTTTGATTATTGCAAGTTTTGTTTTGGCTTTTCATTTTAATCAAAAAGCTTCAAGTTCTAATAAGGGATTAGAGCAAGAGCGATATTTGAGAATGAATGCAGAACAAATGTTGCAAGAAACGGAAGAAGAAGTAGTTTCTTTAAAGTCAGAGATCACTTCTATGAAGAGCAAGGTCGAAAGATTGGAAAGAGTTGCTGAACAGACAAAAGCTTTTAATGAAGATTTAAAGCTTCATCTGGAAAGAGTCTCTAAGGCAAAAGAGAGCTTAGAATCCAAACTTCAGGACTTAGAATCAATAATGGATGATAGCGTAGAAGGTAATGTTTCTGACACTTTAAAAGACGGTGCAAAGATGCCTTAAAAGATTTTTTTGTCACTTCATGTCATAGTATTTGTCTGGGGGATTAGTAGGTCCCCCATTTTATTTATAAAAAGAAAATTATGGATATAAACACTGATAACATTCCAAACCATGTAGCAATTATAATGGATGGAAATGGCAGATGGGCTCGCGCTAAAGGTCTTATTAGGACGCAAGGACATATAGAAGGCGTTAAACGCGTAGAAGAAGCTATTGAAACTGCAAATTCACTTGGCATTAAAGCCTTAACTTTATTTACATTTTCTACTGAGAATTGGAGTAGACCAGAGTTTGAGGTATCAATGCTTATGGATACGATAATAAATGTTCTCAGCAAGAGAATAGATAAGTTACTCGAAAACAATATAAAGTTTAGCGTAATTGGGTGCTCCGAAAATGTTCCAGAGTCGGTAAGCAAGGTATTAAACGGAGCTATAGATAAAACAAAAGATAATACAGGCATGGTCTTAAACCTTGCCTTTAACTATGGTTCGCGAAGAGAAATAATTGATGCAGTTAAAAAGATATCAAAGCTTGTTAAGAGTGATGAATTAAATATAGAGGATATTTCTGAAAGTATAATAAGCCAGGCTTTATATACAAAAGATTTGCCAGACCCAGATTTACTTATTCGAACATCAGGCGAGAAAAGAATCAGTAATTTTCTTTTGTGGCAATTGTCGTACAGTGAATTTTATTTTACTGATAAACATTGGCCTGATTTTAATGAGCAAGAATTTAAAAAAGCAATTATTGAATATCAGTCTCGCGAAAGACGTTTCGGAGACATAAAAGCAAAAAAGGAATTAACATGAGTAAAGATAGATTTATAAGCTCAACAATAATGATAGCATTATCTGTTTTGGCTATTTTAAACAAATGGATTTTCATTTTTGTACTTCTCGCATTAACTGTGGGCGGTTTATATGAGTTTTTTTATTTGACTCACAAAAAAGGCATTCCAATATATAGTTATACAGGAATTGCAATCGGAGCTGTAATACCTCTTTCAATATTCTTTCAGTTTGAAACAACGAAGGGGTGGGAGCTTCTTTTTATATTGATGGTTCTTATAGCGATATTTATGATGCAGTTTTCAAGAAAAGATAATCATAATGCGATAGTAGGGATATCTACGACTCTTTTTGGAATTTTATATGTTTCTTGGTTTTTTAGTTTCTTAATTAAGATTAGATATTTAGTACCAGATGTTCCGTGGGCGGGAGAAAAGCTTGTAGCATTTGTTTTACTTGTAACAAAATCTGGCGATATGGGGGCATTATTTATTGGTAGCTGGATAGGAAAACATCCTCTGCTGCCAAGAGTTAGTCCAAACAAAACAATAGAAGGTAGCATCGGAAGCTTTGCTGCGAGTATGTTAGTGGCTGTATTAGGATATTCATTAATACCTGCACAATTGAATTTTACTGTATGGCAAGTAGCATTAATAGGCGCTGGTTTAGGGCTTCTTGGTCAATTAGGAGATTTATCAGAATCTCTAATTAAAAGAGATTTTAACGTAAAGGATTCAGGGAAAATGCTTCCTGCCTTAGGAGGCGTTTTGGATGCAATTGATAGCCTTTTATTTGCAGCTCCGGCTTTTTACTTCTTTATAAGTTCGGTTTTAAAAACTTTTTAATATGAAACAAAAAAATATTGTTATTCTCGGATCAACCGGCTCAATTGGAGTAAATGCCTTAAAGGTAATTAAGCACTTTAAAGACAGATTTAAAGTTATTGGTTTGTCGGCATATAATAATTCTAAACTTTTAGAAAGCCAAGTAAATGAATTTAATCCTAAGTATGTAGCGGTGAATGAAAAAGGCGTTAAGTATTTTAAAGGATTAGTTAATTTAAAGAAGACAAAAGTTTTAAGTGCTGAAAGCGATTTGGAATATCTAGCTAGTTTAAAAGAAGCTGATATTGTTATTATTGGAATGAGTGGAAGCGTTGCTCTAAATCCTTTTTTGAGCGCGGTAAGAAGTGGAAAAGTGGTAGCTCCTGCAAACAAGGAAGCTCTAGTGATTGCTGGAGATATCATAATGAAAGAGGCAAAGAAATATAATGCGACCATTATACCAGTTGATAGCGAGCAGAGCGCTATATTTCAATGCTTAAATGGACACAATAGATCTGAGCTTAAGAAAGTACATTTGACAGCTTCAGGAGGAGCTCTTTTAAATACTCCTAAAAGTGAGTTTGATAGCTTGTCTGTTGAAAAGATATTGAAACATCCAAGATGGAAGATGGGAAAAAAGATAACGGTTGATTCTGCAACGCTTATGAACAAAGGGTTTGAAGTTATTGAAGCTAAGCGTTTGTTTGATTTAAGGTTAGAAGAAATACAAGTAGTAATTCATCCAGAAGCAATAATGCACTCTATGGTTGAATTTGTTGATGGTTCAATTATTGCGCAGTTAGGTGTAACTGATATGCGTATACCAATACAGTATGCTTTAACGTATCCTAATCGTTTACCATCTTCTTTAAGTAGTGTTGATTTTTTTAAGTTGAAATCTTTTACATTTAAAGAGCCTAATTTTAACAAGTTTCCTTGCCTTAAGCTAGCTCTTTTAGTTGCAAAAAAAGAGGGAACATTTCCAAGCGTATTAAATGCTTCAGACGAAGAGGCGGTTGATGCATTTTTGAAGGGAAAGCTTTTGTTTTCTTCTATAGCTAAGATAGTTGAAAAGGTTATAGGAAAGCACAAAAGTATAGAGACGCCAAATTTAAAGCAAATATTAGATGCTGATGTTTGGGCTCGCGAACAAACAAAAAAAATTATATATGGTTAAGAACAGGAAGGTTATTTAAATAATTATGATTGCAGAGATTATAGCAAATATTAAAAGCGTTGGAGTATTTGTTGTTGTTTTGAGCGTTCTAATCGTAGTGCATGAGTGGGGACATTTTATTACGGCAAAACTTGTTGGAATAAAAGTAGAGAAATTTTCTTTAGGTTTTGGTCGTAAATTATTATCAAAGATACATCAAGGAACAGAATATCTGCTTTGTCTTATTCCTTTGGGTGGATATGTAAAGATGGCAGGCGACGAGAGAACGGAGTGCAAGGGCGAACCGGATGAATTTTATTCTAAGTCTTGCGGACACAGAGCATTAGTTGTATTAAACGGATCTATGGTAAATTTTGTTTTAGCATATGTATGTTTTGTAGTTGTTTTTATGTTTGGTTATCCAGAGTTATCTACAAATGTAGGGAAGCTTTTAGATGGATATCCCGCACAGACAGCTGGTATAGAAATTGGTGATAAAATATTAGAGGTACAAGGAGATAGCGTTGATAATTGGGCAGTTTTGCAAAAGAAAGTAACATCTTCTAAAAGAGATACCATTGAGATTAAGTTAATAAGAGAAGATAAAATAATTGAAAAGACAATAAATCTTAAGAAAGAAAATATTAAGAATATTTTTGGACAGCAAAAAATAGTTAGAATAATAGGAATTAGTCCAACAGAGGATATAATTCTTTTGAAATACGGAATAGGCGAGTCCTTTGTAAAAGCCTATGAGAAATTGTATGAAATAGTGACCATGACTTACAAATCGCTTTATTATATGATTACAGGGTCAATGTCTGCGAAAGAGTCTATGACGGGTCCTGTTGGTATATTTTTGATAGTCAAGGCAGCGGCAGAAATGGGAATAACCCACTTGCTTTTTATATTGGGAGTTATTAGTGCTAGTTTAGCGATTTTTAATCTGCTTCCTGTTGTGCCTTTAGATGGCGGACATTTATTTTTAATAGGTATTGAGAAAATAAGGGGCAAAGCTTTGTCGGTTAAGATAGATGAGTTTATTGCTCAGGCAGGTTTTTGGCTTATCATTTGTTTAGCATTGTTTGTTTTTTATAGTGATTTCTCAAAACTTGGAGTTTTTGATAAAATTAAACAATTGTTACCTTAACATTTTTTATAAGAGAGGTTTTAGAAAATGGAAGAAAACATCAGAGATAGAGTTAATCGATTTTTAATAAGAGACACAGATTTTCTTAAAGTTAAAGATACGATGAATGAAGAAGAGCTTCTTGGTTTTGTAGACAATGCCCTTAATGTTCTTTGCGGAAGAGAGCAGATAGTTCTATCTGTCGAACAGCGCAGTATTCTTATAAGAACAATGGTTAGTGCTGTTTTGAGCTTGGGACCTTTGAGACCTTTGATGGAAGATGAAAGTATAACAGAGATAATGATTAATGGTGCTGATAAAATTTATGCTCAAAAACATGGTCATATTGAATTAACAGATGTTAAATTTGGCGATGATAGACAATTATTGCATACTATTCAGAAGGTTTTAGCAAGCAGTGGAACGAATAAGAGAGTAGACGAGTCTTCTCCTTATGTTGATTTCTCTCTGACAGATGGTTCAAGAGTTAATGTTATCATTCCACCCTGTTCACATATTGGACCTGTTATGACCATAAGAAAATTTAAGAGAGATATTACGTCTGTTGGTGATCTTCTGGATTTAAACATGTTTGATAAAGACATATCAACGCTTCTTATTGCAGCTATGGAAGCGAAGCTTAATGTTGTTTTTTGCGGTTCTACTGGATCTGGAAAAACGACAATACTTAATGTTTTATCAAAACATATACCAGAGCAAGAGCGTATTATTACAATAGAAGATACTCCTGAGCTTAGATTGATGCAGGAGCATGTTGTAACACTTGTTACTAAGCCGCCAAATATAGAAGGAAAAGGCGAGATAACAATGAAAGATCTTTTTATAAATTCTTTACGTATGCGTCCAGATAGAATTATTGTTGGAGAGGTTCGTAGCGAGGAAATTCTTGACCTTATTCAATCTATTAGTAGTGGTCACAGTGGATCTTTGGCTATTGTTCACGCTGAAAGCCCAGAAGATTGCTATAACAGAATGGTAACAATGATGCTTATGACAGGAATTCGTCTAAGCACTGCAGAGATTCAAAAACAAGTTGTTCGTGCAATCGATTTGATAGTTCATGTTGAGCTTTTTATGGACGGAAAAAGAAGAGTTACATCTGTTTCAGATTCGTATTATGACGAAGAAAAGAATAGAATTTATTGGAACAATATATTTGAATTTAAACCTAAACAAGTAACAAAAGAAGGCGAGATTATAGGGGAGTGGGAGAAAAATAAAAGAGCTCCTTCTTTTGTAAGCAAACTTGATAAAAGAAGAATTCGTCTTCCAGAAGGATTTTTTAACAGGTAAATGAGGATATAAGCTATGGAAGTTTTGACGACATAACTTATGGGTTTGAATTTATCCCTGCGAAGGCACGTAAAGTCCCGTTGGGACCACGTCTCTTTACGGGCAGGGATTTAGGAACTAGAGGACAAATTTATGAAATGGTCAAAATATTTTATTCCAAGATTAAAAGAAACTCCAATGGGCACAGAGGCTGTAAG
>JAVCCJ010000094.1 GCA_030765585.1 Candidatus Zapsychrus exili | reverse complement strand
TTAGTACAATTTTTACATTCTTGCTTAACTTTGGATTAATCCAAATGAGTGGTAAAACTAGTGGTCCTGCAAAACAAAATCCAATAACAATAGTAGATGTACTTAAATACCATTTTTGTTTTTCTTTGACAGGAACAGCTTCTTTCCCTTCTAAAAATTCATTACAAAAACGACACTTAATAGCTTCATCTTGGATTTCTTCTGCGCAAAAAGGACATTTTTTCATTTCTCTAGTTTCCTCAATTCGTTTTCATCCATATGATAACTATATTCATCATTTGGAAACTGATTATCTTCAACCTCTTGTTTAAAATTCCTTACTGCCTTTGAAATTGTTTCATTTAAATCAACATACTGCTTTACAAATTTTGGACGCTTACCTCCATAAAGCCCTAAAAGATCGTGAATAACCAATACCTGTCCGTCGCAATCAACACCTGCACCAATACCAAATGTTGGTATAACAAGCTCACCAGTAATCAGCTTTGCAAGTGGAGCTGGAACGCATTCTAAAACAATACTAAAGCAACCCACATCTTCTAGCTTTTTTGCATTCTCTATAATTAAACGCGCTGAACCTGCATCTTTTCCTTGAACCTTAAATCCACCCAATTGTGCTGCCGTCTGAGGAGTCAAACCAACATGACCCATAACAGGTATGCCCTCTTTTATAATCTCCGCTGCTATCTCTAAGCACTTATCAAACCATTCAAGCTTAATCGCATCACATCCAGCTTCATCAATAAATCTTTTTGCATTCTTAACAGCCTGACTTATATCTGTTTGATATGATTCATATGGCATATCTCCGACTAAAAGAGCATTTTTTACTCCGCGCCTAACTGACTTTGTATGATGTATCATTTCATCTGTATTAACCTCGGTTGTTGACTTAAGTCCTAAAACTACATTGGCTAAAGAATCTCCTACCAATACAATATCAATGCCGCAATTATCAACAATTTGGGCAAAAGGATAATCGTATGCAGTCAGCATAGTAATTTTCTTGCCGTCTTTTTTCTTAAGCTTAATATCGTCTATTGTAATTTTACTCATGATAAAAATTTATCTATACTTTCTGCAGCTTTTAGGCCTTGTGCCATTGCATTAATTAAAGGATTGGCTCCTGTCGCAACATTTCCAGCAGCAAAAACACCTTCAACACTTGTCGAGCAATCCTCCCGATTTATTTTAACAGTCTTGTTTCTATTTACTTTTATTTCTGTGCACGTATCACTCAAGGTTGAATTTGGTTTATGCCCAATAGCAATGATAACAGTGTCAGCCTCTATTGTAAATTCTGAATCAGGCACTGGAATTATCTCCCAGTTCCCATCCACATCTGCATAATCCATTCTTATACATTTTACACCTGCAGTTGATCCCTTGTCATCTGATAATATCTCAACTACCTTTATCATAGGTTCTACCTTTATGCCTTCTGCTTTGCCAAACTCACGCTCTTCTTGGCGAACAAAAGTTTCATCTTCCGGCCTACGAAAGATAAGCGTTACTTGTTTTTCAAAACGAACAGCAGCTCTTGCGCAATCCAAAGCAGTATTACCTGCACCAACTACAACAATCTTCTCTCCTATTGGAAAAGTAGGTATATATTTAGAGAAGATGCTTGTTTTGGTAAGATTAACTCGCATTAAAAATTCTTCACCATAATAAACTCCGCCCAAGTTAGTTCCTTTTACATTCATAAACTTAGGTGTTCCTGCCCCTGTCGCAATAAGAATACCTTCAAATCCTTGAGACTTTAAATCGTCTATCGTTGCAGTTTTACCAATAAAGAAATTAGTCTTTATTTTAACTCCGAGAGACTTGATATTATTAATTTCTGAATCTAAAACTTTCTTTGGCACTCTAAAATCAGGAACACCATATCTTAATACTCCTCCTGGCTTATCTAATGCCTCAAAAACAGTTACCTGATATCCTTGCTTTGCTAATTTCCATCCTGCAGTTAATCCGCAAGGCCCAGCACCTATAATAGCTACTTTCTTATCATTTAAATTCTTTTGTATTTTTTTAACAAAACGCGTTCTTCCGAAATCTGCTGCAAAACGCTCTAGTTCACGAATCTGTATTGGAGACTTATCTTCAGACAAAACACATGCAACCTCACAAGGAGCAGAACATATTCTTCCACATATAGACGCAAAACAATTATTTTGTTTTATATAATCATATGCGCCTGTCACATTTCCTTCACGAAGGCAGCGAATAAACTTAGGCACACTAATTCCCAGTGGACATCCTTGTGTCACATCTGCACAAATTGGATGAGCACATTGGGGACAGCGCATTGCCTCATCTATAACTAATCTTTTAGAATATCCAAGAGAAACTTCATTAAAGTTGGTGACTCTTTTTTCTGCTGGCTGGATATTAACTTCTGGTTTTTGCATTTACACGACTCCTTAAAAGTCTCCATACGTTTTGAAAAATCTTCTAACTCTATTTCTTGGCCATCAAATTCAGGACCTTCAATGCAGGCTAATACTATTTTCCCATTTACTACAACACGACAAGATCCACACATACCCATACAATCAACCATTACAGGTTTAATTTGAATTCTAGTTTCAATTGATTTTTCTTTTGTAATTGAACATACTTCTTTCATCATATCAATTGTGCCTATTGCATAAACAAAATCTACTTCTCTTTTCTTTATCAGCTCTCTTAAAATATCTGTTGCTAAACCTTTTCTTTCGTACGAACCATCGTTTGTTGTAATAAAGATTTTATTACAGGCAAGACGCATTTGAGCCTCAAGCATTAATGACTTCTTTGTTTTTGCGCCAACTATACCAATGACTTTATTTCCAACACGAGAAAACGCACGACATATAGGAAGTATCTGAGCTGCTCCAATACCAGTTGCTATACAAACAACAGTTCCTTTTTTTTCTATTTGGGATTGTACTCCTAAAGGACCTAAAATTGAAAAAATAGGTTCTCCAATAGGTAATGTACCTAATTTCCCTGTAGTCTGTCCTATCTCTTGAAAAATTATAGAAATGGTTCCCTTGGATGAATCCCAATCAACAACAGTTAAAGGTATTCTTTCGTCACCCTCTTCAGGGCAAATGCTTACAAATTGCCCAGGCTTAACCTTTTTTGCAATATCGGGTGCCGAGATATCAATTCTTTTTATGTCTTGAGCTAAAATTTGTTTACTTATTATTTCAAACATTATTATATATTCTAAATAAAGTTATTCTTGGTGTCTATTTAAGTTTAATTAAGGAGTACTTGTAGATACTTTTTCTTTTAGAAAAATATTAGTTTCAAAAACGTCTCCGATAGAAGTCTTTCTCATTCCAAAAGAATCTATAGAAAGAAAGCTCCTAAGAATAGGAAAAACTATTTCATCTAACATAATCTTACGTTTTTCTGATTCTTTAGCTGATAACTCATACATGAGCAAAGTTTCTTTGAGTTCTTCTCTTTTTTCTATTGATGCTTCAATGTCGCCTTGTTTCTTATTTAATGCCTCAATCGCATTATTCTCATTTGTTTTCTCAGCAGATATATCTTTCTGTTCTGCTTGTAAATCCCAAATTTTATCTTCTGTAAGGTCAATTTGTTTCTGAAACTCTCCTACTTCTTTTGACATCAAGGCAATTGTTTTATCAACATCTTCTAAACGTTTTTCTGTACCTGATTTAAAAGCTTTTAGTTCATTATCTTTAGCGACAAGCCAAAGATTAGAAAAATTAATAATACCTTCTAGCTTTTCAGAAATTTTATCAATTTTACCAAAAGAAATTGATGTACTGTCCTCTGCTATACTAGGATCAATCTCCTTAAAGCTCTTATTTTCAAGCAATGATGCAACTCCTCCAGCAGAGACGTTGATAGAATTTTTAAGTAAATCTCTATTTATAGATATAAGCATATAGTCGCCTATATAACAATAACTTGGCTGCACACTAGCAATAGGCGAATTAATATATTTTATATTTATATCAGAATAGCTTTCATCTTTTATCATAAAAAACGGCTTATCCAATAACTTGTTCATTAAATTTTCAACTTTTGCTTTATTTTTCACCTTAATAAAGAAAATAAATTCAGGCGTAGGAAACATATTGCTAAGCTTTATATCAAAAAGAGCTCCTCCCATTTCACTTGCGAAAGCACCTATTATATCTTCTTCTATACTCAAGCCCATCTTATTTTCAAAATCTTTTATTTGATCCATTGGATTTGAGGCATCTTCTTTACTTAATTTAAGTAATTCTCGTTTTACTTCTTGCCAATAATAGTCGATCTCTAAACAATTATCCCAATAATATACAATAGTTTCTGTAGGTATAAAATCAATGGTTCCATTAACCGAAGAATCACATGCACGCATAAAAGGAACATTATTAAATTTATCTCTATCTATGTGCGCATTAAATTTAAACTCCGAAATATCTCCCCAACGTGATGATATTGTTACAAATCTGAAACCAGAATAAGAATCTAAAAGCTGACTAGTTTTATCTTGTTGACCTTGAACTTCTTGGGTCGTCTTCGGGAATTCCTGCGATTTGTTTTCAACTAAAGAAATTAAACCTTCTATATTCAATAAACTAATTAATGTGGCAGACTCTACGTAATTTTTTCTAGCTTCTATAATATTCGAGTCTTTGTCTAACGAGCCTTTATCGCCTCTAAATACATCAACAGCAGCCTTTGCAGATTTATCTCCTAGCCCAACTATCAATAAATCTCCAATTTCCACATATCCTACCTCAAGTCCACTATCAGGTATTGTAATAATACGAATTTCCTTTTCTTTATAATTCAATACCTCTTGCTCAAATTGACTTACATCTTTATTAAGAGAAAACTTTGAGATAAATTCTAAAAACTTAATTTCTGGCTGAAGGTGCACGGCTATAGAGATATTTGATACAAAATTTTCTATTATTCTCATGATGTCGTCTGGATTCACGTTGCCATCAAATTTAATATCCAATTTACCAGGATACAAAGCTATCGCTACTTCTTTACCTAGTAATCTAGCTAAAATAATATTTTCAGATAATATAGCAGACTTTTCTCTAATTGAATCAAAAGTGCTCTTTTGTTCTTTTGTAATAACTTCTTTGTCTAGCAACATATCATAATCAATATTCATAACACTTTTAAAAAGATCTGATGTTATTACTTTAACCGCCGCACCTTGTATATCAGAAACTTTCAAATAGATAAGTGGGTCTTTAGGCAAAACATCTTCTATAGATAAACTTGGTTTGGTTACATAAAATACACTTATCCCAACTATAGTTAAAACAAGGAGCGCACATACAGCTATAATAATTGTTTTTTTCATCAATTCTCTCCTAAATTAAAAAACTCTATCGCATTTTTATTTACAATTACAGACGCTTGTTGAGGATCTATATCTTTTATTTTAGATAACAAATCAAGCGTTTTAAAAACATCTTTAGGCTCAGACGAATATCCATCTTCTTTGTCTGCACTATTTAAATTTCTATAAAAAACCGGAGTATCTGTCTCGATCAAAATTCTTGTCATCGGAGCGTGCTTTGCTGCATCTTGCGCTTGAGGACTATAACCAAGAGATGGCGTTACTGATATATAAAAACTTGAATCTAAAATATCTTCTAAAATATCAATTGGTCCACTATACCAATGAAAAAGAACTTTCTTAAGATTAATCTCTTTTGCTATTTCAAAGCATTGTTTCCACGCCCCACGAGAATGTATTACCGCAGGCAAATCAAGCTCTTTTGCAAGTTCCAACAATTTACTATAAACTTGGATTTGTTCATCTTTCTTTTGTTGATCTTTCTTAACCCACTTATACCAAAAATCCAATCCAATCTCGCCAATAGCTTTTAAATCAGATGAGTGCTCTCTTATCAATTCAATGCAATCATCTATTTTCTCTACATTGGCTTCTGATGGATGAACTCCAAAAGCTAAATGAACTTTTGGATAATTATCATTCTCTTTTAAACTTATTTCTAAATTCTTCTTAGAAGATTCAACATCTATACTAACAGCAACTATTTCCTCGACTCCTTCTTTCTTTGCGGTTAACAAAGCATCATCAATATCTTTTAATTGATCTAAATGTGCGTGAGTATCAATCATTATCTTTGCTTTCAAGTATAAAAGTCACAGGTCCATCATTTAACAAAGACACATCCATCATTGCTCTAAATTTACCAGTTTCTACCTTTACGTTCTGCTCTTTCAATTTATCTACAAAATAATCGTACAATTCTTCGCCTTTTTTGGGATCAGCGGCTTCATCAAAAGATGGACGTCTTCCTTTGTCACAGTTTCCATAAATAGTAAATTGAGATACAACCAGAAACTCTGCGTTAACATCTAAGCCAGACAAATTCATTTTACCTTCAGCATCTTGAAATATGCGAAGATTGACTATTTTATTTACTAAATAATCCGCATCGTCGACAGAATCTTCACAAGACACCCCAAGGAAAACAAGAGCTCCTCTCTCTATTTCCCCCACGACCTTTTGATCTACCTCTACTTTTGCATATTTTGTTCTTTGTATTATTACTTTCATTATAAATATTTCGCCGATCTTATTTTCTTTTCCAAATGGTAAACTAAAAAATTATTTAACACGTATTTTAATTCTTTCTTTACAGGACTGGTAAGCCCCAATCTTAAGCTTTTCTTCCAATCACTTTGTTCTATATGAAGCATCGAAGATATAGTGCCTTTAGATATTACCTGAAAACTTGTTTCGCTTGTTGGGCAGCTTGAGCAAACTAAGCCCCCTAATCTTGAACTAAAACGAACCTTGCCTGTAATTTTCTTCTGACATTTAACGCACGAATCAATATGTGGACGAAATCCTGAAAACAACAATGTTTTAATTTGAAATATATAAACTAACTTATCAATATCTTGATCTCTTACAGTTTCAAGTTCAGCCAAATAATCTATCATCAGCCTATACACTCTTAAGTTCTTTTGCTCTTGCTGCATAATAGAGTCAACAAGCTCTAAAATATAATTTGCCGCTATATTTCTTTTATAATCGCCTCTTACGGCTAAGAAAAACTGCTTTAAGTCACACTGACTAATAAGATGCAAGTCTGTTTTTCTCGAAGTATAGTAAATAACTTCATTAACTGAGAATTTATCAAGATGACTGCCAAATTTTCTAGGATCTTTTCTAATGCCTTTTAAAACACCTGAAATCTTTCCATAATCTTTAGTAAAGATTCTAGCTATTCTGCTTGTTTCTCTGTAGTCAAAAGTCTTAAGAACTACTCCTTCGGTTTTTACTATCATTATCTAACCAAATGTTTTATTGTAGGCTTAATGCACTTTAAAAGCTCTTTTTCTTTTAGACGCATTACTTCGGTGTCTTTCTTCTTATGATCATCAAAACCCAATAAATGCAATATTCCATGAATAACGTACAAGGCAATTTCTTCTTCAACATTTGTTTTAAATTCTTTTGAATTCTTTATAACTGCATCTGTTGAAATGATAATATCTCCCTCTAAGGCCCCATTCTTTGCGTCACCCTTAAAATCAAAAGCTAGTACATCAGTAGCATAAGTCTTGCCCAAAAATTTCTTATTTAATGCTATAATTTTCTGACTAGTAACAAAAACAATTGATACGATTGACTTCTTTATGCCTTCATGACGAAGAATTGTTTTTGCGATTTTGACTATCTGGAGAGGTTTTAGATTTATTTTCTTCTGAAGATTTTCTACTATTACTTCCATTATTCTTTTCCGGATATTTAGCTCGACCATGATACATCGCACTTAAAATGCGAATAAATGTAGATGAAATTTTATCAATTTCTTTAAGAGTTAAATTGCACTCATCTAACTGACCGTCTATAAACTTGTTATTCATAATTTTCTTAACTGTTTCTTCTATCCTGGCAGGCGATGCTTCATCTAGCGAACGAACAGCAGCTTCAACCGAATCTGCCAACATAACAATTGCAGTTTCTCTTCTCTGAGGTCTTGGACCTGGATAACGATAATCCTCTTCCTTTGTATTTTCTTTATCTTCTGTTGTTTCAAGTGACTTTTGATAAAAATAATACATCATACTTGTTCCATGATGCTGTGAAATAAAATCAATTATCATCTGATTTAAATTATTCTTCTTGGCTAGTTCTATTCCCTCTTTAACATGATTTAAGATAACCAAACGACTCATTGAAGGCTCGATATTATCATGTTTGTTTCCGCCAAGCATTTGATTCTCAGTAAAATATTCTGGCTTTATCATTTTACCAATATCATGATAATAAGCGCCGACTCTGGTCAAAAGCGAATTAGCGTCTATTGCATCAGCAGCAGATTCAGACAAATTACTTACAACCAAACTATGATGATATGTCCCTGGGGCCTCTAATATCATCCTCTTAAGCAGAGGTTGATTAAAATCGGATAATTCTAATAAACTATAATTAGTCAAAACTCCAAATAAATATTCAAAAACCTTTAGCGTTGCTGCAACGAAGAAAGTTGAAATAAAACCACTAGCTATAAGCGGATATATTTTATTTGATGAGAATACTTTGCTAGATAAAATCTGAAGATCTGGATAAAGCAAAATTAAACATACAACATGAATTGCGCTCACAAAAAGTCCAGCTGTAATAAGCTGGCCTCTTGTTCTTGCTCCTCGAACAGAATATGCTCCAATTAAACTTCCAACAAAAAAAGTAATCATCATGCCGAAGTCACCTTTTAAAATAATACTTACTGCGATACTACTTACAAAAGCCATCACAAAAGAAAGCTCAATATCATTAAACAGTAATGTCGTAAGTATTACAATACCAGCAACAGGAATATAATATTCTGAAATGTTCCAATAAGTTCCAATGGCATGTGTAATAAAAATAAGAAGTGCAACTAAAAGCCCTAAATGAACAAATATCTTTGTATGGGCTTTCCCAAAGAAATTAAGATGAATTCCTACAAAAAGAAATAGTAAAGGAATGATCAACGAATACCCTGCTAAATAACAGAATAAAGCCGAGCCTAAAATAGCAACTACTGACATTATGATGTTAAAAATATTTCTCTGTTTAAGTTTTTCTTTAATTTCTATTATCATTACCGTAAGCCTCAACAATTCTTTGAACTAATTCATGACGAACCACATCTTCGCCAGTTAAATGTACAAATTTAATTCCCTCTATGTCTTTTAGTACTGCCTCAGCATCAACTAATCCGTTCATAAATCCTTTAGGGAGATCGCTTTGCGTTACATCCCCTGTAATAACTGTCTTTGAATCAAAACCAAGACGCGTTAAAAACATTTTCATCTGAAACGGAGTGCTATTTTGAGCCTCATCTAAAATAACAAAAGCATCATTTAAAGTTCTGCCTCTCATAAAAGCTAAAGGTGCTACTTCTATCGTACCTTGTTCTATATATTCTTCTGCAGCATTAGCGTCCATCATATCAAAAAGAGCATCATAAAGCGGCCTAAGGTAAGGAGAAACTTTCTCGATCATATCTCCTGGCAAGAATCCTAAGTTTTCACCAGCTTCAATTGCAGGTCTAGTCAATATTATTCTCTTAACAAGACCCTTTTTCATGGCATTTACTGCCATCGCCATCGCTAAATATGTTTTTCCTGTCCCTGCTGGACCTACGCCAAAAACAATATCGTTTTTCTTAATAGCATCTACATATTCCATCTGCCCTTTTGTTTTTGGGACAACCAACTTTCCACGAGATGCAACGTCTATCTTTCCTTTAGCTAATTCTTTAAAATCAACGCCTTCATCAGGTTTAGCCAACCTTAAAGAATAAATAATGTCTCTTGCTTTAATCTCTAAATCATTATCTAAAAGTCCCTGTAGATACTCAAATAACTCTGCTGCTTTATCAACATTACTCTTATGACCAGAAAGTTTCAAACCACTACTACTTCGAGTAACTTTTATACTTAATTCTTTCTCAATTAATTTTAAATTCTGATCATACTTTCCAAAAAGAATTTGAAGGTCTTTATTTGTATTTAAATCAATTGATATTTCCATAAACCTATTGTGATGGAATCCTTATAGTAATACCTGGTTTAATTCGATCAGGGTTTTTTATCAACGCCTTATTAACCTCATAAATTTTTGTCCATTTACCAAAAGAACCATAGAACTTTTCAGATATCTTCTGCAGGGTATCATCTTTCTCAACCTTATATTCTACAAATGCAGGTTTTTGTGGTTCTGCAGGGACAGCCTTGCCTTCTACAACTCCAAGTTCTATTTTATCTATCGCAGAAATGTTAGACATAGTAGACGCTGCTACTCCTGTAGCTTGTACTTTTGACTCTATTGTTTTAATTTCTTCTTTAGCTTTAACAGATTTATTTGTCTTTGCTTTTTTCTTAACAATATAACTTTTCGTCTTAGAAGATGGCTCATTTTGAGTAACTTCTACAACAAAAATCTTGCGAGTCTTTTTTCTCTCCGCATTCTCCTCTACTTTGGGAGTTCCTGCTAAATATCCTGCATTTCCCTCAAGCTTCTGGTCTACTCTAGGCTTTGCCTGAAAATAGCTCTCTACTTTAATTCCTGAAGTTGCACATCCTGCTACAAAAATAATCATTAAAATAACAATAAGTGATTTTATAGAATGCTTATACATCTTTCTCCTCCTTGAATTATGCCTTTTTAAGGCCTAATTCCTTTATTTGATTTTGATCTATGCCAGAAGGCGCATCAGCCAATAAACAGCTACCCTTCTGAGTTTTCGGAAAAGCTATTGTATCTCTTATAGAATCTAATCCTGCTAATATAGCAACTAGTCTATCTATGCCATATGCTACTCCGGCGTGAGGTGGAGCTCCATATTGAAAAGCTTTAAGCAAGAAGCCAAATCTTTCTTCCACTTCTTTTTCATCAATACCTATTATATCAAATATCTTTTTTTGCATATCTTTTTTATGTATACGAACAGATCCGCTTCCAATTTCACTTCCATTAAGAACTAAATCATATGAACGTGCGCGAACTTTGTCATATTTTCCATTATTAAAATTCTCCATATCTTCTTCTTTAACCGATGTAAATGGATGATGCTCGCTATCCCAACGCTTTTCTCCTTCATTGTATTTAAACATTGGAAAATCCACTATCCAAGTAAACGAAAACTCTTCGCCTTCTTTGCGCAAATCTGGCTTGTCGCTATTATACTTGTCCTTTGCTTCTTTGTGTGTCATACGAGGAAAAGGAGTCGGTATATCTATACCTTTTATTTGATAAAATATTTCTTTAAACAATCCCTCTGTTAAAGAAAATATATCTTCCTCTTCGATAAAAGACATCTCCATATCAAGCTGTGTAAATTCAGGCTGACGATCAGCTCGCAAATCTTCATCTCTAAAACATTTAACAATTTGATAATACTTATCCATTCCTGATACCATCAAAATTTGTTTAAAAAGCTGAGGAGATTGAGGTAGCGCATAAAATTGTCCTGGATTAAGTCTAGAAGGAACCAGAAAGTCCCTTGCTCCTTCTGGAGTTGACTTTGTCAAGACAGGTGTTTCAATTTCTAAGAAATCTTTTTTATTTAAATAATCATGAATAGTTGCACATAGTTTATGTCTTAATTCAAGTGCGCTTCTAACCTTTTCTCTTCTTAAATCTAGATATCTATAAGTCAATCTCAACTCTTCGCCAACATCTACCGTATCATCAATTTCAAATACAGGAACTTCGCTTTCATTAAGTATTTCTAGGTCTTCAGCGCAAAGCTCAACTTCGCCTGTTGGTATATCAGAATTAATCATATTATCTGGTCTCGTAGCTACTTTACCTGTTACCTTTATAACAAATTCAGGTCCTAATTTCTGAGCTAACTCATGAGCCTCTTTGCTAACTGAAGGAACAAAAACAACTTGCGTTATTCCATATCTATCTCTTATATCAATGAAAATGAGTTTACCATGATTTCTTCTTGCTCCAACCCATCCGCATAGAATAGCTTCTTTATCTTTATCTTCTTTTCTTAATCCTGAACATGTGTGCGTTCTTAACATTTCTTTTTTATGCCTTTCTTGTTTTACTCTTTAATTTTATTTACAATTTCCTCAAATGAGCATTGCAATTGTTCCCCGGTTTCCATATCTTTTAAGGTGATAAGTCCTTTTTCTAATTCATCTTGACCCAATATAATAGTTTTTCTAGCGCATGATTTATTTGCATAGCGCATTTGATTCTTTAAAGACGTAGCTTTATAGCTTATATCTGCAGAAATTCCAGATTCTCTAAGAGTTTTTAATATCTCAAATGCCTTCTGGAATAAACTTTCATCTAATGCAATCACATAACAATCTAGCAGTTTAATATTAGAGACCTTTTTACCTTCAATTGCAAGCAATATCCTCTCTATGCCTAAAGCAAAACCTACCGCATCAACTGCTGAGCCACCTAATTGACTAACCAAGCTATTATATCTTCCGCCTGCGCCCAATGCATTTTGGCTTCCTAAGCTAGAAGAAGAAATCTCGAACACTACATGAGTATAATAATCAAGACCTCTGACAAGATTAGAACATTCTTTGTACTTTACCCCTAAAATATCCAAAGCCTCTTTTACTTTATTATAGTATTGTAAAGATTCTTCGGATAAATAACTATTGTCCTCCTTCAAATCAGCAACAACTTCCTGACATCTTGATGATTTACAATCTAGAATACGAAAAACGTTACGATTAAAACGATCACGACAATCATCGCAAAGATTAGATATCTTGTCTTTAAGCCCATTCTTAAGCATCTTAGAAAAATTTTCTTTGTCTTCTAGGGTACCTAAAGTATTTATTTTAAGTTCATAATCTTTTACTCCAAAAGCCTCCAATAGAGTTACACTTAAAGAGATTACTTCTGCATCTAAATATGGGGAGCATGTATTAGGACCTATCGCCTCAACTCCAACTTGATTAAATTGGCGCAATCTTCCTTTTTGAGGACGCTCACCCCTAAACATTTGTCCAAAATAAAAAAGTTTAGATAAATTATCTTTTCTATCTAAACCATTTTCAATATATGACCTAACAACAGAAGCTGTACCCTCTGGCCTTAAAACAAAGCCTTCTTCCTTTTCTGATGCCAATTGAAGCAATTGTTTATTCACAATATCACTTGTCTGGCCTAAAGAACGTTTAAAAAGGCCTATTTCTTCAAAAATAGGAGTACGGATTTCTTTATAATTGTATATATCTAAAAGATTTCGAGATATGGCTTCAATTTCTTGCCATAAACTTATATCTTCAGGAAGGATATCAGATGTGCCTCTTGGGACTGAGAACTTTTTTGTCATAATTAAAAACTTTTTATAATTATTTTTAATATAAATACTTTTCTTAATATATTTAAAGTAATACATAAAAATAGAGCAATGCCTTTAGTAAGACAATACTCTGCTAAATATAAAAGAAAATTACTTTATTTTCTGCTTCATTTCTAAGCCAGGCTTAAAAACAACAACTTTGCGTGGAGGAACAGGTACACTGTCGCCAGTTCTTGGGTTTCGTCCAAAACGCGCTTTTCTTTCTTTTATCTTAAATACTCCAAAATTACGCAATTCAACCTTTTCATCACGCATTAAGCTCTCAATAATAACATCAAAAGTGCTTTGGACAATCTTTTTGACATCCACTTGCTTGATGCCTATCCTATCAGTGATTTTTAAAACTATGTCTTTTTTTGTCATTTATTTTTCTCCTGTTAGCTGAGTAATCTAATGCTAAGTATAGTAACAACAATGTGTTAGGGTGTCAAGCGATTAAATCCTAGGGGTTAAATCCTAGAAACTAGGCCCTGAAACTATCAAAGTGTAACAGAAAAACTCTCTTTTCCAACCAATTCTTTAATATCGTTTATCAAATCTTCTTTTGGCTGAACGAAAAGTTCTTCTCCCACAAGGATTTCCACA
>JAVCCJ010000003.1 GCA_030765585.1 Candidatus Zapsychrus exili | reverse complement strand
TTACTTATCAAAAAGATTATATATAACGAGGACTCATCAAAGGTCAGAATCACATTTTGGGATTTACCTGAAATAAAAATACCACCAGAAAAACCCAAGAAGGGCCCTTCTGGTGGTATTATCTCTCGTTTTGATGAGAGAACGAGTTGGCTCCCCCGCGTGGACTCGAACCACGGACCCATTGGTTACGATCTGACTCCAGTTACCTGAAGAGTCGGACTTTCTCTTTTCCCACGTCTTTACGTTTGGGAAGTAGGTGTAAAGTCTCTGCACTTGCCCTCCGCTATAAATCATAACGGATGCTAGCTCAGGATTGCCCTTCGATTAATCGAATAGGGTTTCCCTGAATTAGCCTACTTATTCACTCTAGCGTTTCTGCTAGAGGCTGCTAACTTAACTAACAGCCAATTGCTCTACCAGCTGAGCTACAGGGGATTGTATCTTTAAAATACTATGCAACAATAAAACATAATACATAAAAAATGTTCTAATACTACCTCGCCACAAAACTTGGCGAGCTCACCACGCCTTGTGGTGAGAGAGGATTACATTTTAAAAGATCAGTTGATACAAATTATACATAAAAAATAATAAAAGTCAATTTTCTTTATTATTTCTTATCACCTAATAACGCTTGCTCAATAAGCCAACTAAAACCTTCACAATCTCATCTTTTTCTTTTGGTCTGCTTGCAGCTATCATAAGCGTTAAAGCAACGAGCGCACTATTACTAATGCTAAGATTACCTTTTGTATCGTACAATAAATTGTTTCTTTTCAAAAAACATATAAATAACGCTGCTGCTATCCTTTTGTTTCCATCAATAAAGCTATGATTCTTTGTGACAAAATACAGGAGATTAGCTGCTTTTTCCTCTACGCTTGGATATAAATCTTTTCCCGAAAAAGTTTGATAAATTGCACTTATTGAGCTTACAAAACTCTTATCTTTTTCTTGACCAACAAAATTTGAATCGTTAAATTTCTTTCTTAATACATCAATTATACCCCTAGCCTCATCATAGGTTAGCTTATATATTTCTTTTTTTGTTGTCTTGACATCTTTTAACCTTTTATAATCATAATCATCAAGAATTTTTAAGGCTTTTGAATACTGAGAGATAACTTCTATAAGACCCTTTGCATCATCTGAAACGTTTTCCAGAGATACAACATTTCCTAAAAGGTCAACAGCTTTCTTTAAATCTTCATATAATTTTGATTCTTTCTTAAGCCTATTATTGTTTATGGTATATCCTTTTACCATATGTTGCCTCAATACATTGGTGGCCCAAATACGAAACTTGGTACCAAGCTTTGAATTCACTCTATATCCAACAGAAATTATCATATCCAAGTTATAAAATTTAGTCTTATAAATCTTTTTATCAGAAGCAGCACGTGCAAAAATTGCACATACTGAATTTTCTATAAGTTCTCTAGATCTCAATATGTTACGAATATGCTTTGTAACAACGCTTCTCTCCGTTGAAAATAAATCAGACATCTGTGACTGCGTTATCCACACAGTCTCATTCTCAATATTAACCTCAACTTTGACATTGCCTCCTTTTAGTTTAAAGATAGCAATCTCACCTAAATTTTCTTTTAATTCGTTCTTTTTCATAATATAAATCCCCCTTTGTTTTTACTCTGGGGGATAATTAAATTAGTAAAACTAAATGTTTACAAGATAAAGACAGCTCTTGCCTTTATTACATTATTTCACGGCGTGATGAAACTGATATACTTAGCGTTGATGCATCAGTATACTCAACAGCACCTCCCATAGGAATGCCAAAACCGATTCTGCTTACCTTTACTCCAAGGGCTTTAAGTGTTTAGTCAAAAAAAGTGCTGTCATCTCGCCTTCACTATCTGGATCTGTTGCTATAACAACTTCTTCTATATCACAAGACGCTACACGATCAAGAAGCTGCTGTATTTTTATGCTATCAGGTCCTCTTCCATCTGACGGAGAAATAGTTCCTAGCAAAACATGATAACATCCCTTAAAAGCACCTGTTTTTTCTATTGCTAACAAATCTTTTGGGTTTTTTACAACACAAATTATACTTTGATCACGAGTAGTATCGCTACAAACTTGACATACTTCTGTATCGGTTAAGTTATTGCAAATCCTACAGAACGTCATATCTTCTTTTAATTGTATGATATTTTCTGCGAGCGCGCTTGATGTTTCTTTTGATTGGTCTAAAAGCCAAAACACCATTCTTTCGGCGCTTCTTCTTCCTACGCCAGGAAGTTTTGATAATTTCTCAATTAAATTTTCTATTAATCTAGGATAGCTCATTTTATTCGTTATGCCATTTATTAGTTATTTTACCCTTAAAAGCATCTAGAACATTCTTGACCGATGGGTCTTCTAAAATTTGCGGCTCACACTCATCATCAATTATATACTCAACAAAAATCTTGCTATTTAATTTCTCAGATATCTTTCTCTCAATAAGTTCAGTAGTCGCTTGATTTTCTAATGATTCTTTTTGAAATCTACATTTACTAGGAAATGCTATTGTTATCTTATTTTCTTTAAAATTAGAAGGAGAACCTTCTTGTAAATAAGTAGCTATAGACATTCTTTCTCTACTTACAGCATGCGTAAGAGAATCCCACATACGTTTTATTCTATTAAGATCTATATTTTGCTGCATATCTTCTTGCAATGGTAACTTCTGCTCTTCTATGGGCGAGTTATTCTCTAACGACGTCTCTTTTATTTCTTTAATCTCTTGCTCTATATTGTCTTCGTTTTTCAAAGGACCCGATATATCAACAGCTCCTTTTTCGCTCTTTAAAGCGCTTGCCGTAAGAAAAGAATTGCTGCTTTCTTTATGGGGGTCTGACCCCACATTTTCTGACCCCACATTTTCCACATTTTTAGGAAAACTTCCATCCACATAAGTCAACTTAGCAAAAGCAACTTCCAGAGGCATGCGCATAGACTCTGTTATGCGTGATGTTTCTTGCGCTTGGATTAAAACATCTATTGCGCTTAATATGTCTTTTAAAGAAAAACTGTCTGCCTGTTTTAAAAACATCTCTTTAATAGAAACCGGATAGTTTACTAACTTACCTAAGGATTTCCCTCCAACTTTTATTATCATTAGATTCCTAAAATGTTCATTTAAATTCTTAACAAGCTGTCTTACATCTTTTCCTTTATCAATTATCTCGTCTAATATCTTAAGAGCCTCTGAACAATTCTTATCAGCTAACTTATCAACCAAATTAAATAAAAGTTGCGTCTCAACTAGGCCTAACATAGAAAAAACATCGCTGGCTTTTATACTATTATCGCTTAAGGCGCTCAATTGATCTAATATGCTCAAAGCATCTCTAAAGCTTCCTTCGGCGGCTTTTCCTATTGCAGAAAGTGCTTCTATGTCTATCCTGAACTTTTCTTTCTTGCTTATTGATTCAAGAGCATCCGCTATGACTTTTAAAGACATTCTTTTAAAATCAAATCTCTGACAACGAGAGATAATAGTTTGCGGAACTTTGTTAGGCGCGGTTGTTGCAAAAATAAACTTAACATGTTCTGGCGGCTCTTCTAATGTTTTAAGCAATGCATTAAACGCCTCCATTGTAAGCATATGAACTTCATCAACAATATATATCTTAAATTTTCCACAGCTTGGTGCAAACTTAACGTTTTCGCGCAACGTTCTTATTTCATCTATGCCACGATTAGATGCGCCATCAATTTCTAACACATCGAAGCTTGTACCTTTTGTTATTTCATCACAGGCAGGACATTTATGACAAGGTTCAGTGGTGGGACCTTTTTCGCAATTAAGAGATTTTGCTAAAATACGAGCGCAGGATGTTTTGCCTATTCCGCGAGGTCCGCTAAAAAGATAGGCATGAGAAACCTTATCAGACAAAACAGCTTTCTTTAATATCTCGATGATATGGTCTTGCCCAATTATCTCGTCAAAATTTTGAGGTCTATATTTTCTTGCTAAAACTAGATATGACATAATTTTTATTTAAAACCTATTGTCATTCCTGCGCATGCAGGAATCTCTACGGTGCAAAATATTACTTCTTAGTTTAAAAGGGATCCCTGTCCGTAAAGGGACATGGTTCCAGCGGGACTTTACGTGCCTTTGCAGGGATGACAGCTTTGCTGTCAATTTTTTACTATTCTGTATGTTGGGTATGCAAAAGTAACGTTGGGTTCTTTTTCAAAGTCTTCTAGAATTTTCTGACACAAATAATCCTGCGTAGAGCGCCTCTTTTTTGCCTCTACCAAATATCTTACTGTAAGTTCAACTCCGCTATCTTTTATGCTTACATAAACAATTGGGGAAAGCTTACCATAATAAATCATATATCTGTTGCGCATTACTTCAATTTTTCTTCTTACTTCATGCTCCATTCCTTCAGCTAAACTCTCAGCATGAGAAGTAATAATTTCTTTGCCACGCTTCCAATCACTTTCAAATGTTATAAGAAGAGGTATTTCGTTCCATATAAACTCAAATCCTTTACTATAATTATAATTCTCATGCTTAAACAAAAAGCTATTTGGAACATTTACAATTCTTCCAGTGCTTTGATCAGCATCTACCCAATTACCTATTTCTAACAATGCTGTCTGAAAAACCCTTATATCTATTATATCGCCCTTAACTCCATTTATCTCAATTCGGTCCCCTACTTCAAACGGTCGTCTTACCATAATAAGCATCCACCCTGCAATACATAATAACGCCTCTTGAAGCGCTAATGCTAAACCAGCACCAGCAACACCAAGAAATATAGTAATTGAGCTTAACTTCTGAATCCAAATGAAAAATATTATAATAACTAGAATAATTGTTACAAAATAACTAGCGTTCTTTCTTAAGGTATGTTTTGTTTTAATGTCTCGTATTCTACTATTTACAATTTTTATAAACGCAAAAAGCAATATATAGCCTACCAACGCTACAAACAATGTTTCTACTAGTTTCTTTTTTGTTTCACGTGTAGGTGCTAAAAAATCAATAATTGAAGACTGTCCAACTGCAGAGTCTACGTTTTTACCAGATTCTTGGCTTTGAAAGCCAGGAATTTTTGCCATCGCAAAGCAAGTTGGCGCTAAAATATTGCTAACTAATAATAAGAAAACTATTAATTTTAATATCTTTAATTTCTTTCTCAAAAATAACTCCTTAAAAAATAAACACTAAACTCGAAACTCTAAACAAATGTAAAATCAAAATGACCAAAATTCAAAAAAATCCTACAATTCTTTATAAAATACTAATCTTTAAACATTTGAATTTTATATTTAAAATTTATTTAGAGTTTCGAGTTTAGAGCTTAGAGCTTAGAGCTTAGAGTTTAGAGTTTGTATTATATGCTATGTTACATTTTATATATTTTGTTGTCAATATATTCCCTTACTTTTAACTTAAGCATTGGCTTTTAGGGTTAAAGCTATCCTTTTTCGTGGCAAATCAACCTCTAAAACAGTAACTTCTACTTGTTGGCTCAATTTAACAACTTCTTTAGGATCTTTTATATATTTTTCTGAAAGCTGACTTATGTGAATCAATCCATCTTGATGAACGCCGATATCTGCAAATGCACCAAAAGCAGTAATATTAGTTATAATACCTGGTAATTTCATCCCTGGCTCTATATCTTGGAGCGTATTTACGCCTTCTTTAAATGAGAATAACTGAAAAGGTTCTCTAGGATCTCTTCCTGGCTTAATCAACTCACTTTTTATATCATTTAATGTAGGTAAGCCCACATCATCATTTGCATATTTATTCAAATTAATATTTTCAAGAAGCTCAGCTTTTAATATTAAATCTTTGACATCGCACTGTAAGTCTTTTGCAATACCGTAAACTATATCATATCTTTCAGGATGAACAGCACTTGCATCTAGCGGATTATCTCCGCCGTATATGCGCAAAAATCCTGCGGCTTGTTCAATAGCTTTTGGGCCTAAACCTACAACTTTCTTTAATTGTTCTCGAGAGCTAAACGCTCCGTTCTTATCTCTAAAATCAATAATCGCACCTGCACGTGAATTTCCCAAACCTGAGACGTATGATAAAAGTTGTCTGCTTGCAGTGTTTAACTCAACACCCACCCTATTAACACAACTTACAACAGCATCGTCTAGACTTAACTTCAATAAATTTTGATCAACATCATGTTGATATTGCCCTACCCCTATAGACTTAGGGTCAATTTTAACAAGTTCGGCTAACGGATCCATAAGCCTTCTTCCGATAGAGATAGAGCCACGAACCGTAATGTCATAATCTGGAAATTCTTCTCGAGCTACATCTGAAGCAGAATAAACTGAAGCTCCAGTTTCGCTAACCATAATAATTTTTATTTCTTCTTTAAGACCAATAGACTTAATAAAACTCTCAGTCTCTCTTGATGCAGTACCATTTCCAACCGCAATTACCTCTATCTCAAAATTCTCACACAAATCTTTTATTATTTGCACTGCCTTTTGTTTTTGTTCATCGCTTAACAAATAGATTGTGTCGTTTGCTAAAAGCTTACCCTGTTTATCTAAACAAACAACCTTACATCCAGTTCTTAAGCCTGGATCTATTGCTAAAATTGATTTCTGACCCAATGGTGGCGCCATCAAAAGTTGCTCTAAATTATTCTTAAATATATCAATGGCGTCATTATCAGCTTTTTTCTTTAAACCAACTCGTATCTCAGTTTGAAGAGATACAGACAGAAGTCTCTTATAACTATCTTCTGCTGCAATTTCCACCTGTTTAGAATCTTCTGCTGAACCTTTTACAAACTGTTTCTTTAATATTTGCACAGCTTCATCAAAATCTGGCAATACACTCATCGTAAGAAAACCTTCTTTTTCAGCACGACGGACAGCAAGCATTCTGTGCGATGGGCAATCTTTTGCTAATTCCTTTAAATCATAATAATCTTTGTACTTTATAGCTTCAGCTTCTTTTCCTTTAATTATTGTAGATACCAATGCAGCTTTTTGAAGAAACAAATCTCTTAAAACCGATCTAGCTTCTTGATTTTCATTTATCCATTCAGCAATAATATGCCGTGCTCCAAGTAAAGCATCTTCAACTGATTCAACTTTTTTCTTCTGATCGATAAATTTTTCAGCTTCTTTATTTATATCTATTCCATTTTGTTCAAACACTTTCTTAGCTAAAAGCTCGAGTCCCTTTTCTTTTGCAACGGTAGCTTTTGTTCGACGTTTAGGCTTATATGGCAGATAAATATCTTCTAAGATTGTTATCGTTTCTGCGCTTAAAATCTTCTTTTTTAATTTACTGTCGAGCTTCCCCTGCTCTTTTATGCTGCTAAGAACAGTTTCTCGCCTTTTATCAAGCTCTCTTAATTGCTTTAACCTATCTCTTATAGATGTTATTACGACCTCATCTAAACTTCCTGTTACTTCTTTTCTGTATCGAGCAATAAAAGGAACTGTTGCATCATCATCCAATAGTTTTACAGTCGATGATACCTGAGAGGTTTTAAGCCCTAACTCTTTAGATATTTTTATATCGTATTCTTTTGTCATTTTAATTTTAAGTATGTATCGGAAGGGTTATTTATTATTACTAAATCAGCTTCAATCCTGCGAAACGGTACGGTATTGACAGCTTCCGCTAAAATCAGATAAGCTGTTGATCCCGTTAACACATTTGTAACAAGTAAACGGTACTAGTGGCTTCATTTTAATTTTAGAAAAGCCACTATTCCCGTTGACACATTTGTAAATGTGTCAACGGGTCGAATGGGACACGAGTCGAACTACACAACATCAAACAATACAACTACTTGTGTCACTCCACAAGAAACGCTCCATGGGAATGCTCATATCCCTCGGTCAACCCATTAATACTTCATTGCCCT
>JAVCCJ010000076.1 GCA_030765585.1 Candidatus Zapsychrus exili | reverse complement strand
TAACAGTCAGATTATCAGCACTAGCATCACCAAGCCAGACGCTGCCATCTACTTCTAGGTTGCCTGTAACATAAAGGTCGTCGCTACTACCTGCATTATCAAATGTACCTGTACCTACTTTTACATCACCACCTACAATTTGTAATAACGAAGTTGGCGCACCTGTACCAATACCAATTTGTTCATTTGAATCTATTGCTAAAGCAGGAGTTGTTGCTCCTAATGAATCTGCTGCTTCAATCTTAAATTTTGTAGCATCAGAGTCATCAACGCCAATAGTAAATCTAGTCTGTGCAGCATCGCCCGTGCGGAATTTAATTATAGGATCGTAATCTGTATCAGATAAATTTGTAATACTTATTATTGGCGATGCATCAGTATCCTGTACCTCTAAAAGAGATGTTGGAGATGATGTGCCAATACCAACGGATGTTGCATAAACTAGCTTTTGCCAACTTGAGCCATCAACTTCTAGCTCTCCTGTTACATACAAATCATCGCTTAACCCTGCCTTATCAAACGAACCAGTACCTATTTTTACATCTCCACCTTTTATTTGAAGTAATGTTTCTGGATTAGTTGTCCCAATACCAAGACGACCGTCTTCGTCAATAATAACTATGTTGCCACTTTCGTCTAAGAAACGAGCGACCTCAACATCGGTTGCACTTTTAACAGTCAATTTACCTGTTGGTACCGCAGTTCCGATGCCCATATAATTATCTGTATCGTTCCAGAAAAGATTTGCGTTGTCTTCTGTTGCTGAACCATCAGTATCACCAAAGACTACAGAACCTTTCATCAAAGCCAAATTAACAGATCCTGATAAGTCACCATAAATATGTCCATCAACTTCCAAAACATTCTCAATGTATACATCTCCATCTCCTGAAGCATAATTAAGAGTACCACCATCTCCATATCTTGCTTCGTCACCTATAACATGCAAAACAGCTTGTGGCGCACTTGTACCAATACCAACTCTATTGTTTATTGCATCAACAGTAAACGTATCTGAATCAACGTTTAATGCATTTGCTACATTGTTTAAAGTTACACCAACTGCCTGTGTTGATAAATCAATTGTAGTATCATCTATGTCTAACGTTCCTGTTGCTGAGTCTATGAGAAGATTAACGCCTGTTGCACTCCTTATCGCATCCCCATAAATATTTGCCCACGCAATCGCTGATGAACCTAAATCATCTGTTGAATCAGTATCTGAAATTATAGATGTATTTACTGCAACATTACCATCACTTAAATTGCTTAAGAATTCATTGGCCATATTACCAGCACCATAACCTACTTGTTTCCATCCAGTGTTTGTAGCAGTGCCTACTTCCTTAATAAACATAAGACCATTTGTAGGATCAACACATATATCACCCATATTAGCAATAATACTTCCTTCAGGAGTTGCGTTTGAGATAAATGTATCAAAATTATTTACTGCATTCTCAATACGCATAATTGCAGTTGTTGCTGCGGCATTAGTATTTGTATGAAATTTTATTGCTGGGTCAGTTGTTCCTATTCCAACATTACCATCTACGGTAAGGCCTTCTATCTCGGAACATTCACCGCCATCGCTATCCACACGAATACATCCCCTGGCTGTTAGATTACCGTCTGAGTCAACATGTAATACTTCAACTGCACCAGAATCCTGAAAAGATACAGAGCTTGACCCGTCGGCAGAGTCTAGAATAGCCTCGATATTGTCCGCGAAGGCATACGAAGACATTAGCGTTGTAGATAAAATTATAAAGGTAAATAGTTTGTAGAGAAAACCCCTATAAAAAATAAATTGTCTTTTTTTATACATTTATTAACAGCTGGAGGAGGAGTTAATAAACGTTAGACTTAAATTTATTTCTTGGAGTCCGGTAGTATTTTTGTGCTACCTTTTTATATTAACAAAATATTTATTTTAAGGAAGGATTTTTTTACTTTTTTTCTTCAACCTCTTATTCCCCAAAGACTTCCGATGTACATTAATTATGGACAAGGTGGGTTCAAGTTTCTAATGCAACACTTTAATCTGTTAAAATAACAGAGAAAAGGAGTTGCCTATGAACCCACCCTGTCCCTAATTAAATCTCTGTCTTCTATCCTCTTTATTCAAGTTCATTCTCAGAGAAAACTTCTGCTGTAAAGATATCCATTCTAGTTCCTGGATCTTTCCAACAATCGCGCGACAAACCTGCTTTTTGAGAGCAAAGTTGGGACAAAAATTCGTCCTTGCTCCATTGAGTTTCATCAGCCACTTGTGGCAAAAACACTCCCTGATTAAACGGCCCACGACTTACAATAACACCATGCTTTCCTAGTATTATTTCATCTACGCTTTTTACCCTAATTGGCTTAGATAATACTGAAACTTCTACATCTAATTTATCTAACTCTTCTATGCTTACAGAATTAAAACGTGAATCTCGAGAGCACGAGGATATAGCCATATCACGAATTGTCAAATACAATGGTCCACGACCTAAAATATTTCCAATGCAACCTCTTAAAACCCCACCTTTATGAATTGTGACAAACGCTCCTTCTTCTTCATGCAAACGCTTATCAATCTCTTTAAATTTTTTCACTCTTCCTGTTCTAACATACTCTTCCACTGTTTCTCTTGCTATCTGCAAAAGGCGCTTTTTTTGTTCTTCGCTTAATATGGACACTTCTTGGGATGCAATATTTAAATCTGCTTTTTTAGACACAGTCTCTTTATTGTAAATAATAGCTGATGTATACCCTACGACTCTTGATTTATCTTGCGTGATATCTCCTGAATTTGCATATTTTAGAATTTCTATATCTTTGAAACCTTTTTGTTTGGCATAAAGAAGTGCCGCTGTAACAGGAACAAACCCGCACATTTCGAGCGTCTTTAACTTGCAACCTTTCCAAAATTCCTCTATATCAAATTCCCTTAAAACGTCTAAAGTTTTATTATCCATATCTCTTGCAACAGAATCATTATGAAAATGCGACATATCAGTACTAGCAATCACAAGCACATCTTCTCTGTCTCCTATAACTTTATTTAAGGCTTGTGCAAACTTGTTTACTACATCGAAAGTTGGTTGACCCATAATTATTGGTACTATCTTAAAATCTTTAAACGTGCTTTGTGCAAAGGGAATTTCAACTTCCAATGAATGCTCTTGCTCAAAAACTTGTGACTCAAAAGAAAACTTATTATCTAACAATATAAGCTCCTTTGCAAAAACATCGTCAACCTCAACATCACCCAAAGGAGTACTAAACGCCCCCTCGCTATAAATAGAAACTCCGTCAAATGGAAAATAATGACTTGCTGCTATGATAACAATTGTCTTATAGGTATTTTTACTTGCTGCTTTAAATCCATATGCCGCTACTTGACCCGAATAAACATATCCTGCATGAGGCACTATTATTGCAGGGACATATTCTTCTTTGGGATCAATATCTGCCTTAGATAAAAATTGATTTATTTGATTTTTAAGTTCATCTTTATTCGAACTGTAAAATTGACCACTAACATTTGGTTTTTTCATATTTTCATCTCCAAAAACTAAAATTGGATTTAGGAAAGATATTATTAAGACTAGGAGGATAATAAAGCTTTTTTGTACAGTCTTTATCATTTTTCTGGCTCTAATTGCTTTGTTTCAGAGATTTCTGATTCAGGTATAAACTCGTTAAGCTCTTCAATAAGCTTTTTATATCCTACAATCATTTTGCCATTAATAAAATATGTTGGAGTACTTTTTACTTCTTTAATTTTTCCCTTTAACTTCATATCAAGCAAGAAGTCATATATCATTTTATCTTCTAAACATTGATCAAAATCTGAATTATTTACTTTCAATTCTTTTGCAATGATGTCAAAGAAGTATCTCGCATCAACAAGATGACTCCACTGTTTCTGCTTATCAACCAATGAGTGATGAAAGTCCCAAAACTTACCCTGTCTTGCAGCACATTGAGCATAGTGTGCGCTTATAAGAGAGTGCTTGCGACCATTTAAAGGAAAAAATCTCATTTCCAATCGAACAAGATTCGGATAATCTTCAAATATTTTCTCTAAATATTTAGCACCTTTAGCACAACTTGGACATTGGTAGTCCATATATTCTATTATCTGAACAGGTGCAGACTCAGAGCCCTTCGTTCTAGCTTCTTTAAAATAATCTTTTATTTGAGCATTTGATACTGTGGAGAATGTTAGGATGAAGAATAAAGAAAAAATAATTTTTTTCAAAAAGAACACCTTTATTAAAAGCATAGGGGCGCGGTTTCCGCGCCCCTACATTGCATGTTTCGTAATTTATACTTGCGGTCCTGCTTTAACTAGAACCTCTCCTTCTTTTGTATCTGTAAAATTCTTAAAATGAGATACGAACATTTCTGCTAATTGTGATGCAGTTTTATCATAATTTTCTTTATCTTCCCAAGAATTACGAGGATTCAATATATTTGAATCAACGCCAGAAACCTTTTTCGGAATATTAAAATTAAATACTGGCATAATTTCATATTCTGCATCATCTAAGCTGCCATCTAAAATAGCATCAATAATCTTTCTTGTTGCTGGTAATGACATTCGTTTGCCTATTCCATATTTTCCACCTGTCCATCCAGTATTAACTAAATATGCAATTGCTCCGTGTTCATCCATCTTTTTACCTAAAATCTCTGCATATTGTGTAGGGTGTAGTAATAAGAACGCTTGACCGAAACAAGCTGAAAAAGTTGCTTGTGGTTCAACAATACCAAGTTCTGTTCCAGCAACTTTTGCAGTGTATCCACTTAAATAATGATACATTGCCTGCTCCTTAGTAAGCTTTGAAACAGGAGGTAAAATTCCATAAGCATCACAAGTTAAGAAAATTATCTTTTTAGGATGCCCTCCCTTTGATACAGGTTTGACTATATTGTCAATATGGTAAATGGGATAAGAAACGCGAGTATTTTGAGTCTTTTCACTTGATGAAAAATCTATATTACCTTTTTCATCTAACGTTAAATTTTCCAATAATGCATCTCTTCTAATTGCATTATAAATATCGGGCTCTGTTTCTTTTGAAAGATCAATACACTTAGCATAACATCCGCCTTCAAAATTAAAGATACCTTCATCATCCCATCCATGTTCATCATCTCCTATAAGCTTACGCTTAGGATCAGCTGAAAGAGTTGTCTTTCCTGTTCCCGAAAGTCCAAAGAAAAGTGCAGTGTCTTTTTCTTCTCCCATATTAGCCGAACAATGAAAAGAACCAATGCCTCGAAGCGGCAAAAAGTAATTCATCATAGAAAAAATACCCTTCTTAATTTCGCCACCGTACCACGTTCCACCTATTGCCGTCATTCTTTCTTTAATATTAAATGCAGCAAAAGTACCTGAACGCATATGATGCTCTTCTGGATTTGGACATACTGCTTTACAAGCATTGAAAATAGTCCAATCTGGTTTAAAATTTTCCAATTCCTCTTCGCTTGGACGAATAAACATATTCTTATCAAAATGCGCCATCCAAGCAACTTCATTAACAAGCCTTACACTTATTCTTGTATTTTTATTAGCACCACAAAAACCATCCATAACATAAAGCTTTTTTCCACTTAACTGATTTAAAGCTATTGCTTTAAGATACTCCCAAGTTTTTTCACTAATCTTCTTATTATCAGAGTTATTTGATGTTGGGAGAGCTGCTCCCGAACCCCACCAAACATTATCTTTTGATGTTTCTTCCTCAACAATATATTTATCTTTTGGTGAACGACCAGTAAACTTGCCAGTGTCAACATTAATAGCATCTAAGGTTGTCAACGCACCTTTTTCAAAGCCCTCTAAAGAAGGGTCTGTTTCATGCTCAAAAAGTTCCTCATAAGATAAGTTATAACAAATCTCTTTAGCATCTTTTATACCTATTTTATCTAAGCCTAATTGTTCTAAACTAACTTTAATCATTTTGTTCATCCTCTCTGTTTTCTTTTTTATTTCTATCTTTTGGGATTTTTCCCAACGTAAGATCAATAACTAACATTTTTTCATCAGCTATAACAAAAGATATTTCATACTTATCTTTTTGAGAAAAATCATAAGCGACTCCATTTGGAACATCGTTCTTATAGCTTAAGAAATGTGGCATTACTAAATCCTTGTATCCCCATTGAGTAAGAGCTGCTTTAAAATTTCCTACGATAACATTGCATAAGGTTCCGCAGGCATCCTCATACGACTCCTCCTCTTCTTCAATAGGATATTTAAGTTTTTTAAAAAGGTTTAATATGTGCTCATCTAATATATATACAATTACAGCCCCAATTGCTCTGTTTTTTTCTATATCTTTTTCAGTAAGATAAAGATTTATTGTCGATATGTATGCAGTTTTATCAAACTTTTCCCAACTCGTTACCCTCATACGCTTCATAAATTCAACAATTTTAACCGAACGAATTGAAGGCTCTTTATCTAAAACTATATTAGAATCTCTCCCCAAAACTCTTTTAACTACTTCTGACAAGAGCTTAGATTGAAGATAAAGCTCATCTGTTTTTTTATCAAATTGTAAAATCGGATCACTCATTCTCAGTATCTTCTTTTTTTATCAACGCTTTTATAAGCTCAGCTAATTTATCTGACTTATAGGGTTTTGTAACATAGCCTGCCAAACCAGGATTAGCATCGCGAGCTATTTTTTTATCTTCTTCAGAAACAGAAGCAGTAATCATGATGATTGGAATATCTTTTATTATAGGAACCTTTACAACTGCTTGCATAAATTCAATGCCACCCATTTTTGGCATTTGACGATCTAAAAGAATAATACCTATATCTTTATAGTTATTGCCCAAAACTTCTATGCCTTGCTCTCCATCAGAAGCTTCTAAAATCTCACAATCAATCCCTACAATTGAAATGCATTTCATTAAAAGTCTTCTGTCAAGAAGGGAATCGTCTACTATTAATATTTTCATAAAAATTTTCTTATGTAGAGGCGAAACTATGTAATCGCCCTTAATCTATTAGGGCGATTACATAGAATCGCCACTACAAAATTTATTTGTTTTTATATTTTAACTCGGTTCCATCAAGAGGACAAAATTGAACTGACTCATCAAAATCTTTACCACAAGTTGGGCAAAATTTAGCCTTCATATTTTCGCCAACCGCATATCCGCCTAAAGCTCCAACAGCTGCTCCTATTGCAGCTCCTTTATCTCTATTTCCTGACTGATGTCCTATTATTGCGCCAAGTCCAGCACCTATAGCAGTTCCTGCTGTAGTAGACTTTTGTGTTGCTGTACATCCCATTAAAACCATAGAAATTAATATTAACATAATAGATCTTTTCATCTATTTTCTCCTTATATTATTTTTATTTATAATAACTTTAATATGCATTATTGGGAGTATTGTATCAAAAAGAGATATATTCTCAATATAAAAGTTCATAAAAAGAAAAAGTGCTAGATTCTAGCATCTAGGAATCAGTATCCTGTTTTTCTATAAACAATAAACTTCTTTTCGTTTTCTTTAATATCTATTTCACCCAAATCATCCTCATCAAAGAATAGTCTATAATTCCCAGAATTCAGAATTAAGCGAGTTATTCTTATTTCTGAAGGTAAAGTTTGCCAACTTCGCAAATCAGCTTGTTCGGAAGAAATATTATATAAATTGCTTATATATTTAGACCATTTCGAAGCATTTTCTCCATGATTCTCCTTTAAATACCCTGCTACGCTTTCTGCAATAAAATATTTTAACCCTGCGCGAAGCGCTGCTTTTGCGATTACACGCGATTTTCTATTCTTAAGATTATTAATTGCTATTGATCCAATATCTTGCGATACAAAAGTTTTAGCTTCAAATACTTTGCCAGTATCTGATACGGCCTTTAGCACGCCTATCTCTTTTGAAAAACTTCTATCATAGTACTCTGGAAAAGCAAGTTTTGTTATAAAACCATTCGGCACCGGTATTGTAATAGACACCTGATGTTTTATAGGCGAAAAACCTACATAATGAATCAGATAAATCTCTGCTTTATTTTTCTTTTTAACCAAGCTCACAAAATCAATATTATTAAATTTATTTCTATATTTTCTATAATAATCAGCATCTATCATCTCTGAAACAGCTAAAATATTTTCTTTTAAAATGTAAGGAATTTCTAGCCCATAATTTGCAGAGTAGTCATCTTCATATATATCAATTGCTTTTCTATACGATATTAGAGCATCATTAAAACCTTCCATAGTGTCCTGAGACTCATAAAAAATTCCCATCAAGAATCTTGCAAAAGCATCTTCCTTATAAACATTTCTTTGACCATTCTCATAATGAGAATTTATAATAAATAATTTTGAATCAACATCTCTTGCCTCAACTAATGCCTCACCAATGTCTCCCAAACAAGCGAAATTTATAGCTTGAAAAATATTTATCATAACTCTTTCAAAATCTTCACCTCTATATGGCAATGAATAATCGTTTACAAGCCATGCGGAGCCTTCAGAAGACAATGAAACAGTAAAAAGCCCATCATAGATAGATTTTGCACGCTCGAACGCAATAATGCTTTCTTTATATCTCTTAACCAAATGCAAAACAAGTCCATAATCCATATAATAAAGAAGGCGATTTTTATAGCCATAGCCTTCCTTATTGTCTTCCATTACTTTAATCGCAGAGTTAAACTTTCCGCCTATAACCAATCCATTTATTTGAGGTTGAATTACAGTTGAAACTGGAGAGCAAGATGTTGAAGTAACCAGTAGACACAAAAATAATGCAGAATATTTTTTAATCATAATAATGCAGAGGCTGGGTTCTCCCAACCCGATTAACTGGCGCAGAAATCGCACCACTACAAAGAATATTTAGGATTTTTTACAACTTTTTTTATCTCTTTGCTTCCTATCCAAGCCTTTACATTGGTAGACAAGTCAATAAGTTCTAAATTTACTTGATAAAGAATTACATATTTTCCTTTTGTCTCATCTTTTACAGAATTAATGCTTCCGATAAGCATATAGTCGGCGCCTCTTTCTTTTCCAATAGCAGCAATTGTCGTAGGATCTGTAAAACCTTTAGCCTGATCAGTTCTTTCATCTCTTATCTGTTCTCTCTCATCAGACGATGCGACAAATACAATCTTGCCAGAATTCATTACTTCACGCTCTAAATATTTTGTAAATACTTGAGAGTTTATATGTTCATGGCTCCTATTATTTACATGCCCTACGATAACAACAGGATTACGACCATTTTCTTTATGAAAACTTTCTATCCAAGACTGACTCAAACAATCAGATACCATTTCCTTAGAAACCGACAAAGAATCATAATCATTAAACTTTCCGCTAAAATCAACAATAGTTCCTGTATTTACTCTTTCTATTTTTGTGGCACATCCCAACAGCAAAGACAATGCAGCAACAAAACAAACAAATACAATTAAATTTTTACTTCTCATGACAATACCTCCCGCTAATGGTTTATTTTATCAAAGTTTTATTATAAAACTATTTTTACGAATCAATCTTATTTTTCCTAAAAGTTCTTTAGCCTCTTCCTTTGTACTAAATTCTCCAACATAAATTCTGTACCAAACGCCTTTGTCTTTTAAATTTCTTTTCACTATAAAAGGAGAAAACCCTTTTGATATTAAATCCTCAGAGATTTTCTCTGCATTTACCTTTGCTTTAAGTGATGCAACTTGTATAACAAAAGAAGCTTTAATTTTTGCTTGATCATCAAAAATAAGAATTTCTTTCTCTTTTACATTAACTTCTTCGCGCTCCTCAACTATCTCCTCAACGACCTCTTGCTTTTCTGCAGCAATATCAATAAATTCATACTCTACTTGACTATCATCATCTTGAAATATTTCACTTATAGATTTTGTATTTTTATTAGGAGTGGAATTAAAAACAAACATTATCGTACCTATCATCACAAACGCTAAAACCCAAGCAATAGTTGATCTCTTCATATTTCCTCTTTAAAATATTAGTTTGTTAAAATTTTATCTATTTTCTCAAACAAATCATCAAAATTCAATGGCTTTATTAGATACCCTACAACACCCTTAAGCTCAAAAATAGGCTGATTTTCTTGATGAGCTGTTGAAACAATTACAGGAATAGACTGAAGGCTGTCTATCTTTTTAAGCTTTGACAAAAAAGTATACCCATTCATTCGAGGCATCTCAACATCTAATATTATCATATCAGGATTTTGTGCTTCAGCTTGCGCTATACCCTGCTCTCCATTAATAGCCATACAAACCTCAAAACCTTTGCTCACAAGCCTTGCTTCAAGTAATTTAATACTTGTTAAGTCATCATCAATAATTAAAATTTTCTTAGACATTTACTTTCTCCTCCTTAATGCTTAGCTCTATTTATAGCAAGATTAACTATCTTTTTTAT
>JAVCCJ010000084.1 GCA_030765585.1 Candidatus Zapsychrus exili | reverse complement strand
AAAGAATCTATTTTTCTTGTTGTATTCCTTTATTAGGAATAAAATGTTTATATAAGTTAAGATTCTTTTAATATTAATTAAAATATTAATAATATTAAAATACATATTTATGGAATTAAAAACTAGAAAATTATGTCTTGAGGTTTACGGAGTTTTGCGCATGATTTTAGGCGTAGGACAGATAGTTGGTTTGTTCTCTGGATTTTTCCTGACAGAATGGATATTAAAATATCCTAAATCTTCTGTTTTGTATGTTTTTAAGGAAGAAATTGTTGTTCTTGTCTGCCTTGCAATCCTTTTAAGAGGTATTTCTCATATAGTAACAGGCATTGGCATTGCTCGTTTAAAAAAATGGGGAAGAGTGTGGCTTCTTTGGGGTTGGCCTATTATGTGGATAGTAACTTTTGGAATAATTAATTCAATATTACATTATTGGCTTGAAAAAGGTTACGTATCATCAACCTCAGGAATATTATCTTGGCCAAAGGTATTTTGTTATTTGTCAGTCATAGCTTTTGATTTTGTTTTTATTAATAGCAGTATAAAAATAATTAATAGAGATCCTAGCTTTACAGAAGATATAGGAGGAAGAATAGAGGTAAAGAAAGTATCAGTATTAGTTTTTTCAGTTGTCTTGTTTTTTGTTTTTTTGTTGTTTTTGGGAAGACCGATTCAAAGAGGTTTTCATCAGGGGTATTATAAGATAAGACCATTTGCTGAGAAAACGATGAAGAATAAACCTGCAAATAAAGCTGCTCCTAAGAAACGAAAAAGGGCTAATTTAAAGATTACAAAAACAAATAAAGAAGAGTCATTTGCTGGTGTCACGGCTGAGCAGCCTTTTGCAAAAACAAGAAGTATGGCTATAATTGTTAATACCAAAGAGTCTGCTGAAGTTTTAGACAAAGATATCGTTATCGACGAGGAAAGTTCGCTAAAGAAAACCATAACAAGTAGAACAAAAGGAGATGTTCCTTATGGAACAACAGTAGCGTTTTTAGCAGGATTTTCTATTATTATAGGGTTCTTGTTTCAAATACTTGAAGTTAACAAGAAGCCTTCTTTATCTTCGTATGTTTTTATTTGCGCTGGATTTCTTTTGTGGACAGCGTATGGCTTAAGCATCAAGTTTTTGCCTCTTTATTTAACAAGTGGAATTGTTTTTATTTTGTGTATTGTGCTTGCTGTTGTTAAGTTAGGCAGTGAGGAATAACTTAAAGAGATTATGATAATCGGGAGGATATTATGGGTCGCATAGGATTACCAGAAATTATTATTGTTGTTTTAATTATTGTTCTTTTATTTGGGGCAAAGAAATTGCCTAAAATTGGACGTGCAATAGGCAAAGCAATAAAAGAATTCAAAAAAACTACCTCTGATGATAGTCAGGAATAGTTTTTGCAGTACTTTAGGGAATTATATAATTTCCTAAAGTGTAAGAAAGTAGGAAAAGATATATCAGAAGAAAATGATGTAGAATAAAACAGCAAGGCATTATATGACTACAAAAAGATTTAGTACATTTGAAGGTGTTTTTACGCCATGTTTATTGAGTATTTTAGGCGTTATTATGTATTTGCGTTTGGGTTGGGTTGTTGGTAACGCAGGTTTAGGAGGTGCGATACTCATAATTGTTCTTGCAAATTTTATAACGCTTGCGACAGCACTTTCTATGTCGAGCGTCGTTACTAATATTCGAATAGGAGCAGGTGGCGCTTATTCTATTATAGCAAAATCTTTGGGGCTAGAAGCGGGCGGTGCAATAGGAATTCCATTGTATATTTCACAAGCTATTTCAGTTGCATTTTATATTGCTGGTTTTTCGGAGTGTTGGCGTTCAATTTTTCCTACCCATAGTATTCTTTTGATTTCTTTGATAGTTTGGTTGGCTCTTTTAATCGTTTCTTATCTAAGTGCAAAGCTTGCTTTCAGAATTCAATATATAATTATGATGTTTATAGTTCTTTCTATTGTTTCTATAGTTTTGGGAAAGCCTCAAGGTTTTGAAGGCATTACGTTATTTAATAGCACATCATCTAGCAATTTTTGGCAAATTTTTGCTATATTTTTTCCTGCTGTAACAGGTATTTTGGTTGGGGCCTCTATGTCAGGAGAGCTTAAGGATCCAAGAAGAGCAATTCCTGTAGGTACTATTTCTGCAATGACTCTAAGCTTTTTTATGTATATTTTCTTAGCGTATTGTTTTGCAACGAAAGCATCTGCGTTAAATCTTCAAAATAATTTATCTGTTGCAATTGATACTGGTAGATGGCAGTGGATGGTAATAGCTGGGATTATGGGAGCAACGTTATCGTCGGCCTTATCAATGTTTGTAAGTGCTCCTAGAGTATTTCTTGCTCTAGGAAAGCATGATAATTTGCCTTTCTCAAAAGAGTTTACACATATAAATGATAGAGGCGAACCTACTGTAGCAATTTTGTTTACCGCACTAATCGCTCTTACTACTATTTTATTTGGGTCTTTAGATAAAATAGCTGGCTTACTCACAATGTTTTTTCTTGTAACTTATGGAATGATAAATCTTACTGTTTTTATTGAGCAATCAATGGGTATAGCAAGTTTTCGTCCTACATTTAGAGTTAATAAAATTATGCCTTTATTAGGCAGCGTAGGATGTGTAATTATAATGTTCTTGATCAATGTAAAGTTTAGTTTTATAGCTCTTTTGGTTATTGTTTTTATGTATTGGTTGCTTTTAAAGAGAGGTACACGTTTTTATTCGCCTGACATAAGAAGTGGAATACTTGTATTTTTTGCTGAGAAATTCGCAAGAATGGCAAACGCTTTGCCATATTATCCAAAGATATGGAAACCTAATTTATTAATACCAACAGAAGACATAGATAATTTTTCTTCTATAACAAATTTTATAGAGAATATTGTGTCTCCTGCAGGACGAATAAAAGTTTATAAAATGGCAGGTTTAGGCAGAGATTTATCGGCGCTCGATAAAAGACTTTCAGAGTCTGTCGAAAGCCTTAAAGAGCATAATATATTTGTTGAGACTACAGTTGTTGAGTCGATGAATATGTTAAGCACAGCGACAACTGTTATACAAACCTTAAAGGGCATGTTCTTTCCTCCTAATACATTCTTTTACGCTTTAAAGGAAAATATAAATAACGATACATTAGTTAAAGATGTGATAGTAAAAGCCTCATCTGAAGATTTGGGTGTTATTTTATTGGACTACGATAAAAAAGTGGGCTTTGCGCAAGAACAAATTATAAATGTTTGGATACGTGAAGGAAGTCCAAATATTGGATTATCTATTCTTATTGCTATTCAGCTTCAAAGAAACTGGGAGGGAACCATACGTATTTTGCAGGTTGTGAATAATGAATATGATAAAGAGAATGCGGTTTCTTATTTGGAGAAATTGAAGAATTTGATGCGTATATCTCAGAATGTAGAGATAGAAGTTTTGGTGGGTGGTTTTATGGAAGTGTTAAAAGAAGCGCCGTTAGCTGATGTAAATATTTTTGGAATGCCAGAAGTCCCTGATATATCTTTAATAAGAAAGATAAAGCAAGATGTTCGCACTTCTGTATTGTTTTTAAGAGACTCAAAGTACGAAAATGTATTTGCTTAAAAATATAGAAGATTTCTATTGTTTTAGTTCCCTTTTTCATTATAATTCTTGATGTACGTTCTTTTGATTTATTTTTTTTAACATTTAGACGTTTTAATAGGAGACTATATGAAAATATCTGATTTAAGAGCACTTTTGAAAGACAAAAGAGTTATTGAAGAAATAAATAAACATCTTTGGGTTGAAAGTCAAAAGCTTGGATATAGTATGGGTATAGAACAGGCTACTGATGAGTGGATAAAGATGCATGGTTCTGAATGGATGAGATATAATATGGCAGAGAAATACGAGAAGATAAAAAAGCGTAAGTCAAAAAAAATAAAGTTTATTGCAGAATAAAGCTTTTAAATATTATTTAAATCGCCTTGAAATTATTATTCAAGGCGATTTTTATTTATAATAGCAATAAAAAACCCGCTAGATAGTCTAGCGGGTTTTTTATTATTACTATATTTCTATAGCCTTATTTCTTCTTAGCTACTTTTTTCTTTGCTACTTTTTTAACTACTTTTTTCTTAGCAGTTGCTTTTTTCTTTGTTATTTTTTT
>JAVCCJ010000010.1 GCA_030765585.1 Candidatus Zapsychrus exili | reverse complement strand
GATACAGGCATATCTAGTAGCAATGGATTTTGCGCGTTAACACACGATTACAAAAGAGGCCTTGGGGTGAAAAAGTGGGCAGAATGCGTTCTTTGGAGAAACGCTAATTCTGGGACTTGGCTTCTAAGAGCAAACGCAGATAGTAGCGGTAAATCCAGAGCTATTTGCACTGCTTCTTGTATAACCTGGTAACTTTATTAAAAACAACTCTTAATAAAGAATAGATTTAAAAAGCATTTTCTAGCTTTTTGTATTATTAATATTAATATGTTATCCTTTATTATAAGGAGTATTTAGAATGCAATTTCCCTTCTTCAAAGAAAAAAAATCTGCAGGTCAACAATCAATAGAATTTACTACTCTTATTATCCTAGCAACTATAGGTGTTCTTGTTATGGGTCCTTATGTTATTAGATCCTGGAACGCCAATATAAAAGGTTGGGAAGATTCTGTAAGAGACTCATTTAATGATCCTTTAATAGAATCTGAAACTATTCCGGATATACCAGGTTGCGATTTAGCTATAACTTTTTGAAGAATGTGGTACTGGCGCATGCGCTATGACTCAAAAGAAAAAGATTTTTAAATACGAAGGCGCTAATTGCGAAAATATTACCCCACCTCCAACTGAATGTGTGCTTGATGATGAATGCTGCGATCCGCCTGATGGTTTCGAATGGGATTACTCTGCAAACTCTCTTGCAATTAATTGCGGTCAAGACCCTTGTGGATATGGAGAATTAAGATCTAATCCAAGATTTTGTGGCGTGCTTGAACCTTATCCTACACCTACAGATGAAAATTATGACTGTGACCCAGATGTTCCTGAATGTTTATACGAATGTACAGGTGCGCCTAATGGCTGGCCAGATAATGCTCCAGGATATGGAGCTGCGTGTGCTGGATCTACACCAACAAGCAGTACAAATTATACTTATGTTAACAAAGATGCTTGTACGGGAGGCGAGTGCGAAATAGAGTGTGCTGATACATTTATTGTTATATATAGTGGTGACATTACAGCATGTGATTGCCCGGATCCCACAGGAATGTCTATAATAAACGGTCGTTGTGAATGTAGCACTGGTTTTGCTAAGGCAATCGGATGCCCAGCAAAATATTGCTTACAAGGAGCATGTGGACCAGGATATTGCGAAAAATAATTAATTTTAGGAAAAAAAATGAAAAAAATTAAAGGTCAATAATCGATAGAATTTACTACTCTTATTATACTGGCAACTATAGGCGTTCTTGTTATGGGTCCTTATGTTATTAGATCCTGGAATGCCAACATGAAGGGCTGGGAAGACTCTGTAAAAGACTCATTTAACGATCCTTTAATGGAATCTGAAACTATTCCTGATATACCAGGCTGTGATCTGATAATAGTTGAAGAATGTGGCGGTGGAACATGCGCCATGACTCAAAAAAGAAAAGTTTTTGAGTATGTAGGCGGCGATAATTGTGAAAATATTACCCCACCTCCCGCTGAATGTGTACTTTCCGATGAATGCTGCGATCCACCTGATGATTTTGAATGGGACTACTCTGCAAACTCTCTTGCAATTAATTGCGGGAAATCCCCTTGTGACTATGGAGAATTAAGATCTAAGCCAAGATTTTGTGGCGTACTTGAGCCTTATCCTGCACCTACAGATGAAAATTATGGCTGTGACCCAGATGTTCCTGGTTGTTTATCTGAATGTACAGGTGCGCCTAATGGCTGGCCAGGCGGTGCTCCGGGATATGGTGCTGCGTGTGCTGGATCTACACCAACGAATCCAACAAGCTATACTTATGTTGACAAAGGCGCTTGTACAGGAGGTGTGTGCGAGATAGAGTGCGCTGATACATTTATTGTTGTATATTCTGGTAACACTACTGCATGTGATTGCCCAGAAAATAGACACATAGAAAACGGCATTTGCGCCTGTGATGAAGGTTATATTCTAAATCCAGATACTGGAGAATGCGATCCTGAATGTGGATATGGATGTGTTGGTGGCGGTGGATCTTGTCCAGATCTTACTTCTTTAGGATGGGAAATTTGTAATTCGGGCGAAGAATGTACTTGGGAACCTGTTGGATATCAGGGTTGCGGACCTTCTGCTGTACAACTAGAGCCCGGAAACTGGAACTGTGATGATTTTAATTGGGAAGATGGTTGCAAAGATGTAGGATGTAGCTGGGTAAAAAAAGAAAAAGTTTGCACTGGAGGAAACCTTGACTGCGGAGAATGTGCAGGAGGATGTAGCTCTCCATATTGTGAAGAATACGAAGATCTTTATGGATGTAACGGTCCTTGCGGATGTGAATGCAGACCTGTTTCTAGCTATTCAATGTTTTGTGAAGATTATAATAAGTCAGATTGCCCTACAAATGCAGGATGTTCCGTAACATGCGAATTGTTAGGTTCTACTGATCCTGAAGCTTCTTGTAACCCACCCTATCAAAGTGCAGTTTGCAGAGGAGCACTGCCACACGGAACATGTAATTCTATAGGCTGCACCTGGATGCCAACCAACCCACTTGGAAGTCAATGCATAGATGATGGAGGAAACGGCGGAAAACCTTGTGTTAGCATTGGTAGCCAAGATTTATGCGCAGTTGCTATGTGTGATTGGTATTAATTTAAATATTTAGAGTATAAAATAATAGGGACAGGCTTAACGCCTGTCCCTATTATTTTATACTATGTGATGAATTTTAAAAAACTACTTACCTTCGTAATCCTAATATCAAAATAACAACAGGAATAAGAAAAAGAATAAAAACAACAATACGTTTTTGCCTACTAGTTAAATCTAGCCTCTCTACTTCTATCTCTTTAGATTTCTTATCAACAAAAGTTTTATAGTCCAACTCAGATAACCAATTAACAATATTTAATCCCATCTCAGCATTACTATATTGTTTTATAAAAATATTAGTTATAAAATCGGCATCAGTAAAAACCGCTAACCTTGTGTCAGATGTCTTATCTGCTCTTATTTTCTTACCTGTCTTAGTATCTATTACAGGCTCCCAAGCAACAAAAGCAATTGGAACAGGACCTGCCCTGTCCTCTCCCTCGTCATACTCTACTTCTAAATATCTATTTGTCTCTCCCCAGCTATGTTCATTTGATGCAGTTAAAACAAGCGGAGCTATTTTGATTGTCTTGCGTCTATTACGAACCATTTTTATTGAACGCGGTCTTACATAAAATGTATAATCGAGTGAGCCTACTATAGCGCGATGCGCCATATAATTTCTTGTGGCAGGACTTCCAACATCACCACTTGCGTGAGAAGACGAATCAACAACAATGTCTTGTTGTACCTCAATGCCCCAATTCTTTAAAATTTCATTTAAAGAAGGATTCTTTTCTTTTTCCTCTTCTGTCAAAGGCTTATCAGGAGTTGTAACAACCGTATTCTCTATTAAGAAAAGGGCATCTCCTCCCTTGTCTAAATATTCACTTATTATCTTTTCTTCTCTTTTTGTTAAGAAATCTTTTGGGCCGGCAATAACAAGAACATCGCAATCGTCTGGCATTCCATCAGAGACACCAAGCATAATTCGTTTTGGAATAATATTATTTACCTCTAATATTTTTGCAAATAAACTTAAACCCTTTTCTTTTTCTTCAAAAATATTATATTCGCCATGCCCTGTTAAAAAATAAACTCGGCGCTTATCTCTTAAGGTGCGAATAATAGCGTTATTTATGAGCTCTTCATTAAGTGCACTCTCGGTAAAATCAATATCTTGTCTTTGACTGCCAGATTGCACAATTAATTTCTGCTGTTTACCGTCTATTATATTTCCAAAACGCGCTGCATAACCAATATCAACAATGGGGTCAATTATCTCTGCCGTTATCTTACCATTTGATAGCCGTGAATATTCTTTAAGCAAATCCTCTAAGTATTTAGGAGGTACTCCAACATAAAAAGAAGTTAATTGTATTTCACTTGTTAGTCCATACAATAAATCTTTTGTAGAATCTGTTACAGTATGTTGTTTTAATTTTGTCAAATCAAAACGTAAATTGTATTTATAACCCAAATAATTAATGCTAAGGAGCCAAGCAAACCAAAGCATTATTAAAATCCCAATAAAAATACATTTTCTTAAAGCTCCTTGACCAATTTTAGGAGCTAACTTTATAAGCTGTATTATTGACTGAAACAAAGAAACCACTCCCACAACAAGAAGACAGATGGCATAAATAGCTAAACTTTTTTCTATATACCAGACTCCAACTGCAAATATAATGCAAGTTATGCTAAGCATAAGTAAAACTTTAGATTTTTTATTTACATTACCCATATTTCCTAAACCCTAGACTAGACCCTAATCCCTAGCCCCTAAACCCTGTTTTTTATATTCTTTTATCAATGCTGACTCTTGTTATGACTAAACAAAACAAAATGCCACTAATAAAATAAATCAAATCAGACACAGTAATAAGACCAACAAGGAAATTTTCCGAATGGCTCATGATGTTTGTATACCTAATTATTTGCTCTGCTATTCCGCTAAAATACTTAATAAAACTTAAAGAAAAATACAACATAAATAAAATTGAATAAGAAAGTATTGCTGATACTATCTGATTCTTGCTCCAAGAAGAACACATAATACCAACTGATATAAAAAATGCTCCTTCAATCAATATTCCTAAATATCCAGTTAAAATTGTTGCGCGGTCAGGCGAACTAAAAATTTCTAATATAAGATAATAAACGCCTGTTGGAGCTACCATCAAACCAAAGAAAGCCAGACTTCCTAGATATTTGCCAAGTACAATTTGATTATTAGTAGTCGGTGTTGTCATCAAGAATTCCATAGTACCTGTTGCTTTTTCTTCTGCAAAAACCTTCATAGTCAAGATCGGCACAATAAACACAAACAAAAATTCCATTACCTTAAATACATCTCTTAATGAAGCCTCTTGACTGTTATCTACTATAATAAAAAAGAACATATTAAATACTATCGCAGCGACAATAAGCACTATATACGCTATTGGCGTTCGAAAATACGAAGACAATTCTTTCTTAGCTATATCTAAAATCTTTCTCATAATTTTAACCTATTAATTCTTAAAAACTCTTCTTCTAGGCTTCCTTTTTTTTGTTTTATTTCAAGAACCTTTGCGCCATTATCAACAAGCTTCTGCAATAAATCATTATAGTTCAATATATTATTTTTATTCTCTGCCTGAACCAGATAAACATCGTCTTGGACTATATCTATATTAATTTGTTTAAATCCGTCAGCCTGTCTTATTGCCTTCTCTATCAGCTCTTCTTTACCAGCTACTTTTATAAAAATATCTTTTCTATTGTCTGAGCAAAGTATGTTTTCCAAAGAATCATCTTTTACTATACGCCCATCTTTTATTATCATTACTCTTTTAGCAATTTGTTCTATCTCAGAAAGTATATGAGTGCTTACTATAACTGTCCTCTTATGTTCAAGAGTTCCGATAAGATCTCTTATGTGCGAAATCTGCACTGGGTCAAGTCCGCTTGTAGGCTCATCTAAAATAATTATTTCTGGCTCATTTATAATTGCCTGCGCTATCCCTACTCTTTGCTTATAACCTTTAGACAATGTTGAAATTATTTTACCGCGAGAATCTTCTAATCTGCATTCTTCAATAACCCTGTCAACACAGGCCAATATCTGTTTTGGGGTAATATCTTTTAATCTAGCAGCGAATTTCAAATAATCCTTAACTGTCATATTAGAGTAAAGAGGTGGGTTTTCTGGCAAGTATCCTATATTTCTTTTAATGGAAAGAGGGTTTTTAGACATATCCTTTCCATCAATTATTACCTTTCCTTCGCTTGTAGGTAAATATCCTGTTAACATACGCATAAGCGTAGTCTTTCCAGCTCCATTGCGACCTAAAAAGCCTACAATCTCTCCGCGTCCAATTTCAAAAGAAACCGAGTCAACTGCTTTAAAAGCTCCAAAATATTTTGTGATATTGTCTGCAAGAATCATATACTTGAATATTCTAATCAAATACGCAGCACTTTACAACTAAGTTTTAATATGTTCCTTATTCGTGAAAATCCAATAAAAAACCCCAGGGACATATAACCCCTGGGGTAATTAACAAATATTTTTATACTATCTATTTCCTAACTCCGAAATAATTATTATTCTGTTTCTATCTCTAATCCGCCTACTAAACCTGCACCTAAATTAAATAACCAAGCGCTTAATACTCCTCCTAAAAATCCAGCAAGTCCATACATAACTGGCAATAAGAACATTGCAAGAGCACCTACAGAAGGACCCTCCTCTATTGCACCAAGAAGAGATGCAATTAGAACAAATACTCCAACAATAACACCTATTCCAGCATTTATAATACCTAATACTTTTCCTAAAGAAAAAATTCCTACTTTTTTAATTATCATAATATCGTATCCTTTCTTATTTTCCCACAATTAATCCTACAAGCTACTACCTACTTCATACAATTCTTAATATAATATGCCACAATTCCAAAAGCAACTGAAACATTCAAAGAGTTTTTGATTCCAGACATCTCAATCTCGATTGATTCATCGCTTAAACTTGCCACCTTGTCTTCTATCCCTTCTATTTCATTTCCCAAAACTAAACAAACTTTATTGCTTGGCTTAAAATCTTGATAAAGCACACTCGTCTTTGTTTGTTCTAAAGATACTATTTCATAGCCTTGTTGTTTTAATTCTTCAATAACGGCAGCTGCATCTTCTCTATACTCCCATTGGACTTGATCTTCTGCGCCCAATGCTGTCTTTGATATTTGATTGTTTGGCGGATGCCCTGTTATACCACATATCCATATCTTCTCTATACCTGCACCGTCGGAGGTACGAAATATTGAACCAACGTTATAAAGACTTCTTATGTTGTTTAATACAACGCAAAGTGATAGCCGAGATTCTTTCAATTTCTTTTGTTGTCTTAATAATATTGCTTCGTGAGTTAATTTTTGCATTATATCTTTACAGATTTAATAAAAAGCAGGGTCTTCTTCAGTATTTACATCACCTGAAATAAGCTTAGGAGTTAGAAATATAACAATCTCTGTTTTTGTCACACTATCGCTTTGATTTCTAAAAGCAACACCTAATAAAGGAATATTCCCCTAAAATAGGAACCCCTCTTTGTTGTTTTTATAGTCGTATCCTTCATAAGCCCTCCAATTACAATAGTGACACCGTTTTTGACAAATACATTTATCTCGGCCTCAGATGTTTCTACCACAGGAATTGTATTATTATTAGATGTTGTTATGTTATCAACTACGGAACTCACCTCTGGACGTATTTTCATTGTTATAAAGCCATCATTATGAATTGTAGGAGTTACATAAAGTTTAACTCCTACCTCTATAAAATTAACACTTTTTGATACTGTTGTTGGTCCTGAAGCAGGAGTAGTGGTAGTTGATGTTACATAAGGCTCGGTTGAGCCAACCAATATTTTCGCCTCCTCATTATTTATAGTAGTAATTCTTGAAGATGATAAAATATTTGTATCACCAACAATATCTAATGCCTCTATTAAAACGTCTAGATTATCTATTGTTCCAATACTAAGCTTTCCTGCTTTGTCTGTTGCGCTTAATATATCAAAATCAGATCGCATATAAAGATTGTCATGATCAGCTAAAATAGCTCGCCAATCAACTCCCATCTTATGACTATCACTTAAAGTTATCTGTAATATTTTTGCCTCTATTAAAACCTGTTTTCCTCTTTGGTCAAATGCGCTTAAAATTTTTGCTACTTCAGCAATTTTACTTGATGTATCTGATACTACTATCTTATTAGAGCGCGCATCAAATCTCATTGTTCCTACTGAAGGAGTTAGGATCTCTTGAATTTTCCCAGCAGCGTCTTCTGCTTTAGCATAGCTTAAATCAAATATTTCTGTCTCAATTGGAACATCCATTCTTTCTATTACAGCTTCCATTTCATCAAGCTTCTTTTCTTGGTCCATAAGGACAAGGGTATTAGACTTCTCATCGGATACAACCTTACCTGTTGGACTCTTTATTTGATTTAATACATTTAAAAGGTCAGATGATTTTGCAAACAAAAGTTGTTTTATGCGAGTGTTTGTTTCTTGCCCAAATTTATATCCGCGTTTGGATTCATAGTCAGAAGCTGTCATCAGCTTTACAACATTATCTTCTATCTCATAAGCCCAATCATAAGCATCAACAATTATCTTTAAAGCATCAAGCGCATCAATATCTTTTAAATAAACAGTTACCTTGCCCTTTACATTTTGACCAGCAATTATATTGAGTCCGCTCTTTTGAGATATCAGCTTAAGCACATCTGCAACATCTATAGCCTTAAGATCTAATATTTCAATAGTAGATGAATCAATGTTACTGTCTCCTGATATTGCAGCAGAGGAATTTTGCCCAAGCTCCAATAATAGGAATAAAAATATAAGTATATATATAATTTTTCTATTCATAATATTCAATGATTCTAATACATAAGCCCTTATTAGACAATTAAAATTTCAACCTACCACTCTGCCAATTACTTACGGTGTTAATTCAACTAATTCTTCAAAATACAAAGAAATTGTAATAAATTTTAAGAAATTAAATCAAAAGGGTCTAGGCCTTGTAAATAAACCAAGGGGGGCTCAGCGGGTTCTTCCTCTGCTATACCAAGTATCAAAGGCACATCAGTAGGAAGTATTGGGGTAACATTCAAAATCACTGGGACAAGTCCATTTATTTCTATATTATCAAACTCTGTATTACTATAGAATCTATCAAAATCTATTTCCTCGCCTTTGCTTTCAATGTTTAACTTTTCAGCGTTTAAATCTATACCACCAACATCTGAAATCATCGCATTATCTTCTGGCATATCTAATAACTTTTGTAAACTAAGCTCATTATAATTATCTTTTATAGCTATCTTATTTAAAGGAACAGATATTGTGGCTACAGTAAGCTTAGACTCTACAAAATCTCCTAACTCTAAACCTATGTCAACAAATTCTGTTGTTATATCTAAACCAGCTCCTTCACCTCCGAGATAAGTATGAAACAAGGCTTTCTTTCTCTTAGTAAAATCTTCGGATAAAACCATATTGCCTATTCCATTATCCATTACTTTAATAACAAGATTATTGTCCTCTATATCAAAACCTAAAGAAATTTTACCCTCGTATCCTTCTGGCACATCAAATTCATTAAGCTTTTTATCATAAACAGCCACAACAGCATCAAATGCATTTTTAAGAACTTCCTCAAGGATATATTGATAAGGAGAATCAGTGGGCAACCCGCTTGTATCTTTAAATTCAAATGGAAAGGCCTCTATAAAATTAACCATCTTTGGCCAGAAATATGTTTTCTCCAATCTCCACTCTTCTAACACGCTATAATCGGTTTCATCAACTGATTTAAAAGTCTTATTGTTTCTGAAATCGTATAACATTGTATAGTTAAACTTAGTTTTATTGGAGAGTATCCTTGCATATGTAGCTACCATTTTATTTGTACCTTCTGCCATCATTGCGTTGTCAGAAAATAAATTGTCCATGTTTGTTCTATTTATATTAAAGATCTCCTCTGCGCTCATAAAAGAATACGCCATAAGTTCTGCATCTATATTTCTAACTTCTTCTGTAACATCAGCAGTAAAAATATCTTTTGTTCCAGGTACTCTTTTAAAATTTACTAAAAACCCAAAAAAACTTTTTAATTTATCAATATTAGATCTAATTTCATATGCTTCTTTAAATGTCGTTTTAGCATCTATAAAAGTCAAAACTTCTTCCTTGAGCGCTTTAAACAAAACTTTTAAATCATCCGAATTAATAAGTTCAGATTTTAAGTTAAATTCTATTACTTTAAAAGCTCTAAAAACATCTCTGTCCATAATTAGCTTCCATATATCTTCTTTTAATAATTCATAACCAATAGTATTAATTTCATTCACTATATCCTTAGCTGATATTTTATCCATGTACATTTCTAAACCCTCTAAATCGTCTGCCATATTTAAAGCTCTTTTTCCAATATTACTGTTCTCATCATTAATACCAACTTTAAAAAGACGTTCTTGAATTGCTTTTATAAAATTAATAACTCCTGCAGAAATTTCTTCTTCTTTGAAAGATCTTAACGCTTCTTTTATATTCAACAATTCAAAATCACCACTAAAATAATTATGGATAACAGCATTAAAAGAATCTACATATTCTACTATATCCTTAGGAAAATAATTCTCTTCGTCTTCAATAATAGATTCAAAGAAAGTCATAAGAGAAATTGTGTCATTGACAACATCTTCTGAATGTAGCCTATAATTTAACTCGTCATCATAGCTAGACATCACAAGTTGACTTAAATTTAAAAAGATATTCTCTAAACCAGCATATGTAATATTTTTTCTTTTTAAATGCACATCAATTACATTAAATGCTAAAGAAATTTCATTATCAAAAATTAAACTTGATAAATCTTCAGTTGTAGGCTCATATCCAATGATCCATAAATTTCTAATAATATCGCCACCTCTAATCGCCTGTTCTTTAATTGCCTTCTTAGCATCAGAAACAAGGTCTAGCATGTTTTCCGCTCTTTCTAACATTTCTTTATTACCATCACACAGTACCGTAAAAGAGAAAAGATTTGCTTGAGCTTTTTTCAAAACTTCATCCAATCTAACTATATCTAAATTATCAAAATCAAGTGTTCCGATAGCCCTTAAATCATTTTTAATGCGATTAAACCTTTCTGAAAGCATTGCATTGTCGTCTGCTTTCTTTGATTTGCTACCCTGATAAACATTGTAGGGTCTGAACCTATCATCTTTTAAATACTTAAACATTGTAGGCAAGCTTACAACGTCATTACGACTAACGTTTTTTCTCTCAAATAATTCTGCAACAAATGCGCCATAAAGTCTTTTTGGTGTATTTATTTCTTTATTCTCTTTCAGAATACCCAACAAAATATTAATAATATTTTCTTTCTTTCTTAAATTCATAATCTTTTTTGGATTAAATATTAAGTTAGGATGTTTACTAAAATCTGGATCATATCTTATATTTTCTATAAAGTATCCCAATCTTAAAAGAAAAGGAGGATTATCATCTACAAGCGTGTTATGTAATTCACCAATGCTTATAGGATTAGTCTGGCTGTTTAAGACGTCTAATGCTGCTTTTTTAGCTTCTTCTAAAAGACTCTGCTTGTTTAAAAAAACTTTGTTAAGACGTAAATTTACTTCAGATATAGATACAAAATGTGCTCGAGGTTCTTTTTTCTGACCCAATATATTCAAATCTAGCATAATAGAATCTTCGAGTTCTCCATCTTCTCCCCTAACTTGAGGGAATCCCTAAATAACAAAATGGTTTCTTTGCTTTATATCATAAACAATCTCTCCAACACTCCACTTTATCTTGTCAATAACCTTTGTTTCCTTCTCTAAATTACTATAATTTCTTGGTTGACGAATCTCATTCCAATTTTTTCCATGATATCTTTGTTCTCTAGAGCTTTTCTTTGCTTGACTATAATCGTCTTCCTCTACCACCATAGCCTCATCTTTATCTTTTTTGTTTGATAACAGAGACTTTTGTAGTTTTTCATAGTCCAATAAAACAGTAATACTGGTTTCATTGCTAGAACTTTCTATTTCAAGTTCCCCGGCATATGAATTGACAATACCTTTTACTGCGTATAACCCATTCCCTGCACCTGAACCATATTCAAGAGCTAGCCTCGAGGATAAGCCTCTAATGAAAAGAAGGTCTTGATCTTCCATCGCCTTTACCCTTACTTCATCCACAGCAACAATATCTTTTTCAATACCTTCTTCAGTACTATCTAATAATATAACGCCCACGGTTGATCTAACTAACTTTCCTTCTTCTGCGTATTGCATTACTTTCTCTCGCAAAATCCCATAATTTATTTCACCTTTGTTTCTAACATTTATCTTTAATTTTGAACCAGAAACTCTTTCTATAAAAACTTTTGCTTTATGCTCAGGGGAATAGCTTGTTGCATTTATCAATAATTCATTTATCAGGTCGGTAAAATTATCTTGATGGCTTAAATGAAATCTTACATTTTCATCTATATATAGATTATAGCTACCTACCTTAAGCTTATTATCAAGAAGCTCGTTTTTCTTTTCTATCTCTATTATCTTTTCTACAAATCCTTTGAAAAGTTTAAAATTCAATTCATTTGAAAACATACGTAAAGTTTGCCTTATTGCAGTATCTGCATTAAGACCTTCGCCTATTAGTCTTTTAATTTCCTCAAATCCTCTTAAACTTCTATTAAAATTCTTGCTCCTATCTTCAGGAAATTTATCAAAAATATCTTCAAGCGTTGGCAAATCTAATGAGCCTAAATTAAATAACTCAGCTATTTTCTGGTCTATTGCAAACTTTGCGCTATCCCCAATAGCTTTTAAGAAATCAGGCGTGTTAAGCAAGACTGTCTTAGCTTTAAGAAGGCCGAATTCTTTTGCCAAGTTTACTGCTAAATAAAATACTGCTCTTAAATCTTTATCTGTATATCCTCTTAATTGATCAGCATATTCTGAAGAAATAACAGCTTCTTCCATAATAACTTTAAGCTCTTGTCTTATATATAAGTCGTCTTTTCCTTGGTCTTTGTAGTATTGCTCTAGGCGCACTAACAAACCTTTGTATTCTTCAATAGTGGTTGTATTCTTCCTTTTATATACTGCCTTACTTTTCTCCTCAAAAGGATACTCACTTCTCTGAATGATAATTAATGCTTTTAAAAACTCTTCTTCGCCCCACTTAAGCCCTTCTTTTAAGAAAGAATAATCTTCTTTACCGTCTATAGATTTATTATTGTAGAAATCATCTTTTAATGTTTTAATAGTGTCGAGAACTCTTGCGGGAGTATTAAAACATTAAAAGATGATTTCTACAATAATAAATCTATAGACGGTAAAGAAGATTATTCTTT
>JAVCCJ010000096.1 GCA_030765585.1 Candidatus Zapsychrus exili | reverse complement strand
ACGTCCATCTATGCAATTTATAGCAGTAGCAAATTCTTTTACCATATATATTTATCCTTCCATGTATAATTTACTACAAAACAAAACCCTCTGCAAGTATTTTACTCACATAAGGTTATGTTTTAGTAGCTCGCCCCAAGACTACGAGTTTCGCAACTTTTTAGAAGAGTTTAAGAGTTATTACCTTACCGAAAAAGCTAATAAATTATATAAAGAACTCACATTTATTTAAACTGGTGCTACAAGTTCTCTATCACCTACCATACTTGATAGCATCAGTTGGACAAACATTTAAGCAACGCGCACAACTGAAGCAGTCAGCCGGGAATCTCTTACCTTCGACCCGACCTTCTGCAGACTCCAAAGGACATGCCCTTATGCAGGCACCGCATTGGGTGCATTTCTTTTTGTCAATTTGAACACGAAAAATGCTGACTCGTTCAGCTAACCAAGAAATAAGACCAAAAGGACAAATGAACTGACAAAATGGGCGGTATATACTGAACGATAACAACAAGGCAATGATTACTGTCAACAGAATACTGAATGTTTCGAAATCAAGATTAAATAAGTTAAAGGGATTAGCATAGTGGTAAATTACAAATCCCTCGCGCCCCCCAATGATTCCGAACAGAAAAAGAAGCATGGCAATAAAAAGACACACGCGAATTGTGTTTGTAAATATAAATAGAAGTTTCTTTTTTTTGATTTTTTGCAAAATTGGAATGCTGTAAATAAGTTCTTGCAAAGCGCCAAAAGGACAAGCCCAGCCACAAATTATCTTATTTCCAATAACAGCAAGTGTAATGAAAAAACTGAAAGCAATTGCTTTGACCATTGGGTCAGGGTAAAGCCCTACCATTGATTTAAATACTTTGACTGTCCCCTCCATAGGATTGGGCGACTTGCCAAGAAGAAATCCAGCTACTATTACAGAAAGTAAAAGGGAAACAACATAGGGTGCTCGAGGATACCAGCTATGCCTGCGTTTGACGTTGGACCCATCCGGTCGTCCTAGTTTAGTGAGAAAAACGAGGCCAAATAATACCAATGCCGCATAAATATAATATTTAAGTATACTATCACGATGAGAAAGAATGTGTTCAGCGGCATGATGAAGCTCTTTGTCCGTTACCTTTAATAAATTGAGAGGCTTTTTTTGGGAAATATCAATCGGTAATTCAAGTTCGCGAGTAAGACCTTTACCTGTAACTCTAAGCTTGGGAGCAATGTCTTGGATAGACATACTAACGTTGAAATCAATTGATTCCTTTGGCTTACTTGATGAACCCAGCAAAATCCCAAGAGTTGCAATCGCAAGCATTCCTGCCACAGTCGCAAACAACCAAATCCGTTGCTTAAATGAAATCTGAGAGAACCAAGAACTATTATTCATTTTTCCCCTTTACAATATAGCATTACAGACCGTTTCTCAATCCAATCGGAGAACTGTAACCAATGTATTGTGCTTCCTAAAACAATAAATCCCAAGCAAAATTTGCTCGGGATTTATTACAGACAGAATCTTTCATATAACTTATTGTAATTAAATAAGTTATGAAATAGTGGCTCGCCTTTAAGGATGAGTTTCGCAACTGGCTGTGTTTGGGAGAAACCGAAAAACAATACCAAGAACTTACCATGATCACCTAAAGGTCTTGTTATATCCGTAATCTGCTTTTCCGTTTTATTACACCGCGAGGACTTATCTCACAACCTTCTTCAATCTTAACCTTATATATTAGCAAGCGATTAGAAAATCCCAGTTCAAAGTCTTTATGTGCTTTACCAACGTGCACTCCTTCAACAATACGCTCTACAGTAAGCTTTGTTTCTTTTCCCCTTAACTTTTTTAGGCCCTCGTCATAAATCTTGCCTTTTTCAATGATTTCCACTTTGCCATTTAACCTATACCCAAAAAGAGAATTGACATCAATAAATGACAAAGAAAATTCTGGATTAACTTTCAGATTGTCAGCGGTTCTACCTATACCGTAATCGATAAAATAAACTATTCCGCCATCTATTTTTAATAATAATTTAGGAGCAGAATTGGGTTTTCCTCCTTTATCAGCCGTAGCCACTGCAACAAATTCTCTTGATTTCAGAAGTTCTAAAGCTTTTTCTATTACGCTCATTTGTTTTTTAACTATACAACTTCCATTTCAAAACGGTAACAATGAAATCGAAAACCCTCTGCAATATATTTTATCACAGAGGGTTAAGAAGTCAATGGCTCCCCGCATTGGATGAGTTTCGCAACTGGTTAAATGAGGAAAATACTCAACAAATCTTCAGTGAGTCGTTGATTCTTGCTTAACCAAGTTATCTGGCATATCGTTTACAAGATCTCTAATTTCATCCCGAACTCTACTATTATAGCAAGGGAACAATAATATAGTTCCAAATAAAATATGCTCCAACTATAACAAAAATACCGCCTGTAATTTTCCTTGTATATTTTTCTATCTCTGTCAGTCTTTTAAATAGATGTGATATAGCAAAAAACCCAAAAGCTACTGCCAGGGCAAATAAAATTACGGGTAACCCTGTTCCGATGCCAAACATGACTGGAAAAATAACACCAAAATTATTATTTAGTGCCAAAGGTATAAGACTACCAAAAAAAAGACCAGCTGAAATTGGGCAGAATGACAAAGCAAAAACGACACCTAAAACAAAAGCGCCTTTTAAACCAGAATCGGCCAATTTAGTCTGCTTCTCATGTGATAAAGAAAGTCCTGAAAAACTAAACTTAAAAACCTCTAAGAGAAACAACCCTACAACTATAAGTAGCGGTCCAAGTATTATATTCATATATTTTTGAAGGAACTTGGCTATGACTGGCACTCCTGCCAGAGAAGTTATAATAAGAATACCAATTACTGTATATGTCAAGACCCTGCCCAGTGTATAGGCAATCCCTGACATCATTACATCTTTAGGGTGATTTATCTTTTTAGAAAGGAATGAAATAGCTGCTATATTTGATGCAAGTGGACATGGACTGATAGATGTTAATATCCCCAACCAAAGTGCCGAAACTAATGCAAGCATAACAGACTCCTGTTAGTTAGAATCTAAAAATGATTTTGTTTCATTCTCAATATACGAAACAAACTTATCCTTATCGTTCAAAAGCTGCCAGACTTTATCAAGGTTCTTGAACCCAACTTCTTTACCATCTTTTTGCAGAGAAAGAACCACTGATTTAGTGTATAAACTATAATCTTGGACATAATGCTCATTTCCTGGTTCTTCTATATTTATAACCCGATACTTCAATCTTCCAGAGGCAAGTTCCCTTGCGAACCCTTTTCGCAAGGCTTCTTCAGTGAAGTTTTGAATTTTATGACAAGAAACACAACGAAATGTTGTATGAAAGTAAGTAGCAACAACGCTGGAGCCTTCCGCTGCAAAGGTAGCAGGGCTACTTAGCAATGTAACTAAGTATAATGCTATAACTGTCAGTTTCGCTTTCATAATTAACACTCCTATTTTTATTGTAAAAACGCTTTAATTTCTTCTGGCGATAATACTTTACCAGATGATTTAACCACACCATCAACAACTACAGCAGGGGTCATCATAACAGCATAATCCGTTATTTTAGATATATCCTCCACCTTTACTATTTCTGCTTCTACGCCAGCTTGCTCAACCGCTGATTTGGTGTTTTCATACAATTGCTTACATTTCGGACATCCCGTTCCAAGAATCTCAATTTTCATCCCTTACCTCCAACATTAACCAACCATAACTCCAAAAATAATACCGCTTATAGTAGCCATGATGACTACCAAGCTGACATATACTACTGTCTTTTGAGTTCCCAGGACACCTCTAATAACTAGCATGTTGGGCAAACTTAGTGCTGGTCCTGCTAATAAAAGTGCCAATGCTGGACCTTTTCCCATACCAGAACCTATGAGACCCTGTAAAATTGGGACTTCTGTAAGCGTAGCAAAATACATGAAAGCACCGACTATTGAAGCAAAGAAATTAGACAACAAAGAATTACCGCCTACAGACTTTGCAATTACCCATGAAGGTATTAATCCTTCTTCTCCTGGGCGACCTAACAAAACACCAGCGACTATGACTCCGATTAGAAGTAAGGGTAGCATTTGGTGAGCAAACCCTATAGAAGCCGATACCCAACCCTTCAGCTCATCCTTTTTGAACCACTTCATCAGCATAGCACTTAGACTAAGTAGCAAGAATCCTGATAGATACCATTTCATGCTGAATATAAGACTCCATAGACCCATTTCTCCACTTTGAGGTTTAGCCCAATTTGCAAAAACAAGAAAAGCTACCATTGATGCGAAATATAAACCATTTTGAAGTAAAGACCTGTTTTCTTTAACTTCTTCAACAATTAAATCGGCGGCAGAATCCTTGTTCCTTTCTTCTTTGATAAAGATTAAATGCATTAAAAAACCTATAATAACGCTAAAAACAATTGCTCCAACTCCTCTTGCTACTCCTAATTCCCAACCAAGAACACGAGCTGTCATTATTATTGCTAAAACATTTATTGCAGGACCTGAATAAAGAAATGCTGTGGCAGGACCTATTCCCGCCCCTCTTTTGTATATACCCGAAAAAAGTGGCAAAACTGTGCAAGAGCATACTGCAAGAATTGTCCCAGAAATTGAAGCGACACTATAAGCTAAAAACTTATTAGCTTTCGCACCAAAGTATTTAACAACAGATGCTTGGCTAACAAAGATTGATATTGCTCCTGCGATAAAGAACGCAGGAACAAGGCATAAAAGGACATGCTCTCTCGCATACCACTTGACTAACGCCAAAGATTCAAATAACGGACCAGACAAGTTTATTTGCTTTAGCGGCAGGAAGTAACACAAAATAAAACCAGCTATTATAAAAAATGACTTGAGATGTTTTTTCATGATAAATTACTCCTCTGACTTACAACAACCACCTTCAATTTTAATTGCCTTAATATTTACCAATGCATCAGCAACTTTTAGATGTGCAGATTGAAGCATCCTTGCAACAGTAGAGCGATGCACTTTCATCATTTTAGCAATCTGTTCCTGCGTAAGTCCTTCTAAATCAGCCAGCCTGATAGCTTCAAATTCATCAAGAGATACAGTTACGCCTTCAAGCTGCTTTACAGGCTTGCATTTAGGTCTGAAACATCTTTCGTCTGGCTTACATTTAATCCATCGTGTTTTCTTGGGTCTCATCTAACAATTCCTTAGTTATGCACATATGTGCATAATAATATAACACGTCTCCAGTTTTTGGTCAACAAAAAAAGAGTCTACCTAAAATAGATAGACTCTTTATGTTGTAACTTATTAAATTACAACGAGTTACAAATATTGGCTCGCCTTTAAGGACGAATTTGTCGAGCTTATAATTAATATTAATAACAATATATAATATTATTATATATAAAGAGCTGGGGATTAGTTAAACTTTTCCTAAAAACATCAATATACCCATTATTATAAATAATGATGCTCCACAATATTTTATCAATTCTGGCTTAATATACTTCCCTAAAGTTGCCCCGATTAGAACTGTAACAGCAGTAACAATGATATAAGCTGAAATAGAACCAACCCAGACCGTTAATGGTTTTCCTGACTTGGCGGACATTCCAAGCCCTACGAATTGAGTTTTATCTGCAAGTTCTGCAAAGAATACTGCCGTAAATGTTGCTAGAAATATTTTCCAATTCATAACTTATCCCCCTCTTTCCAACTTTATTTTTTATTATATCTCAAACAAAAACCCCTTGCAACTTATTTAGTTACAAGGGGTTTCGACGATGGCTCCCCGATACGTTCACTCATCAAGCTACATTCAGGGATGAGTTTACCTTTAGAATTAAAAGAACGGCTCACGGACAAAAGCGGCTTGTTGCAACTGAGCCTTAAAAGGTAACAACCTTATCGCTTTCTTTCACTATATCATACATATCTTTCATTGTAGAAATAGGGCACATTTCAGAACCATCTTGGTCTCTTGATTTAATACAACTACCACAGGCATGTATTTTGCCTCCAGCCTGCATCAGTTTCTCTGCTTGTTCAACTGTATTAAACTTCTCCGTGCTAACCTTTTGGTATTCTACTCCTTTACCCATAAAGAAAACTTTAACTTCATCTTTCTGGGATAAGCAAAAATTAGCATATCGAAGAGCGTTCCAGCAGGTTTCAACATCATTATTTGAAATGACAACTCCTATATTCATTATCTTTCCCTCCTAAAAAATATTATATCACAAGTAAAAAGCCCTCTGCATCAAAAAAATTTGACGAGAGGGTTTCCCGCATATTGGCTCGCCTTTAAGGACGAGTTCGTTAAGCTTATAATTAATAATAATATCTATTATAACTTATTGTCTGTTGAATAAGTTTAAAGCGTTGTCGGTAATAACAAATCTAAGCGAAGATCTTTTAAGTAATCCTTTAGTTTCTTCCAAATGAATCCTTACATCCTTTGGTACTTGTAACAACTTTTCTTCTATTACCTCGTAGGGACTTATATTTAGTCTACGTATAAACTTCGCCACTCCATCACTAAAAAGCTCTGAAGGGTTCAAATGGAAAGACCAAAGGTACTCATAGGCGTGCCATTCGGAAGATAAAACAATTTTTCTTCTGAAATCATATTTTCCATACCCTTCCAGCGTTACATTGTTTTTGTATAAGTCATCTGTCAGCCATTCTTTAGGAAGCATCCTTATTGCTAAATTCTTTTCTATTACAAATCTAATCCCCTTTACACTCTTTTCCAAGGTAACAGCTCTAAATAAAACATCGGTTTTGGGGAGCTGTTTTGTTAAATTACTTAATTCTATTTTAGGGTCAAACTCTAGTTCCCCTCCGACAATTGCTCCTCTTAAATAGATATCTTCATGAAAAAGACTATAATATATTGCACCTATAATTTCTATTGCTTTACGTAATTTTGTCCCTGTTACAAAAAAAGAATCGCTAAAAAGCCATCCCTTAATTCCTTCTTCACTTTCGATTGTCTTAAATTTATTAAAAACTATATCATAAAAATTGTCCAATTTTCTCTTGGCCAATTGTTCATTTATATTGTAAAGTTTTGCTGTTCCAAGTAAATCACCATAAAAAGTAAACTTAGTGTTTTCTAAATCAATCATATCCATTT